>JBHEMQ010000040.1:0-16408 GCA_046262475.1 Candidatus Velthaea sp.
CCCCGGGACCGGTAAAAATCGCGCTGGTGCGTGAAGGCCGTCAGCGGGTCGCTCAACGCGGCGACGGCGCGCGCGCGTTTCACGTTGTCGAGCCACGCCGCGGGCGGAAAGTAATACAGAATCGGCACGCGCGCGCCGAGCCGCCGCAGCGTGCGCGCGAGCCGAAGGTTGAAGGCGCCGAAATCGACGAGCACCACGAGATCGGGCGGCCGCCGTGCGAGCCGCGCCGCCGTTGCCAGCATGACCGCGAGCAGCCGCGGAATTTTTCGCACGGCATCGATCGGCCCCATCGACGCCCACCCACGCGTCCGATGCCACAGCAACACGCCGGCCCCCGCCATGCGCGCATCCCCGATGCCCTCCGCCGAAATCATCGGCTCGCGCAGCCGCATCGCCTCAAACAACTCCGTCGCCAACAATTCCCCGGACGCCTCACCGGTGCTAAAAAAAACGCGCACAACACCCCACCGCGCCCGCGCCACCCAGCCCTGCAAAACCGCAAAACGCTGCGCCTACCACGTACACCCGGTGGCCACACGAACACATGCAACGAGGGACCATGAGGCGGCGGCGGCGGATGCGGTGCGCGCGGGTAGTGTGAGAAGCGCCGGAGCCAGGACGGCGAGAGGCGCTTCGAGTGTAGCCTTGCGGCGCGCACGACGCGCGCCGCAAGGCGTGCCCGCGCGCACCGCATCCGCCGCCGACGTCTCTACGCAAGCGCAGCGTTATTTCATGATCCCGCGATTACTCTCAGCCTCAAGAAACCCCAACAACGCCCGCCCTTCTTTCGTTGCGACCGTCTCGCGCAGCGTCGCCACCGCCTGCGACAGGTTCCGGTCCGACCGGTACAGCGTCTTGTACGCGTCCTTGAGTTCTTGCATCACGTCGCGGCCGAACCCGGCGCGCCGCAAACCGGCGATGTTCAGGCCGTAAATCTCCGCGGGGTTGCCGTCGCAGAGCAGGAACGGCGGCAAGTCGCTGACGAGCTTGGTGTAGCCGCCGACGAACGCGTAGCGCCCGATGCGCACGAACTGGTGCAAGCCCGACATGCCACCGATACCGGCGTAATCCTCGATGATGCAGTGGCCCGCCAGCTGCACCATGTTCGACATCGTAACGTTGCTGCCGACGATGCAGTTGTGCGCGACGTGCGAATGCGCCAGCAGCAGACAATCGTCGCCCACCGAGGTCGTCTCGCCCGATCCGGTCGCGCGATGAATGGAAACGTACTCGCGAATGGTGGTCCGGCTGCCGACGGTGGTGAACGCGAGTTCGTCCGAAGCCTTGCGGTCTTGCGACGCCGTCCCGATCGATGCGAACGGATACACGACGGTGTCTTCTCCGAGCGTCGTATGGCCGTTGACGACCACGTGCGCGAGCAGCCGCGTCCGCGCGCCGATGCGCACGTGCTCGCCGACGACGCAGAACGGTCCGACGTCGGCCGTCCGGTCAACTTTTGCCGACGGATGCACGATCGCGCCGGGATGAATCATTCGTGCAGGATGGCGGCGTCGTTGAAGAACGATGACGGTTCCGGCGAGATCGAGAACGTCAGTTCCGCCGAACACGCCATGTCGCCGTCGACGGTTGCCACGGCGTTGACCCAACCGATGTTCATCCGCGTGCGCGTGACGCGCGCCTCCATGATCAACTGATCGCCGGGAACCACCGGCCGACGAAATTTCGCCTTGTCGATCGCCGCAAGATACGGGACCTTCCGCGCCATGTCGCCGGGTTCCAGAACGACGGTGCCTCCGAGTTGCGCGAGCGCCTCGATCATGTAGACGCCGGGCAGCAGCGGATTGCCCGGAAAGTGTCCGACGAGCATCGGCTCGTTGACGGTCACGTTCTTGATCCCGCGCGCGAACTTCATCGGTTCGAGCTCCAAGATGCGGTCGATCAGCAGCATCGGATACCGGTGCGGTAAGATCTTCATGATCTCGCGCACGTCGAGCGACGACACCGCTAGCCTTCTAATCCGGAGGTTCGGCGCCCAAGCACTACGGAACGACGGCGGTCGCGTGCGCGCTCGCACCGCCCGGCGGAAGCAATTCGCGCACCGCCATGCAGTGGAGCTTGTGGCCGCTCTTGATGGCGACGACCTCGCACTGCGGATACGCGCCCAACAGCGCAAAATCGCCGATCAAATCCAAAACTTTGTGACGCACGGGCTCCGTCGCCGAACGCAGCGGCGCGATCGGACCGTCGGGTCCGAAGACGACGGCGTTTTCCAAATTGCCGCCTTGCGCGAGCCCGCGCCGAATCAGCGATTCGACTTCATGCTGAAATCCAAACGTCCGGTTGGGCGCAACTTCTTTGAGGTAGGTCTCCGGCTCGACTTCGAGATCAAGGTATTGCGCGCCGATGGGCGCTTCGTAGTCGACCGCCATGCGGACCCGAAACGTCGACGACGGCGCGACGACCAGCAGTTTGTCGCCGTCGCGGAACACGTACGGCTGCGTGGGAATGAAACGGTTGCGCGCTTCGTTCTGCACGGTCGTTCCGGTGCGTGCGATCGCATCCGCGAACGTTTTCGCGCTGCCGTCTTCGACCGGAATCTCGGGGCCGTCGACGGCGATCAGCATGTTGTCGACGCCCATGCCGAGCACGGCCGACAGCAGATGCTCGACCGTGGACACGGTGTGCTCGCCGCACCCGAGCATCGTCGCGCGGCGCGTATCGACGACGTAGTCGGCGCGCGCCGGAAACTCAATCGCGCCGTTCAGCCGAAAACGCAAGCCCGTGCCGGCTTTTGCCGGGAGCAGTCGTACGCGGGCCGGCTGGCCCGTGTGGAGTCCTGCGCCCGCGAATTCGATCGCGTCCCGCAACGTCGATTGGTACTGCAGTCTCGTGCTCTCTAGGCAGAGCCGCAGCCTACCGGCGTCGGCTCGTCAATCAGACTTGGGCGACTGGTTGCCGTTGGCGCTCTCCAACGCATCGACCCGGGCGAACAGCTTCGGAAGCTTGCGCAGCAAAGCCTGTCCTCGCAGCTCGTCGCGATGGTTGCGTGCGGGCCGCCCGCTGAACATCGCGCCGTCGGGCACGTCGTTCCACACGTGCGATGCGCCCGCGATGATCGCGCGCGAGCCGACCGTGAGGTGACCTGCAAACTTCGCGTCGCCGCCGACTTGTACGAAATCGCCGATCGTCGTCGTGCCGGCCATCCCCGTTTGCGCCGCGATCGCCGTGTGCTTCCCGATGCGCGAATTGTGGCCGATTTGGCAAAGATTGTCGATTTTCGTGCCGTCGCCGATCGACGTGGAACCCGTCTGCGCGCGATCGATGCACGTCAGCGCGCCGATCTCCACGTCGTCGCCGAGCGTGACATTGCCGACCTGCGGGATCTTCCTCAGACCGCCCTCGAGGAAGGCCCAGCCGAAACCGTCGGCGCCGATGGTGGCACCGGATTGCAGCACGACGCGGTTACCGGCGATGCAATCGTCGAGCAGCACGGCGTGGGGATGAAACCAGCAGTCCGTACCCGTCACGGCACGTGCTCCGATGACGACGCCCGGGGCGAGCACCGTGCGCGCGCCGATGCGCGCGCCCGCTCCGATGACGGCGTTCGGCCCGATGGACACATCCGCTCCGAGCGTCGCGGATGCGTCGATGACCGCAGTCGGATGGACGCCGGCCGCAGGCCGCGGCGGCGCGACCGCCGCGAGCAGGTCGGCCAGCGCAACACGGACGGACGGCACCGCGATGAGCGGCTTTTCGAATGCCGCGCCCGCGCCGACCAGCGCATCGGCCGTGAGCACCGCGGCGGCCTTGGAGGCCAGTGCGGAACGGAGGTAGCGTTCGTCGGTGGCAAACGTCAGCGCACCGGCATCGGCCTCGTCGATGGCGCAAATTCGCGCGATCGATACGCCGGCGTCGCCGATGACGCGTCCGCCGGTGCGCTCGGCTAGCTCTCCGAGCGTCGACGGCATCACGGTTTCGGCGATGCCTTCTCTTCGATTTTGAGGACCTTCTCTACGTCGGGCGTGATGTCCACGCCGCCGTATCCGACAAACTCCCGCGTCAGCACGTACTTGAGGCCCTTATCTTTTGCCACTTGCTGCGCGGCGTTCCGCACGTCGTCCGTGAGTTCGTTTTGCGCGGTTTGATAGCGCCGTTGCAAGTCGGCGTTCTGGCGCTGCTTCTGTGCCGCGGACGCGCGCGAGCGCTGGATTGCGGCGCCGTCCGAGGCGATTTGATTCTGGTAATTGATGAACTTCGGCCAGTTGGACGTGATGCGGTTGGTGTCGATCAGCCCGACGTCCGCTTTCGGCGGCTGGGAGCACGCGGTCAACGCTCCCGCGAAAACCGCGGCGGCTACGATACGCTCGATCTTCACTCGTGGAGACTCTCGATGTCTTTCATGGCGTCGGACGTCAGATCGACGCCGGCGGCGTTGGCGACCGGATCCGTCACGACGACGGCGATGCCGCGCTGCTGCGCGATCAACCTAACTTCACGTCCGATCTGCGCCACCATCTGGCCGTACAGATCGTCGCGCTTTTTGGTCAGCGAGGCGATCTGCGCCTGCGCACCGTTCTGCGCGGCTCCGTCGATCCCGCGCAACTGCTCGTAGCGGCGGCGCAAATCGTCGCGCGTCTTGTTGAAATCCGTGATCGTCGCTTTCGCGTCGTCCGTGAACTGGCGCTGATAGTCGTTATGCAGCGTTTGGATGCGCGCGCGCAGATCGGGAGGAAGATTCGGATTGATTTGCTGCGTCGATTTGCCGTTTTGCACGCGTGTCGCGATCAGCGGACCGCTCGAGAACTGCCGGCGCAGGTCGTCTTCGCGCGCGCGCAGCTTCGCGACCGCGCGAGAATGGATTTGATTCGCCCGGTTCTGCATGTCGCGCTGCACTTGTTCCCGCAACTGCGCCTGCAGCGTCACCAGCGTCTGCTGATCGCGGTTCTTCACCGGCGCAAGCGCGTCGGCTTCACGCCGGTCGATCGCCGCCAGCTTGCTGCGGGCATCTTCGCGGTCGGCGTCCTCCATCGCGAGGCTCGAGAGGCGCGTGCGCAGTGAGAGCCGCTCGGCCGCGTCCTTGCTGGCGAGATCCAGCGTGAGCGCCGATTCTTTCGCCGCCAGTTCGTCTTGCTTGGCGCGGAACGTTCGCGTTGCGCGATCCGTCAGCGTCTTCTGAGCCGCCGCGAGTTCCGCACCGTCCTGAGCATCGAGCGTTTTGCGATAACTCTGCAGATCGCGCTGGGCCTGCGCGGAGACGCCGGCCGCTTGACCTCGGGCCGTCGTTTGGATTTGCTGTTGAATCGCGCCCGCCGACGGCGCGTTGGCGTTGGAGCGCAGCGCCTGCGCGATCGCCTGGGATTCGCGCTGCTGGTATTCTTTCGATTTTTCATCGATCAGCTTGCGCGTGCGGTCGGCCGCCGCATTGAGCTGCGCCTGCAGCGCGGCCTCCTGTTTCGCGATAGCCGCGTCCGGTTTGGCGACTTGCGGAACGGTGGCCGAAAGGTTCAGCGCGGCGATGCTGTCGTTGTACTGCGCGAGCTGGCTGTAGAGCGGATGATGCTTCACCAGTTCGTCCATGCGCACGTAGCCGACCGTGCCGCGGCCGGTGGTTTGAGAGGACGGCGCGGTGGTGCCGGTTTTGGCGCAGGCAGCGAGCGCGCACGCGACGCTTACCGCAAGGATCGCGCGCCGGATGCCTGCGACCACCTTATTTGAGGGCCGCTGTAACATCCGAGGTGATGTCTTGTCCGCCGTAGATGATGTTGCCGCGGTCGATGACGAGCGCGAGGTTCTTCTTTTTCGCGACGTCGGCGATGGCGTTGCGCGTCTGATCGACCATCGGCTTGATGATCTGATCCGACTTGTCGTCCAGGGCCTTTTTGTAGTCTTTGAACACGGCTTCGCGGTCGCTCTCCGATTTCGCGCTTTTCAACTTGTCCTGCGCGGCCTTGTCCTGATCGGCTTTGAACTTGGCGAAATCGTCCTGCGCCGTCTTGATCTTCGGAATCGTATTGATCGCGCTCTGGTCCACGTAGCCGACGCTCGAGGGCGCGGGCGAATTCGCCGGCGGCACCGGATCGCCGGGACTCTGCAGCAAATCGCGCACGTTCGGCGTGATGTCCGTGCCGCCGAAGACCACGATGCGCTTGTCCACTACCACCGTCAGGTTCTTGCTCGACGCGATCGACGCGATCGCGACCTGCGCCTTGCCGAACAGCGGTCCGAACAGTTGCCGCTGTTTGTCGGCGATTTTCCCTTGGAACTCTTGCATGAGCTGGCCCTGCCGGCTCTGCGGCACGCCTTTCGCGCGGTTCGCGTACTGCGTCTGCAGCTGCCGGCCGTAATCGGAAAGCTGCCGATTCGCGCTTTGAAAACTCGGCAGCGACGCAAGCGACGTCTGGTCGACGAAGCCGATGTCGGTGACGTCCGCCGCAAGCGCGGCGGGCGCTGCAAGAAACGCCGCGGTCAGTGCCGCCGCGAGCACGGCGCCGCGGCCGTGCGCAAACATTCGCATCATAGTTCTAGAAGCTTTGACCAATCCCAAAAGCGGTGTGCGTCCCATTTGCGCCTCTCGCAAAATCGAGACGAATCGTCTTCAATCCGAGCTGCGGTACGTCGAACCGCAGACCAACGCCGACATCGCTGTGAAACGTGAACCGGTTCAAGTTGACGATGTTGCCCGTCGTCGCATCGATCACGGGCGCCGCGCCCCGGATTCGCGTACCCCCCGTCTCGGCGAAGCCGACAATGGAGAACTTGCGATCGGCCGTCAGCGGAACGCGAAGTTCCGTCTGAAAGAGCGCCTCATCGGTTCCATAGAAGGGGTCGGTGTATCCTCGCAACTGCTGGTCCGAGAACGTGAAGAGTTTGTTCGGCGGAATCGCTCCCGACGACAAGCCCGCCAGGCCATGGAAGCCGAGCGTTGCCTTCTTGAGCACCGGGAAAAACTTCGCCGCGTCGATCATGTAGATCGAATAGTTGAAGTCAGAACCGATGCTATGACCGCTGATCTCGTCCGAAAGCGTCACGTTTGCGCCGCGCCGCGGATTAAAAATGTCGTCCCGGTTGTCCGCGCCGAGACCGAAGATCAACGACCGCAATTTGAATGGACGCGTCGAGTCGATGTTGGCGATGGACGGCGCGGTAACCCCGAGCGCCGTGCCGCCGCTGACGTCCGAACCCAGCGGGTTGCTGGGCGACGGCGTCGCGAACGCGCCGAGCGCCAGATTCTGCACCGTCGGGAAGAAGAACGGCGCCGGGACGTCCGCGGACGAGGCGACTTGCGAGATGTTCGCACCCACGGAAACACGGAACACGTCGTTGAGCCGGCGGCCGATGGTCGCATTAACGCCGGTCGAGCGCGCCTTGTACGTGGATGCGATGCCGTCCACGACGATCGGGTTCGTGGGGTCTTGCGGAATGATGGAAACCGGAACCGTTGCCGGCGTCGTCGCGCCCGGCGCCGGCGTCGGCGTGGGCACGAAATAAACCGGATAAAAATTGGTTTGCTGATTGGTGAAAATCGTCGCACCGAAGCTGTACTTCTGCGATTTTGCGGTCTTGCCGACGTACGGCACGGAAACCGAAAGCGATGCATCCGAGGTGCGCGCGCCGCGCTCGAGCCGGATGGAACCGCCGTTGCCGGTGCCGTTGATGTTGTTTTCCGAATACGACAGCGTGCCGGTGAGTCCAGTGCCGGTCAAACCGCCCGAGTAGCCGGCGCCGATTTGCGCCGTACCGGTGCGCTGTTCTTTCACGGCCCAGTCGAGCGTCAGCAGCGCCGGCTTCTTCGGATCGGGGCCCGGTTTCGGATTCAATTCGACCTTCTCGAAGAAGCCGAGATTGTTCAGACGGTCGTAGTCCCGGCGCACCCCCGATTCCGTGAGAATCATGCCCGGGCGCAGCCGTAGTTCGCGCCGGATGACGTCGTCGTGCGTCTTCGTATTGCCGGTGATTTCCACCGCACCGACGCGCGCCACCGAAATCGTATAGCGGACATCCGCCGTACCGGCCTTCGTGTCGACCGTCGCGGGATCGATGCCGGCCTCGAAATCGCCGATCTGCAAGTCGTACTGTTTGTAAAGATCCTTGAGGCGCTCGACGTCTTTGTCGCGCTGGTCCTCAGAATACGGCGTCCCCGCCTTGGTGAGCAGCACCGACTTGATGAGCGTCGGGTTCAGCACGTAGTCGCCGGTGACGATGACGTCGCGAACGAGGAGACCCTCTTGAACCTTGAGCGTGAGCACGCCCTTGGGATCGATGTTGACGTCGGTGACGTGCGAAGGCACCTGCCCGCCGTAGCCGATCTTGTCGTAATACGAATTGATCTTCAAGACGTCTTGCTGATAGGTTTTCAGGTTGAAGACTTGGCCGGTCGCCGTGTCCATCAGCGCCAGCAGCGTGTCCGCCGGCACGTGGCCGTTTCCGTTGAATTGAATGCTCGTGATGACCGGGTTTTCGATGACACGAAACGTGATTGCGACGCCGTCCGGACGCTGCTTGATCACCGGCGGCGCCTGATCCGAGAAGAAGCCGAGATCCGAAATCGCCCGCAAATCTTCTTGAACCGTCGCCGGATTGAATGGGTCGCCGACCTTCGTTTTCACGACGGCCAGAATCCGGTCGGTGGCGATGTGCGCATTGCCGCTGACGGAGACGGAAACGACCGTCGGGCCTTGCGTCTGCGAAATTGCGGGCGGCATCACCAAACCCAGGAATGCGAGCGACGCGAGCACGATGCGCGGCGCGCCACGGAACCAATCGAACAAACTCTTCGTCCTTTGAAGCGTCAACGGAGCGCGCCGGGCACGGCGGCTGGGCCGATGCGGCACCAAGCGTGCTTACGGGAAGAAACGCGCCGGGCGCCGGTCGCGTTCCAGGTCGCAATTTACACGCCGCGCCTGTGACAGCCTTGTGTTTTGACGCGCGGCGGCGCGCGCTACGGGTAGCGGCGCGTGATGGTGAACGTGAACCCGGTGCGGTCGCCGAGGGGCTGGAAGCTCGTGTGCCGCGCGGTGAAGTTCGTGTACCCGGGCGTTTGCGTCGTGATCAGCGACGTCACGCCGTTTGCGCGGAAGTACGCAAAGTTGACGCTCGTCACCGCGTCCGGATGCAGCTCGAAGCCCACGTTGGTGCGCTCGGGGTAGCTGAGCGTCTGGCTGAGCAACGCGTAGAAGTCATGCCCGCCGAGGCGCCGCCGCAGCGAGTAGCCGATGCCGCCGCCGTAGTCGATCGTGAAGGCAAGGTCAGTCACACCGAGGATGCGCTCGAACGTCTGCTCGATCGGCGTCAATGCGCGCTGCGTGAACTGGCCGCTCAGCAGCGAAAAAACTTCTTGGTTCAAGCTGACCGTGCCCGTCTTTTCCGGCGAGACGCCGGGCGGCAGCAAGACGTTCGATTCGCCGGGCGCGCCGCGCAGCAGCGTGCCGCCTTGCCCTCCATTGAAGTTCACAGCGCCGAGCAGCGCCGGCAGATCGAGCAGCAACCCCGCAATTTGTGCGTCGGAATACGCGGGCTGGGAGGTCAGCGTCGTGGTGAAGCCGTCCGCCGGTCCGCTGACATTGACCGTCACATCGGCACTACCGGCGATATTGCGCGTGGGATCAGGGTCGGGGTTCGTGACGTGCGTCGTCGCGCGCAGATCGATCTCGGGCACGATACCGGCCGACGGATCAAAGGTCACGGTCGCACTCTGCACGCGGAAGAGGTGATTGTACGTGGAGAACGTGCCGCCCGTCGAACGGAATTCACCGGCGAGCCGCGGCTGCGTGAGCGTTCCGCCGAGATCGACGGCGCCCGTAGCGCCGATGTCGATGATCCCGCTGCGGACGCGCACGTTGCGGCCCGCGACCGCATGAATGTTGAACGCCGGATCCAGCGCCGGCGGTCCGCCCGCCTCGCCGCTGCCGCCGCCGGAACGGAAGATTGCCGCGAACGGAACGATGGCATCGCTCAGCGCGACCTCGCCCGCGATGGACGGCCGCTGCGCGGCGCTCGTCAGCCGCAGGTTGCCGTCAACTTTGCCGCGGCCGTACGCCGGAAAGTCGAGCTGGGCGCCCTTTGCGCGCAAATTCACCGCGTATCCGGCGCGCGCGCCCTGCGCGAACGGGAGGTCGAGCCGCCCGCTCCCGTCGAGCGTGCCCGTGCCGACATCGGCGTGAAAGGCTTGCAGTGCGACGCTCGTCCCGGCAAAGGCGAGTTGCGCGTCGACGTGCTGAATCGGCGCGCGCTCGAACGGCGAAACGTACGACCCTCCGGCGAGCGCGAGCGAACCCAGCAGGCGCGGATGCGCGACGTCCCCCTCGACGCCGAAGCGTCCGTCGACGGTGCCCCCGAGCTTCGTGCCCGCGGGCATCAACGGCGAGAATTGCGCGAGGTCAACGCGGCTAGCGGTGATGTCGAACGAAAGCGGTGCCGTCGCGGGTCCGATGCCCAACGGCGTGAGTTGCAGCGGCAGATCGCCGGCGACGAAGGCGCGGCCCTTCGTAAAATCAACCTCGGTATCGCGCAGCGTCACCGCGTCGCCATGAGCGCCGACGACGCCGACGATGCGCGGGATCGCGAGCGACCGGTACCGCGCGCCCGTGATATCGAACCCGCCGTCGAACTTCGGCTGATCGAGCGAGCCGGTGACGCGCACGCCGGCCTCGAAGGCCCCCGCGACGTCGATGTTCCGCGTCGCGGGAACGAGCGCATGCAGGGCGCGCCCGCCGTCGGCCGCGTTCGCGCGCACGTCGAGAGCGAGCGGTGCGCCGCCGCCGTATCCGAGCGTTCCGGTCGCCGCCAGCCCGACGAAGCCGAGATCGGCGTTCGACTGCACCAGCGCGATGCGACTGCCCGACGATGCCGCGCGCACGGAAGCGGATTTTACCGCAAAGCCCGCCACGGAACCGTTGCGAAGCGTCGCATTACCGGCGACGCCGAGCGCCGGAAAACGGCCGCCGACGGTAACCCCCGCATCGATGAGGCCGAGCACCGGAGCTTGAACGCCGACGGCGGGAAGCCACGTGCCGAGGTCAATGCGTGCGAGCGACGCGCTGCCGTCGTACCTGGCCGCGGCGAACGCGGCGACGGGGTCGCCGCCGTGCGGCCGAATCGTCGCGGCAGTGGTCAAGGTTCCGGCCGCGCCGTTCACCTCGGCTTGCGCGCGAATCGCACCCCGATCCGTCGCCCATGTAGCGCGCGTCTCGCCAAACGGAAAGCGGCGGTAGCGTAAATCGCGGACGTCGACGTTGCCCCGCGTGATAATGCGGCGCCCGTCGGCGCGGAACGCGACGTCGACGCGGCCCTTCCCGGCCAGCGTTTCGCTTTCATCGAAGTAGTCGTCGAAGTCGGCGAGATCCGCGGAGTCGGCCCGCACTGCAACCGAAAAGGCGCCGCGCGCAACGCTTGCGTCGACGGCAGCTCGCGTCGTGCCGACGGTGATCGAACCGTCGTGTGCGGCCATGCCGAATGCATCGATGACGACGCCGGCATGCGCGTCGTGAAAGGCGAGGCCGTTGTACGAGCCTTCGGGGGCGTCGACCTGACCGGAGACTGCGGGCCGCGCACCACTCCCGCGCACGCGCAGACGCGCATCGAAGCTGCCCTCGAGCCACGCGACCGGAACGTGCATGTCCCGGCCGAGACGCGCGACATCGGCGAGCGAAACGCCTGCGGTAACATCGTAATGCAGCGCACCGCGGCCGAGCCCGTCGACGGTTCCGTCGAACGTTCCGTACGTCGCGCCGAGCGCGCCGCTCCCGTCGCGCAGGACGGCGCGTGCGCCCGCGACGGCGACGCGTGCATTGCCGGCGATGGCGAATCCGTTCGCGCGGCCGTCGCGTACGCTCACCGTTCCGTCGAACCGCGGCGCGTGACCGCGCACGTCGGCACGGCCGAAGATCGAAACCGCACCCGATTGCAGCGGAATTCCGGTTCC
This sequence comes from Candidatus Velthaea sp., assembly GCA_046262475.1. Classification (GTDB taxonomy): domain Bacteria; phylum Vulcanimicrobiota; class Vulcanimicrobiia; order Vulcanimicrobiales; family Vulcanimicrobiaceae; genus JBHEMQ01. The sequence goes on from JBHEMQ010000040.1 coordinate 11,882, forward strand.
GCGCAGCGCGCGCGACGGCACATCGGGCGCGGAAAGCGCGATCGTACCGTTCGACTCTTGCGCGACGGCGTGGGCCCCGCCGACGGTCGCACCGGCCGCGATCACGTGCAGCACGTTGTTGCGGATGGCAATCGTTCCGGAGGCCGCGTCGACGGCGACGCCGCGCACCAATCCGTTCGTGAGACGCGCGCCCTGTGTCTGAATAACGACGCCGTCGTTGCCGACGGTCGCCGCGACCGGGCCGTGCAGCGCGCCGTGCGCATTCGGTTCGCTGGTCACCGCGGCTAGCGCTTCGAGCGACCCGTCGTACTCGCCGCGCAGCGCGAGCGTGCCGTCGCGCACGACGCCGGCGCCGGCGAACCGCCCGAGCGGACCGGCGATGCGCACGTCGCCGATCCGGACGTCGTCGAGCGTGCCTCCCAGCGCGGCGCTGCCGGTGCCCAGCGTATACTGCGCGATGCGCAGATCGCGGCCGCGCGCGCTGCCGGCGATTCCGAACGACGTCGGCGTTCCGGCGCCCGCGAAGGAGCCGTCGATGATGCCGGCGAGCGGCGGAAAGTTCGGCACGCTGGCGCCGGGAAAGATCGCGCCGGCTCGCGGCACGTCGACGCGATAATTGCGCGCCGAAATCCAGCCCGCGCTCTGTGAGATTGGCCGCTCGAGCCGCAGCGCGCCGACCACCGATGATCCGTCGCTTCGCGCGAAAGCAAATGGCCCGAATTCCCCGACGCCGCGCTCGTCGACGCGAAAGAATCCCGAACCGTTGACGCCGCCGCCGACCGCTTCGATCGCGCCGCGCGCACGGAACTGCGCTTGACCCGTAATCAGCGCGACGGCGGCGATGGCCGCTTCGGGCGCGAGATTTTCGGCGTAGGGGAGATCGCGGCCGCGGGCGCGCGCTGCGAGGGCGATCGCCGTATCGGCGACGTCGCGGTCGACGAGAATGCGCCCGCCGAGCGTCAGCGCCGAGCCGCCGTAGGTACCGCGCACGCCGTCGAGCACGACGGCGCCGCCGTAGTAGTCGGCAAGGCCGTGGGCGTCGCCGATCGGAAAGGCGCCGTAGGCGGCGTGCGGCGCATGGAAGGCCGTGCGTATGAGCGGATCGCCGATCGTCGATTCGAGCAGCGTCTCGATGTGCGCGGCGCCGCTCAGCGGCTGATGCACCGAAAAACCGAACAGTCCGCGCAACGCGGATAAGTCGCCGTCGGCGGCGATGCCGAGCCGGAACGTCGGCTGCGCGACGTCGTAGATACCGCCGCGCGCGCTGAAGGCAACGCCGCCGAGATTCCCGTCGACGCGGCGCGTCCACAGCCCGTCGTCGACCAGTTCTAAACGGCCGCGCAAGCGGTCCGCGGGCTGCAGCAGCGGCCGGATCGCCAAACGTGCGCCGGCGAGATCCGCACCGCCGCCCATACGATACGCGAACGGCGCATCCGCCGTAACGTTCACCGCGTACGCCTTGACGTCCACCGCGTTGAGCACGCCGTCTTCGACGCGAAACGCCTCGCTGTGCAGCAAGAATCCGAGCATGCCGCGGAGCGGCAGCGCATCGGCGCGCAACCGGTGCAGTGCGAAGCCGCGGTCGTAGTCCACGACGGATTTTGCGGCCAGCGCCCAACGCTGCGCGCGTGCACCTGCCGCGCGTTTGCCGATGAGTACGCCGCTGACCGCTGCCGTGGTGCGGGCATCCGACTTGACGCTCGCGTCCAGCGTGACTCGATTGATTTCTTGTTCGGCTAAATCCGGCGCTGCCGGAGCGCGGTCGATGAGCCGGATCGCGCCGTCGCGCACGCGCATGGTGAAGAAATATGGTGCCGCCGCCGCTCGCGTCGGCCCGGGTGCCGCCGCATTGCTGCCGCCGGCCGTGAAGTTGTAGCTCCCATCCGCATGCCGCACGATCGAGATGACGGCGCCGGTCACAGCGACGCTGGCAAAGCCGAAACGGTGCTGACCGCCCGGAAAGATGTCGCGTAGCTGATAGGTCACATCGACGCGCGGCGCGTCGAAGACCGGATCGCCGTTCTTCGTCACGTGTACGTCGAAGAGCGCGCCGTGTTCGCGCCCGAAGCGGTGTGCGCCGAAACGGACGTCGTAGCCGGTCGCGATGGAAAGGCCCCGCTGCAATGCGACGCCCACGAGCGCGTGCCGGAACACGACGGCACCGACGAGGAGCAGAGCCACCGCGAGCGCGGCGGCTGCGGCGAAGCGGCGCCTGCGGCGCGGCGGACCCGCGCGCGGCGAACCGGCGCCCGCGGGTTGCCGCGCGTCCGAGCTCGCGTCGAGGGTCTCGCTCAGGCTCAACTCTGCTGCGCTCGCTCCATCGCGGAAGGTGCATCGAAGGCGCCTCGTGGTCCGTCGCATCGCCTTAACGGCTTTACGCCGGCGCCGCCGCCATCGTTCCTAGAATACCCTGGGGAAATGAAAGCCGAGCGCTCCGCGCCTGGAAAGTTTCCGCCGCCGAACGGGGACCCCGATGTTGAAGCCCCCTCCGGGGAGGCGAGTTCGTCCAAGCCCCTAGCTACAGATCCAAATTCTTCACGGTCCGCGCATGGGCTTGGATGAACTCTTTGCGGGGTTCTACTTTGTCGCCCATCAGCGTCGTGAACATGCGCTCCGCGTCTTCGCTCGCCTCGTCGAGGGTGACTTGCTTCATGCGGCGCGTGCCGGGTTCCATCGTCGTCTCCGCGAGTTGCTGGGCGTCCATCTCGCCCAAGCCCTTGTATTGCTGCACGGTGAATTCTTTCGGGTCGCGGCCCTCGAAGATGTCGGTCAGCTCTTTGTCGTTGAACGCGTACTTCTGCATCTTGCCGCGCTTGACGCCGTAAAGCGGCGGCATGGCGATGTAGACGTAGCCGCGCTCCACGAGCGCGCGCATCTGCCGGTAGAAGAATGTCAGCAGCAGCGTGCGGATGTGCGAGCCGTCGACGTCGGCATCGGTCATGATGATGATCTTGTGGTAGCGCGCCTTCTCCAAGTTGAATTCGTCGCCGAAACCCGTGCCGAGCGCCGTGATCATCGTGCGGATCTCTTCGTTCGAAAGCACTTTGTCGAGGCGCGCCTTCTCGACATTGAGGATCTTGCCGCGCAGCGGCAGGATGGCTTGCGTGTTCGGGTCGCGCCCGCCCTTGGCCGTGCCGCCGGCCGAATCGCCTTCGACGAGAAACAGCTCCGACTGCGCGGGATCCTGATTCTTGCAGTCGACGAGTTTGCCCGGCAGACCGCTGCCGTCGAGCGCATTTTTGCGCCGCGACAAATCGCGGGCCTTTTTCGCCGCCTCGCGGGCGCGTGAGGCCTGCATGCACTTGTCGACAATGGTGCGGGCAAACTTCGGATTCTCTTCCAGAAAAAATTCGAGGCGCTCTTGCACCAAGTTGTACACGATCGGGCGTATTTTGGCGTTGCCGAGCTTCGTCTTGGTCTGGCCCTCGAACTGCGGCTCCTGCAGCTTGACCGAAACGATCGCGGTCAGCCCTTCCATGCAATCGTCCGTGGACAGATTGGGATCGTTGTCCTTGAGCATCCCGCGCTTGCGCGCGTATGCGTTGACCTGGTTGGAAACGGCGGTACGAAAGCCCGTGAGGTGCATTCCGCCTTCGATGGTGTTGATGTTGTTCGCATACGAATAGACGACTTCGTTGTAGCCGTCGGTCCATTGCATCGCACACTCCACCACGACATCGTCGCGCTCGCCATTGGTGGAGATCACCGGCGTCAGCTCGTCCTTGTTGTCGTTGAGCCACTCGACGAACGAGACGATGCCGCCTTCGTAAATGTACGTCTTCTCCTTGCGCTCGGCGCCGCGCTCGTCGACCAGCGTTATGACCAGCCCGCGATTGAGAAACGCCAGCTCGCGCAACCGCTTCTCGAGCGTGCTCCACGAGAATTCGAGCGTTTCGAAAACTTCGAAGTCCGGTTTGAATAGCTGCACCGTGCCCGCGCCCTCCGCGCGCCCGGTCCGTTTCAACTTCTGGGACGTCACGCCGCGTTCGAATCGGATCTCGTACTGCCACCCGTCGCGCTTGACGCGCGTGATCATCCACTCTGAAAGCGCGTTCACGACGGAAATGCCCACGCCGTGAAGCCCGCCCGAGACCTTGTATCCGCCCTTGCCGAACTTGCCGCCGGCGTGCAGGATCGTCATCACCACTTCAATCGCGGGCAAGCCCTCGTCAGCGATCATATCGACAGGAATGCCGCGGCCGTTGTCCTCCACGGTACAGCTGCCGTCTTTGCCGAGCAGCACTCCAATTTGCGTCGCGTGACCGGCTAGCGCTTCGTCCACCGCGTTGTCGACGGCTTCATAAACCAGTTGATGAAGTCCGCGGTCGCTGGTGTTCCCGATGTACATTCCCGGGCGCTTACGGACGGCTTCGAGACCCTTGAGGACCTCGATTTGCTCTCCGGTATAATCTTGCATTCCGATCCCGTGTCTTCGACATCCCCGGCGATTACAACTTGTGCTCGTCGCTTTCGACCGCGCGAATGAAATCGTACAAGTCTCCGAGCGCGTTGCGCCGGACGGGCGAA
>JBHEMQ010000040.1:16418-25738 GCA_046262475.1 Candidatus Velthaea sp.
CTTCCTCGCTGGTGTTTCGGCGCCGACACGCCCTCGCGGTGAGCGCGGTGCTGATGGCGGCTTGGGTGGCGCAATCCATTCTCGCGCGGTCGCCTTCCTCGCTGTGGGCGCTGCTGGCGCTGTTTGTCGTTTGCTATTCGGTGGCGGCCTATGAGGAGAACCGCCGCGCGCTTGCGGGCGACGCTCATTTCATCCCACCACGCGCGCAACAGCCGGCGGCGGATCGCGTCGTACTCGGACGCGTCGAGGCCGGGCACCATGTGCAGCACGTCTTCGGGGCGCAGCCACGGGGCTTCGTACAGCAGGCGCTCGCAGTGCGCTTCGCGCGCGCGCCGGCTCGTTTCCATACACGGTACGCAGCGCGCGCCGGTGTCGACGGCGGCGCCGCAATCGGCGCAGAAGCGGCCGCCCCCGTTGCGGTGCGCCGCTTGCGAGCGCCGCACGGCGGCACGAAAACGCTCGAATGCTTCGACCATCGTCGTGGCCGGCGGTTCGGCGCCCGCCGGCGTACTTCGGCGGCCAGGGCGCGCCGGCCGCGACGCTTTCACGCCGGGGACCGTGGCACGCACCGTGCCGACGCGAAAACGCAAGCGGCTGATTTCGCGTCCTTCCGGCAACGCCTTAATGCCGCGCACGATTTCGGGTTCGAGAAACGCGAGCTGGTGGCTCCACGAACTCGACGCCGTGATGACGACCACCGTGTCGCGCTGCAACGCCACCGGCTGCGCGGCGCGCGCGACTTCGACGCCCACCAAGTCCGCCCAGGCCGCCCGAACGGCGGCCAGCGGATCGCCGCCAGGTGTTGCGTGCGGTTTCCAGCCGCCGACGGCGTCGCCGAGTTTCGTCAGCATGCCGCCAGCGGCGCGATGGTCGCGTCGCGCACTGCGAATGCGCTGATGCCGCCGGCGAGCGCCGCCGGCAACTCGGTCGCGGTCAAGAACGCCTGTTCGTAATCGCCGACCGCATCCAGAAAACCGCGCGCCCGCGCGCCGTCCAGTTCGGAGAGGACGTCGTCGAGCAACAAGATCGGGGCGTCGCCCGCGCGTTCGCGCATCACCTCATATTCGGCGACCTTCAGCGCGAGCACCGCAGTGCGTTGCTGGCCTTGCGAACCGAACGCCGCAAGCGGCTTCCCGTCGATCTCGAGCCGCACGTCGTCGCGGTGCGGTCCGACGAGCGTTTGCCGGCGGCGTATCTCGTGTTCGACGTTCGCGTGGAGCGCATCGGCGAGCGGGGCGTCCGCCGTGCTCGGCGCGTAGCGCACGACGAGACGCTCGGTGGTTCCGCGCCAGCGCGCGTAAACGGCCGCGGTGGACTGTGCGACGTCAGCAACAAACGCGGCGCGTGCAGCGATGAGCGCGCCGCCCGGCGTCGCGAGCTCTTCGTTGTACGCGAGCAGCAGATCGCGGTCGGGCGCGATCGCACCGCGCAGCAGTGCCGCCTTCTGGGCGACGATTTTTTGATACCGCGCGAGATCGCGATAGTAGGCTGGCGATGCTTGGGCGAGCGCACCGTTCAACAGGCTGCGGCGCAAGACGGGCCCGCCCGAGACGAGTTGCAAATCCCCCGGCACGAAAGTGACGACGCGTGCGCGTCCCAAAAACCGCGCGAAGCCGACGGCGGCGCCGTTCACGTCGAAGGACTTCCGCGTTCCCGCAACCGTTTTCGCGATCGACGCGCGCAGCCGCACGCGGCCCGCGGCGATGCGCGCGTCGCCGGCGATCTCCGCCCGGCCCGCGCCGTCGCGCACCAGTTCCGCATCGCGGTGCGCGCGAAACGATTTACCGGTGGCTAGCATCGCCAGCGCCTCGAGCAGATTCGACTTGCCCTGAGCGTTGGCGCCGACGAACACGTTGAGCCCGGGCTGCGGCACCATGTCGAGGCTCCGGTAGTTGCGGAAGTCCTGCAACCGCACGCCCTCGAGCAGCATGGCGGCGCCGCGCGCGCTATTGCCGGAGCGGCATGAGGACGAAGATCTGCCGGCCGTCGCCGGATTCAAGAGGCCGGATCGCGGCCGGCGAGAGCGGCCCCATGAACTCCATTACGACTTGCGGCGAATCGACGTGGTTCAGTATCTCGACGAGGTAGCGGGCGTTGAAGGCAATCGTAAGATCGTCGCCGGTCTGTTCGACCTCGAGCTCCTCGTAGGCGTTGCCGGCAATATCGGAGTTCGCGGTGATGATGAGCTGCTGATTCGCGATCGCCATCTTGACCATCGACGCGCGATCGCCGGCAACGAGCTCCGCGCGGCGTAAGCCGCCGATAAGGGCGTTCGTGTTGGCAGTAACGCTGCGGTCGAACTTCGGCGGGATCACCTGCTGGTAGTTGACGTACTGGCCATCGACGAGCCGCACCACGATCGACGTCGAATCGGCGGTGATCGCGAGCTGGTTCGACTGCGCGCCGAGGGCGGTTACATCGAGCGCCTCGGTGGCGCCGATGTTGCGCGCCGCTTCGGCGAGCGCGCGTGACGGCACGATGTATTTTGCCGATCCGCCCGTTAGTTCGCGGTCGAGCGTCGACGTCCACTTCGCGAGCCGGTAGCCGTCGGTCGCGACCATGGTGATGCTGTCGCCCTCGATCTCGAGCAGCGTGCCCATCAGCACCGCACCGCGCGCCTCTTCGCTCGATGCGGCGAAGATCGTGGACTGCACGCCTTCGCGAAAGCGTTTGGCATTGATCGTGAAGGTCGCGCCCTTTTGCGCCGCAGGCAGCGGCGGGTACTCGTCGGGCGGCAGCGCGTGAAAGTCGTAGTTCGACCGCTCGGCTTTCACCGACGCGCGCGTCGGCGAACCGGTCAATTCCAGGAGCCCGGCCGGTAGATTGCCGAGGTAGCCGGAAAACAGTTTTGCGGGAACGGTGACGGCACCGCCCTCGGCAACTTCGGCGGGAAAGGCGTGTTCCAGCGTCAGTTCGAGATCGGTAGCCCGCACTTTGATGGCGCCGGCGTCGGCCGTCAGCAGCACGTTCGACAAAATCGGCACGGTCGTGTGCGCGTTCACCACTTTGCTTGCCGCGCCGACCGCGGACGCGATGTCTTTCGTACTGCAGGTAAACTTCACTCGTCGTCCACCGTTCCGTCGCCGAGCGACGCGTTCGCTATTTTAAATAATCAAAGAGTCGTATCAGCAGTAAGGCGGTGTGAACCGTGGACAACGCCGCGGAGCTCCGTTCTACCGGCATTTGCAGCCTTCTCGGGGATGTGGACGGAACCCGCCGCCGCTCCACCGTCTGCACCGATCACGCGTCGGGTCGGTTTATCCACCCCCTGCGGCGCACCCTGTGGGCCCGAAACGGCGGAACGTGTGCACAGGGCGGCGTTCGTTATTCGCTTTGGCAGAGGGCGATCAGCGAACGCACCTTGTTGCGGTAGGCCTCGTCGCGCTCCATGATGTCTTTCACTTTGTCACGCGCGTACATCACGGTCGTGTGATCTTTCTTGCCGAACTCGCGGGCGATTTGCGGCAGCGAACAGTTCGTCAGTTCTGCCGCGATGTACATTGCGATGTGTCGCGGCGCGGCGAGCCGCTGATCGCGGCGGGGATTGTCCATCTCCTTCACCGAGAGGCCGTGCACTTTGGCGACGCGCTCTTTGATGAGCGGGATCGTAATGCGATGCATCGGCGCTTGAGCGACGGCGTTCTTCAGCACTTCCGCCGCGAGATCGACGGAGATGGGCGACTTCGTGAGCGAGGCGAAAGCGACGACGCGGATGAGTGAGCCCTCGAGTTCCCGGATGTTCGAGGGGATGACTTTCGCGATGAACGAGGTCACTTCGTCGGGCACCGGAATTTTTTCGGCTTCCGCTTTTTTGCGCAAGATCGCTTCGCGCGTTTCCAAATCAGGCGGCTGAATGTCGGTCAGCAAGCCCCATTCGAATCGCGAGCGCAACCGCGATTCGAGCGTCTGAATTTCCTTGGGCGGGCGATCGCTCGAGATAACGAGCTGCTTCTGCGCTTCGTGCAAGGAGTTAAAGGTGTGGAAGAACTCCTCTTGCGTCTGCTCCTTACCTTCCAAGAATTGAATGTCGTCGATCAGGAGCACGTCCACGTGGCGGTACCGGTTGCGGAACTCGACCGTTTGGTTGTTCTTGATGGCGATGATGAATTCGTTCGTGAACTTCTCGCTCGACACGTACACGATGTTGGCGTGCGGATTCGCGGCCACGACGCGATGGCCGATCGCATGCATCAAGTGCGTTTTCCCGAGCCCCACGCCGCCGTACAGAAACAGCGGATTGTACGCTTTGGCCGGCGATTCGGCCACGGCTTGCGATGCCGCGTGCGCGAACCTGTTGCTATTTCCGATGACGAATTCTTCGAAGCTGTACCGCGGGTTGAGGTTGCCGAGGCGCAGCTCGTCATGCGGAGCCGGGCGGGCGGGCGCCGGCGTGCCGCCCTGCGGCACACCCTCCGCGATTGCGGCACCCTCCTGAGCGACGACGAACCGCAAGCCGATTTCCGCGCCAAGCAAGCCGTGCAAGACGTCGGCGATGTCGTGCTTGAGCCGGTTCTCGACCCAGTCGCGGGCGAAATTCGAGTGTACCGAAAGGACTATTTCCGACGATCCCAGCTCGATCGGCCGCATCGGCTTGAGCCACATCTCGTAGATCGGTTTCGAATACTTGCGCTCGAGCGCTTCCAGCGCTGCCGACCACAGCTCCGTGGTTCCGGCCGTCCCGGTCGAACTACCCATCGAACTAACCTGCCCAAATGAGACATGCCCGTTCACGTATACGATCCCCGAAGCGGAGGTCGAACATAGCGTCGCGGACGGGGAGATGAGGCTGTCCGATTGGCCCGGCGAGACCCGCTTCCTGCGCTTTTCAGGCGCTTTTTTGTCCACTTATCCACAGGGTCCGCGCCGGTTTGCGGCCTCTGTAAAATGGCAGTTTTGACCAGTTTTTCGCAGCCCGGAAATCAGCATGAATTCCGGCAGGAACCGGTACGGCGCGGGCGTTTTTGCGCCACCTAAGGAACCCGTTGTCCACAGCATTTTCCACACGTGTGGACAACGTAAGAAAGCTTCCCATTTTAGCGACGCATGCTTGACGCTCCGCTGAAGGCCGCAGTATAGTGGAGTGCTGCCGCCGGTGCGCCCCGCGCCACGGCCCTTTTTCTGCCCTTTCGGAGCACCGGAGCACGTGAAGCGCACCTTTCAGCCCCACAACCGGCGACGCAAGCGCGTCCATGGCTTTCTGTCGCGAATGGCCACCAAGAACGGTCGTCGCGTGATCGCCGCGCGCCGCAAAAAGGGCCGCAAGCGCCTGACGGTCTGACGGCCGCTGCGCGCGTATGACGCCCTGCGGCGCCGCGCCGACTTTGCCCGCGTGCGCCAGCGGGGGCGCCGCACGGCTGCGGCGCACTTGATCTGTCTCACGACCGACGCGCGCCTGCGGAGCCGGGTCGGCATCACGGTCAGCGCTCACGTCGGCTGCGCCGTCGTCCGTAACCGCCTCCGCCGGCGCATCAAGGCGATACTCGACCGGTATAATCTGAACGCCCCGCCGCATCGCGACATCGTTTTCATCGCGCGTCCCGGCGCCGGCCAACTCGCCTTTACGGATCTGGCAGCCGAGGTCGAGCGGACGTTGGGCCCGCCTGCGTGAACATCACGCGCGGCCTCGTCTTGACTTTGCTACGCGGGTACAAACTCGCGATCTCGCCGCTGCTCCCGCCGGCCTGCCGGTTTCTCCCGACATGCTCGGCGTACGCGCAGGAGGCGGTGGAGAAACACGGGGCCGTTCGCGGGATACTACTCGCGGCGCGGCGCCTGGGACGCTGCCATCCGTTGCATCCGGGCGGTTATGACCCGGTTCCTGACTCGCTCGAAAGTAAGGTCGCGTAGGCGTGGGAGACTTCTTTCACTCATTGTTCGTGCCGCTGGTAGCGGCGATGGCCGCCGTGTTGACGGCCATCCACTCGGTGATCCCCTCCTACGGTTGGAGCCTCATCGTACTCGCGCTCGTCGTGCGCTTGGCACTGTGGCCGCTTTCGCAGCAGCAGTTCAAATCGATGGCGGAAATGCAAAAGCTGCAGCCGCTCGTCAAGGCGCTGCAAGCCAAACACAAGGGCGATCCGCAAAAGCTCAACACCGAAACGATGGCGCTGTACAAAGAACACGGCGTCAACCCGCTCGCCGGCTGCCTGCCGGTCGTTTTGCAGCTACCCATCCTCATCGCGCTGTATTGGGCGATCAACGAACGCATCGGACAGTTCTCCGACGAACACTTCGCGTGGATCGGTACGGCGCTGTCGCACGCGTATCCGCAGGTGCTCGCGACGAGTCTTGCCGGGTCGGACATCGTGCTGCTCGCCCTGTACGTCATCTCGATGTACTTGAGCGTGCGCTACGGCAGCCCGCCTTCGAGCGATGCGCAACAGGCGCAGACGCAAAAAATCATGGCGTTTATGTCGCCGGCGATGATCGCATTCATCGGCTTGAAATATCATTGGGCGTCGGCGCTGATCTTGTACTGGCTCTCGATCAACGTTTTCACGATGGGGCAGCAGCTGATCTTGTACCGCAAGTACGGATTGATCGGTCCGCAAGCCGCGCTCGCGCGCGCCGCCGCCGTCGAGGCCGCCGCGAGCGCAAAGAACGTCACGCCCGCAAAGGCGAACGGAAAGAATGCACCGGACGGCAAAGCGAAATCGCCGGCGAAATCGCCGAACGGCCGGGCGTACCGGCGCGGCGCGAAACGGTAACCGTGAATAGGAACGCACAGCGATGAACGACGACTTTTCAAGCGACGGCGCAGCACAGCGCCGCGCGCACGGCCAGCGGCGGCGCGGCGGACGTCCGGTTGCCGCTTCCGCCGGACCTCGCGCCCGCAGCGGCAACGATGGCGAGGGCGGCTCGCGGCGTCCGCCGCGCCGGGAGCCCGCGCCGGCTTCCGCCGAGCCCGAAAACGCGAAGCCCGCGCGCGAGCTGCTCGAAGAGATACTCACGCGCATGGGCCTCGCCGACGTCGAAATCGTGTACATCGCGCGATCGGAAGGCGAGTACTTTGAAGTGCGCGGCCCCGATCTCGCCAATCTTATCGGCCGCCACGGCAACACGCTCGAGGCGGTCAACCTCATCTTCAACAACATCATCAACGTCGGCGTGCGCAACAACCGCAAGTACTACACGATCGATGCGGAGGGCTACCGCGCGCGGCGTGCCGATCAGCTGAAAACGCTCGCGCTCGCAACGCTCGAGCGTGTCGTCCGCGAAAGCAAGCCCGTCAAACTCGAGCCGATGCTTCCGTCGGAGCGGAAAATCGTGCACATGGCGCTCTCCGATTCGCCCTTCGTACGCACCGAATCGGAAGGCGTGGAACCCGAGCGCCGGCTGGTCGTCTTCCCCAAAGCGGACTGATCTCCGCGGGCGATACCATCGCGGCGATTGCCACGCCGCCCGGACGCGGCGCGATCGCGATCGTGCGCTGCAGCGGTCCGGACGCCCGGCGGATCGCGGCGCACGTGTTCCGTTCGCGCGCTGCGCTGCGCGACCGCGTCGCGACGTACGGCACCGTCGTCGATGCAGACGGTGCCGTGATCGACCGCGGCCTGGCGATCGCCATGGATTCGCCGCGGACCGTCACCGGAGAAGACGTCGTCGAATTTCACGTGCACGGGTCACCGGTTACCGCCGGCGAGACGCTGCGCGCGCTCGTGGCGGCCGGCGCACGAATCGCGGGCCCCGGCGAATTCACGCGGCGCGCGTATCTGAACGGAAAATTGGATTTGTCCGCCGCGGAAGCGGTCGCCGATGTCATCGCCGCGGAGTCCCGGGCGGCCGCGCGGGCGGCATCGGCCAATCTCGCGGGCGGTTTGCGCCGCGCGGTGGATGCGGCCCGCGCCGTCGTTTCGGAAGCGCTCGAAGAATTGGCCGCGGCGGTGGATTTCCCCGATGAGGTCGCGGAACCCGAGCCGCGTGCATTCGCTGCGCGCATGGAGCGCGCGCTCACCGCGCTGCGCGCGCTCGTTGCAGACTGGGAACGCGGCCGAATCGTGCGCGAGGGACTGTCGCTCGCGATCGTCGGGCCGCCCAACGCCGGCAAGTCGTCGCTCTTGAACGCGCTCGTCGGCGAGGACCGTGCAATCGTGTCAGCGATCGCCGGCACCACGCGCGACACGATCGAGGAGCGTTTCGCGGTCGACGGCGTGCTCGTCCGTGCCGTCGACACCGCGGGCTTGCACGCGACCGAAGATCCGCTGGAGCGCATGGGCGTCGAACGGGCGCGCCGTACGCTCGACGGCGCGACCGTCGCGCTCGTGGTCGTCGACGGATCGCTGCCGCTCGAGGGCGACGCGCGGCGCATTCTCAATGACACGCGCGGGCGGCCCCGCGTCGTGCTCTTCAATAAGGCCGACCTCGGTACGCTCGGATACGATTCTCGCGAGGCGCCCGAGGGCGATGCACTCGCGGGCTCAGTGTTCGATGCTCAAACGGTTGCGGCCGTGCGGGCCGCCGTCGCGGCTGCCGGCTGGCACGGCGAAACGATCGACATGACGCGGCCGCATCTCGCGACGGCGCGTCAGGCCGACGCGGTGGCGCGCGGCTTGAGCGCGCTCGAGGCGGCCGCGGCGACACTGCGTGGGGGGATGCCGATCGATCTCGCCGCCGGCGACCTCTTGAGCGCAACCGCCGCGCTCGGCGAAATCAGCGGCGGAGCGGCGACCGAAGTGCTGCTCGACGGCATCTTCGCACGCTTCTGCATCGGCAAGTGAGGACGCAGGCCTGCGCTCGCGACACTTCGCCGCGCGTCCTACGCGGCGCTACGTCACGCTGGCCGGCTGACCGCTGCCGGTGCGGTGCTGTGCAGGCACCGTCGTGTGCGCGAATAGCCGAAGCATGTGTTCGTTGAATTGGGGGAGGTCGTCGGGCGTGCGGCTGCTCAGGACATTGCCGTCGACGACGACCGGTTCGTCCACCCAGCGTCCGCCGGCGTTCTTGATGTCGTCCTGCATCGTCGAAAAGCTGGTCAGCGTGCGGCCTTTGACGAGCCCCGCGGAAACCAGCAGCCACGGCGCATGGCAGATCAGCGCTATCGGTTTGGACGCGCTATCGAATGCACGCACGAACGCTTGCGCCCGCGGCAGCATGCGCAAGGTGTCCGCATTGAGAGCACCGCCGGGCAAGAGCAGCGCGTCGTATTGATCGGGCGTAACCTCATCAAAGGTCTTGTCAACACGGATCATTTGCGCCGGCGCATGATGGCGAAACGCTTGAATCTTGCCGCGGCGCGCGGAGATGACGTCGGTCGCCGCGCCGGCATGTTGCAACGCGCGCATCGTATCGACGATCTCGGCTTCTTCGACGCCGTCCAGCGC
>JBHEMQ010000041.1:0-25163 GCA_046262475.1 Candidatus Velthaea sp.
CATCGAAGGTCGTGCGCAGCGCCGTCACCAGCGAGTCGGCCGTCACGGTTTCATCCAGCCGCGGATCGCCGAGATTCTTCGCGCCCCACCGCCCGAGTTCTATGACAACCGGCTCGAGTTCGCGGCCGTACTCGGTGAGTTCGTACACGACGCCGCGCGCCGGACGGGGCAGGAGGCGCCGGCGCACGATGCCGCCGTGTTCCAACTCTTTAAGGCGTGCGGTCAAGATGTTGCTTGGGATGCCGGGGAGGCCCCGGAGCAGATCGGTAAACCGCTTGGGCTCGACGAGCAGGTCGCGCACAATGAGCAGGGTCCACCGCTCGCCGACGACTTCGAGGGCCCGGGCGAAGCCGCAATATTGGCCGTACCCCCGCGCTTTCACGCTTGTAACTATACCACAGAATTTCGTTGCTATTCTCTACTTGCTTTTTACAAGCGTGCTTGATACCATCGGCGCACCCCTGCCGCGTTTCGGAGAAAACAGCGCCTTGAAGACCGCCGCGACCGTCGCCCGCATCCTGCTCGGACTCGTCTTTCTTGCCGCCGGCGCGAGTGGATTTTTCCTCATCGCGCACGGGCCGCCGCCGATGCCCGGCCTCGCCGGCCAGTTCCAAGATGTCTTCTTCCGGTCGTACTGGGTGTTGTTCGTCGACGGCGTGGAGGCGATATGCGGCGCGCTGCTGCTCGCGAACCGCTTCGTGCCGCTCGCATTGACGGCACTCGCGGCGGTCATCGCCAACATCCTCATCTTTCACATCACCATGGCGCCGTCGGGTATCGTGACGGGCGCCATTGCCCTCGTCCTTTGGGCGATTCTCGCGTGGCGCCACCGCGCGAGTTTCGCGCCGCTGCTGGAAGCGCGACCGCGCATCGAAGCCGCCGGCAACACCGCACCTTTTGCTCGCAGTTAACGAAGGAGACCATCCATGGCCACGCCGTTGCAACCGTATATCTTTTTCTATGGGCGTTGTGAGGAAGCGCTCGAATTCTACAAGGGCGTCTTCGACGGAACGTACGAGGCGATGCGGATCAAAGACTCCCCGATGGCCGGCGACATGCCGCCTGAGGGCCAAAACCTCATCATGCACGCGTCGTTCACGGCCGGCGACATCTCGTTTATGGCAGCCGACGGACGCGATATCAAGCCGGTCGACACCGATGCCGGCAACATTTCGGTCGCGCTTTCGCTCCAGGACGGCGCGCGCGGCGAGCGCATTTTCAACGGCTTGAGCGCGGGTGGCAAGGTCGGAATGCCGATCGGCCCGGCCTTCTGGGGCGGGCGATTCGGCATGGTCACCGATAAGTTCGGCACCGAATGGATGCTGGCGCTCCCGTAATGGGCAAGGTGACGCCCTTCTTGTGGTTCGACGACAAAGCCGAAGAGGCCGCGAACTTCTACGTGTCACTTTTCGACAACGCGCGGATCGACAGCGTCAGCCGCTACAGCGAAGGCGCGCCGGGCGAACCGGGATACATTATGACGGTAAACTTCCAGCTCGACGGCCAAGACTTCATCGCGCTCAACGGCGGCCCGGAATACGCGTTCACGCCCGCGGTGTCGTTTTCAATCGACTGCACGACGCAGGCGGAAGTCGACAAGTTCTGGACGCGGCTTTCCGAAGGCGGCAAAGAAAGCCGCTGCGGCTGGCTGCAAGACCGCTTCGGCCTGTCGTGGCAAGTCGTCCCCTCGATTCTGCCCGAACTGCTGCAAGATGACGACGACGACAACGCCGGCGCCGTGATGCAGGCCATGCTCAAGATGAGCAAACTGGATATCGCTGCGCTGCGGGCCGCATACGACGGCGCCTAGGAGAACACGATGGCAAAACATCCCGTCATTCATTTCGAGATCGTCACGAAAGACGCAGACGCACTCAGCGCATTTTACGAGCGAGCGTTCGAGTGGACCATGGACGCTGCGGCGTATCCCGGCGGCGGCGCCGGCATACCAAAATATATCGTCGCACGCCCGACCGGCGAAGAGATTCCATCGGGTTACGGCATCAACGGCGGCATCGGCGGAGCTATGGAAGGGTACGACGGACACGTCACCTTTTATATTCGCGTCGATGACGTCGAAGCCGCGCTGCAAAAAGTGGAATCGCTCGGCGCAAAGCGCATGATGGGTCCGGAGCAAGTTCCGGGCGGCCCGAGCATCGGGTTGTTCCGTGATCCGCAAGGGAACGTCGTCGGCGTCGTCAACCCCGAGATGTGATGAGGGTGCGGCGCTGTGCCTCTCCGCTTCGCGAAACAATCGCTCGCCCTCCGGCGCCAATTTCAACGCTGTTCTACGCCGAGGCACGGAGGGCTACGGTCGGCTTCTTGCGAAGTAAGACAAATGGCGAAACGCCGTCGGCCAGATGACAGCAAGCGGCACGGGCCGGTAACAGGTCGGAACACGATTTCATTGCTCGTCTCGGATCCGCCGCTCAAAATCAGATTTATTCCGAAATCGGCGGCGGTCGGCACTCGGCGCGCGGACAAAGTCTTGCACGTTGCGTACGAAGAGCCGCGTCTGGAATCGTTCGTGAACGAGGACCTTCAACCGTCGACAATTCTCGCCGGTGCGGGTCTTCTTGTCCCTGACGACGGCGCGGCGTCAGCCGTGATCGAAGCAGGCCTGCCGGCGTCTGTCGTACGCGACTTCGCGGCTGCCTGCGGTGTGACGCTTGCGGAGCTCGGATGGATTGTCGGAACGTCCGAACGAACCATGTCGCGCAAACTTGCGAAGCGCGCGGGCCTCGAGCCGGCCGAATCGGATCGCGCTTATCGGTTATTTGACGTCGTCGCGCGGGCCGTGCACGCTTTTGGCGATGTTGATAAAGCGCGGCGCTGGCTGCAGCGCGTTCTGCCGTCGCTCGGCAGCCAAAAGCCGATCCGCCTGCTTCGCACGGAAATTGGCACACGACAAGTGCTTTCGGCGCTCGACCGCATCGAATTTGGCGGCATCGCCTGACGCGAGTGTGGAGAATCACGCGCGCGAAATATGCGCATCCAGCGATCCGCGCATATGACGGGCACGGCGCGGCCCGAAGCGGTCAGAGGTGGAATGAAAAGGGCGTACGCGCCGCGTACGCGTCGGCGACTCTATCGCTCGCCGCCCTAGAATATCTCGGTACCGTTGGCGAGTTCAACGATGCTCCGAACGATCTCGTCGCCGTGCCCGCGGACGTTCGCGACGACAGCATTGAGTCCGTCGACGTCGCGACAGTCCCGGATTGGAGCGCCACGCCTCCCGCGGCATCTGTTCGGTTTGGAACAACGTGGATAGTCCAACGACGCAGCGTCGCGCTGCGCGTGCCGTCGGTGATGATTGCTTGCGATGTAAACTACGTGCTGAATCCGAAGCATCCGGATTTTTCATCCGCCGTATTCATCCGGGTCGCCGAACCATTCACCTTCGATCAACGGCTGATCCGCCGCAGCTACATATCGGGAACCGGCTCGCCGAGCATCTTCGAGCGCGCGAACACGTACGGTACGGAGCCGAGGGCGAGCAGCTCGTCGTTGAAGCGCCGCTCGCTATAGGCAGCCCCGGCTTTGCGTTTGTAATCGGCTTTGAGCGCCAAAATCTGTTCTTTTCCCGCGAAATAGCAGATCAGTTGCGCGGGCCAATTGATCGAGCGCAACAAATCCTCGTCGAGCTTTCCTTGACCGGGCGCGGAACCGGTTTTCCAATCGGCTCCTTGTTGTACCGTCCACGCGCCGGTCTCGATGTTGACGTCATAAATTACGCGGCGAATGCGAAAGCGCCAGGACTGCAGCGTCGCGAGATGCGCGGCCGGTGACGGGCCGAGGCCGCCTTGTTCCCAAAACAGCTGTTCGGCGTACAACGCCCAACCTTCGTTTTGAACGGGATCTTGAAAGAGGTTGCGAATCGGGTCGCGATTGAGCCGCGCGATGCCGAGCTGCAAGTGGTGACCCGGTAAGCCTTCGTGCGCCGAATACGGGCCCATCCCATTCTCCTGAAAAAGTTTCGCTCGGCGAATGACGTTTTCGCGCGCGTCCGGCGGCATCGCAGCGTTGAAATGCTCGACATTCCATAAGCCGACATTCGTATTGATGAACGGCGGCGGCGGGTTCATGCTCCCGCCGTCGCCGGTGAGTGGAACCATCGCATCCGGCGTCACCCGTGCGTGGATGGGTCCGACGCCCGGGGGGATGGTCACGAAGCCGGCGCGTTCGATGGCGGCGCGGTTTGCTAGCTGGATCGCGTCGTAATTCGCCAGCAGGGATTGCTGGGTGAGCGCCCTCGCTTCCGCGGCCAGTTCGGGCGGGAGCGGTCCCGGCGCGGGAACCTGCGGCCGCAGCGCTGCGATCTGCGCGTCCGCCGCTTTCAGTTCGTCTTGTGCGAGCGCTAAAAGTTGTTGCGGCGTCCATGGGAGAAACTCAGCGCGTCGCAACCGCCAAGCGTAGTTCTCCGCGCCGACGACAGCATACGGCGCAACACCGCTCTGCACGACCATTTGCGACTTATACGCGGTTAGCGCGGAGAGCGCAGCATCGGCGCCGCCGGCCGGATTTGTTTTCAGCATCGCCGTAATGCCGTCGATCAGGCCGTTCGCCGTTTTGACATCGGCCGCCGTCGGACGGCAAAGGCGGGCCATCTCCGCAACCATCGCCGGAATCTGTTGCGTGACGCCGGCGATCGCGTCTTTCCGCTCGGGCGCGTACGTGATGATCGCGATATAATCGTTTGCGACTGTTTCGAGCCAGGCGCCCGGGCGATGCGTGTAGAGTCGCTCCACGGTGAGTTCGCGGTCCATGCGCTCGGCGTTCGCATACACCCAGCGGACGTCGATCTGGCGATCGACGTCCCACGTGCGCCACGGCAGCGCGCGCATCGTCGCCATGTCCTCTTGAAGCCGCGCGTGCAAGGCAGCGATATGTTCCGGTGTGAACGACGGCACGCGGATCGCATCATCGATGAGGCCGCTTTGCGCCGCGAAGTCCGGCGTATAGTCGGTCTGCACGGCGAGCACTTCGCGCGCGACGCGTACGAACGCGGGATCACCGGGTATCGCCAGCGATGCGATTCGCGGGAGATCGGCGGCAGCGCTCGACGCGGCCGACCCGATCGCCAAGCCGTATGCGGCTGCGACCAACCATGAATAAAGACAAATCGCCCGAGCAATGCGCATGACTCTCTATTCGCCGTAAAACCCGCTCGCGGCCTGGGCTCAACGCCGTCAGCGCGCAAAGCGCCCCTCGACGACGTCCACGAGCGCACAGGTCGGTCTGAAACGGTTACGGCTGGAGTTCGCCGAGCGGCACGATGCGATACCGCGCGGGATTGCTTTTCACCATGACGCTCGCATCCATCCAACTGCCGTTCCAGCGCCGGCCGGTCTCCGTGTTCTCGAGCTGCGCCGCGTCGCGGATGTACTGATCGAATCCCAAAGCTGCACGATCCTGTGCGTGTTGGCGCTCCCAGTATGCGCCGGTGATGATGTCGCCGGTCTCACGCATCGACTGCGCCGCCGCGGATAGCCGGTTCGTCAGCACGTTGCCGTTGACGCCCCACGACTGCCATGACTTCCAAAGCGTCGGCGCGAGCTGCGCAAACGTCGGCTGGGGCAGCATGAACATCGATTTGTAGAGCATGAACGTGCGGTCGTCGACTGCGGCGAGATCGACCAGCGCGAGTCCCCGGAACGCCGCGCCGCTCGCCTGGTAGTCGAACAGGACATAGGCGGCGCGACCGTTGGCTGTCGCCTGCACGGGCTTCACCTCGAGGATATGCACAGCGGATACGCCGAGACCCGCCGGGGGCGACGCGGTCAGCAAGCGTTGCAGCGCCGAGACGGGGTCGGCGTTTGTAATGACGAGCACCGAACGCGGATCGGCGCCGGGCAATAGCGGCGGCGCGAGCGCGGCTTGCGGACAGCCGAATGCGAGATATCCGTGATCCTCCTGCGAGGCCGCCTCAACGCAGCCTTGATGCGAGTTCGTCACGTTCCATGAGGCCGCCAACGCGACCGATCCGGTACCGAACGCGACTCGGTGAAGCGGACGCACCGCTCCGCCGCCGGAGCCGCTGCGCGAGCCCACTTGCGCGAGGGCCGCCGAAACCGTCCGCGGAGCACGGTCGACGTGTCGTAGGCTCCAACCGCCGAGCCCGCCGTTCCCGCGAGCAATACGCCCGTGACGGACACACCGCCGACCGTCGCCGTGAAGGAACCTTGCACCACGCGGTCCGCCTTGTCGGCGACCGCTGAGCGCAATTGCAGCCCCTCGAATTGCCGCATCGAGCCGAACGCTTCGCGGAATGCGGCGCGCGCCGATCTGCGAGCATGCACTGGAATTGTGAACGTCTGAGCGCCGCCGCTCTGCGCCACGGCTCCAAGCAGCGCAAGGCCGGCCAGCAACGATGCGATCGCGATCGCCGTGACAGATCTGATGAGCGTGCGCATGAAGCGCTAGTGCGTCGGCGGAGCGGACGCTCCGATACCGAGCGTAGCGTAGAACGGGTTGGGGTCGAGCGAATGGCCGACGAAGTGCGCGACTTGCACGTCCGCATCTTCAAGGCCCGCGTTCGCGAGAATCGCACGATACGCGGCGCCGGTCTGCGGATCGAGCAGACCGTCGCGCGAGAAGCGTGCGAACATGTCTTGGGCGTATACTTTCGACCACAGGTAGCCGTAGTAGCCGGCGCTGTAGCCGCTGCCGACGATGTGGTTGAAATTTGCCTCGAAGTGGATGTCGGGCGGGAACGCGATCGGCGTCGTGCGGCTGTAGACGTCGGCCCACGTTTGATTCGGCGCCGGCGCGGTGTCGTGCGTGTGATACGTCATGTCGGCCGTTGCGAGCGCGATCTGCCGCGTCCAGGAAAGCGCCGACTGATCGATCAGGCGCGTTGCGCGCATCTTTGCGATGAGGTCGTCCGGCATCGGCTCGCCGGTCTTCACGTTCGACGATATGCGCTTCAGGATTGCGGGATCCCACACCCAATTTTCGAGCATCTGCGAAGGCGCCTCGACGAAGTCCCAGGTGAAGTCGAGGCCGTACGGCGATGTCTTCACGAGCGCGGCGATCGAGTGCCCGAACTCGTGGAAGAACGTCTCGACCTCGGCCTGCGTCAGCAGCGCGGGCTGCCCCGGTGCCGGCTGCGGAAATTCGCCGACGATCGCATTGAGCGCGGGGCGAATCGTGCCGTCGGCCGCCGTGCGGTGGCGCCAAAACGTCGCACTGTGGAAGTGCGCGTTCTTCCCTTCGCGCGGCAAAAGATCGACGTACAGGTCGCCGAGATAGCGGCTTGTGGCGGTATCGCTGACGGCGAACGCTTGTACGTTGGGCGCCCACGTCTTCGCGTCGTCGCGCTTGGCGAACGTGACGCCGAGCAGTTGCGAGTAGACGCCGAAGATCGCCGGAACCGTTTTGTCGACCGGATAATACGAACGCACGACTGCGGGGTCGAGCGCGTACTTCGTGCGCTTGAGTTCCGCGGTGAAGTACGAAATGTCCCACGCTTCGAGCCGCGCTTGCGCGTTGCCCGTCTCGCTCGCTTTAAGCCCGCGCAACGTGTCCGCCTCGCGGCGCGCTTGCGGAAGCAGCTTCGCGTCAAGGTCGGCGAGGAACGAGTTCACGCGCTGCGGCGTCTTCGCCATGCGGCGTTCGAGCACCAAGGCCGCCCACGTCGGGTAGCCTAGCATATGCGCGACTTTGGCCCGAATGGAGACGACCTCTTCGAGAATCGCGTCGTTCTTTTCCGCGACTTGGTTGAAGCGAGCAGCGTAAATCGCGCGGCGTGTCGCTTCCTCTTTGGCTTCCGCTGTCAGCACGGTGTAATTTGCTTCGGTCGCCGGCACGATGTACGCATCGCCGTCCTTCGTGAATGCGGCGAGGCGATCGGCGGAAAGGCCGGCGAGTTGGGCGGCGGTGAAGCGCAGCGCCGTGCGCGTCTCGTTGACGTTTTGCGAATAGGCGCGGCGAAGTTCGGTCATCCGCGCGGAGAGCGCAAGATATTCCGTGCGCTGCGCTGGCGTGAGCGCGGCGCCGGCGCGCTTGGCGTCGATGAGATCGTCGGAAAGCAGCTTCTTCTGCGCGGCCGTCTTTGCCGTATCACTGCGCAGGGCGTCGGCGAATGCGGCATAGAGATCCGGGCGCGCGCCCTGGCGTGAGATGGTGTTGCTCAGCAACACGCGGCATTTTCCGGCGGCATCACGCTGCGGCTTGGCGGGGCCGACGTCGTCCATGAACAGATCGGCGGCCAGCGCGTCGGACGCATCGGCGTACGCGTTATAGACGGCCAGCGGCACCGTGTCAAACGTCCGGCGCTCCGGTGCGAGCGCGGCGACGGCATCGAGCTTCGCGGTGAGTGCCGCAAGCGCCGCAGTGCAGTCCGCACCGATTTTCTCCGCCGTCGGCGCGAAGTCAAGGGCTGCGGCAGGCGAGACGGGCGAGCCGGCAGCCGCGACGGGAATGTTCGCGGCACCGATGGTGAGGGCGAGGCACGACAGGGCAAAACGGGCAAAACGCATGCGCGCTGGTTCGGCGCTCGCCCTTCGGCGGCCCTCGGCGGCCGGTACGCATCGATTTTCTGGTTGCGTTAGGCCGGCGTCCGCGTCGCTTTCTTTGTTAAGAATGACGTATTCGGCACCGCTATAAATTGCCTGCATCATATTCGTTCCGCGCGCGTGTAACGCTTCGATGACCAGAGCCGCAGGATCAAGTGTGTACGCTCGATACCTTCGTTCCGATGCTCCCACCTGGTTTTCGAGCAGTAATACGCACAATGTTGTCGACGATGTCGTTCAACATGGCGACCGTGTTAAAGGACACGCTGACCATCGCGATCGAGACTAACCCTGAGCCGCGGGTTCTTGACGGGTTCGGGCAACAGTTGGACGGGCCGACCAACGAGATCGCTCAAGCGAAGTTGGAGCGCGACAAATCCAAACAACCCTACATGGGCACGAGGGTCGAGCCGGACCGAGAGGTCAACGTCACTTTCAGGGCCGTCCTCTCCGCGCGCGACAGACCCGAAGACCGTCAGGGCGCGGATGCCCGCCGCCCGCAATTCGACTTCATGAGCGCGCAAGATTGCGACAAGCTGATCTCGAGAGTGTATGCTCTTCTCCTGCGACATCTGACAAGTTACAGCTGTGCGGTGGAGGAACGCTCTACCGGCTGTCGGCACGACTACTCTTCGTCGGCCACAGCGGCAGCGAGTTCGCGCACGATCCTCGAACCCGCTCTTGGCGATGCGGGCCGAAATTTCTTGTCAAACAGTCCATGCATCTTTCTTGGCGATAAGCGGTCGCGGAAGGCGCGCTGTACCAGCGTGAATGGCGACGAAGTAGCGGTCTGATTCGGGAAGGCGAGGTGAAGCACGTTGTCGTTTCGGAAGCCGGCGTGCCGCGATTCGCTTCGCGGACGCGGCAGAACCCTTGCCAGCGCCGAGGAGCCGGTAGTGACTTCGGTGGCGCGCCTCGGGAGGACGTCGTTGCGACGTTTGACGGGCTATGAGCGGCTGTTGTGAGAATCGCGCGCTTCCGGGGCGCTCGAGAACTTCACGAACTGCATGGACGACATCTTAGTTAACGTGGCCTCCGTAGCGTCTTGCGCCGGCGCCGCACAGCCTGTCTTTGGGTTCCGCGATTGCGTTGATCGCAGCGCGCCGACCCGCAATTACAGCGACGACTGAGGTGAGGCCGCCGGTGATCGGCTCGCCTGCCTTCTTGGCTTCTCCGCGCTCACCGCCGTGCTCGGAACGGTCGTGTCGGGCCCGGATGCGCGACGATGCACCGCGTGTTTGGAGCGATCACGATCTACCTCAACGTAGCGTTCGCGTTTCGCTTTGGCGTACCGGCTGATCGCCATTCTCGCGCCATCGACCGCGACCGCGCCGGCAGCCCTGATTTTGGCCTGCGCGTCGCCTTAAACGATGGACCAAAGCGTTGAAACGGACTCCGGCGAGGCCGGACACGATCGCTAAACCGGCGACTGCCAAAAGCACACATCGCCAGCACGCAAACTGCCGCACGGGCTTGCTCATGGAGTCTTCAGGAATCAGAACCGAGAGGCGCGTTCATCGCGCGGCGCCCGCGGACGGTACTTGTACCAGCTATCTGTCTGGGCCGTCTGTGGTGCTCGCGCGCGGGTTGTGCGACGATTGTTGCAGCCGAGTCTTCGCCAGAGCGAAGGGTGTCATGCGAACACTGAACGTCAGGGCCGCCGCGCTCGCATCCGGAATCGGGATGCTCTCGTCTGCAACGGCGATGGCTTCGGCCCAAATCACGCCGCCCCGCGCGGTACCGGCTGCGATCGCGACGCTTCCCCCGGCAGCGGTGCGTCTAAACCAGCCGATCAAAGCTGTGGACGCGCCGTCACTTCGGCAAGCGCGCCTAGCGACGCTGCGACGAGGCAAGCTGCGGACATTTAAGCCATCCGTCACCGCTGCGTTCCCATTGGCGCGCCAAGACGTCAACGTCGCCCCGAACGCCCTGACGGCAGAACGTCTTTCCGGCGGAAAAAGCGCAGCGATATCCTGCGAGCGTCTTGGCATGTTCATCGCGCACGTCACGGGCGACATCACACCGGGCGGAAACGTCACGATCGGAGGTTTTTGCTTCGGTGCGCAAGGCGACGTGCGCATGAGCGGCCAGTTCCAAGGCGGTTCCGTCGCGCTCGAGATTCAATCCTGGACGGATACCACCATCACGGCGCGTATTCCGACGCAAATTTACGCCGTACCGGACCATCCGGTCGATATCGCGGTGATCGCGCCGCGCGTCGTCTACTCGAAGAATATCAAGGCCGGCGTGCGTACGGCATCGTCACCGATGCGGGTGAATTTCGTCGCGGCGCGCGAGACGGTCGATCTCACCAAATCGCTCGTCAATACGTCGTGCACTCAAGGCGACGTCGTGCGCAACGAGTACTATCAG
The DNA here is from genome assembly GCA_046262475.1 of Candidatus Velthaea sp. Taxonomy (GTDB): domain Bacteria; phylum Vulcanimicrobiota; class Vulcanimicrobiia; order Vulcanimicrobiales; family Vulcanimicrobiaceae; genus JBHEMQ01. The sequence goes on from JBHEMQ010000041.1 coordinate 10,890, forward strand.
GGGCAACCCGATTCTTGCGGCTTCCCCGGCACGACCGATTGCGGCCCTCAATTCCGCTACGAGAACATCGGCCACAAGTGCAGCGTCGGCTGGCATTTTCGGCCTTCTGCGGGGGCGGGAACCGACGGCTATCTGTTACGTTTGCGAACGGGTTGGCGTTTAGATGCCGTCGATCTGGTCTACGACGACGATGTCGACCGAACAACCTTCGACACGCATACCGACGGCATCACGTTCTCTCCGGCAGCCAACTTCACCACGGTCAGCTGGACCGTGAGTTGGACCGCGGGTTCAACGGAATATCGCGTTCTGAACGCCGAGGGCAAGGCGCGCACGCTGTTCTCCTATTTCGATGGGTCGTATCTCTTGCACGTCTCCGTGACGGGACCGAGAGGCACGTGGCCCGCGGCCTACGACGGCGCTGAGTTTGGTGAGGAGTGCTTGCCGCGCGCCACCAACGCGGGCGCGAGGAATTTTCATCGCTCCAACGTCAATTCGACGCCAAACGTCCGGTCTTCCGAGGTGCCGCGATGTGACCTCGGCCGAACGCCGGCGGCCGGACCACGCTCGCCCGTCCTCGTTTAAACTTTCGGGTTGTCTCCGCGTTCCGCCATCTTGGCGAGATTTTGGATGACGACGATGGCGATAACCGTCACGAGAACGGCGTACACCAGTTCGGCTAGCACCCCGCTGCCCGGCTTCAAAAATAGTGCGAATGCGTCGGTGATGAATTTGTTCCAAGCACCGGCCGCGAGCAGCCCGAACGCCACGGTGGCAAGCGCGATCATCGTTCCGAGATAGGTCGGTTTTACTTCCACGATATCGTCCTCCGTTCGAAGCGAAAAATTTGCCGATGCCTTCCCTGCTGACCTGCGGCCGGAGCTTCGCGCGCCACCCCGAATCGTTCCGCTCCGAAACGCACAAACGCTGCACGCCCTTACCGGGACGATACGTCTGGCACATCACGTATTCGCAGTCCGTGCTGATGTGAGCGGCGGCTGCTCGAGGAAGACGACGCGACCGCTGCCGAGGCGGTACTCGGCAGGGACGATGGTGACGTCGCCGGCGGCGGCAGCGCCGCGCAGTACCAGCGAACGCATGAGCTGCGCGGTTTGCGCGTGCGCGTTTGCGACGCTCGCTTCGTCTTTGTCGCCGCCGGCGGCGACCACGTGCGCGATATTGGGGCGAATGCAGCGTTCGATTTCGTCGAGGTGCGGCGGCAAAGTCGTTCCGTTGATGAGCGCGTCGTATGTCGCCGCAATCGCTCCGCAACCTTCGTGACCCAGCACGACGATAAGTTCGATGCCCAAAACGCTGTGCCCGAACTCGAACGTTCCGAGGACGGCGTCCGTCACGACATTGCCCGCGATGCGCGCTACGAACAAATCGCCGATGTGCCGATCGAAGATCATTTCCGGAACGACGCGCGAATCCGAACAGGCGAGCACCGAGGCGAACGGCGCTTGACCGCCGGTGAGCGCGCGGCGCCGCTCCGCAATGCGGTCCTGCCGCCGCAGCGTCCCCGCGACGAAACGCGCGTTCCCGGCTTCGAGGAGCCGTCGCGCGAGCGCGGCCTTGCGGCGGAGAGCGCGGGCGCGCATCGTTTGCATACGTCGAATTTTTCAATCCGCCGTCCGGCCGCCTTCCGCCCCCCGTGCGGTCGGCGAACTCGCGTCACGAGTCTACAGCGCGTCCATCACCCGCATGACGGGCCTGCCGCCGACATTCTGCAACGGAAAGCACACGCGGTGCGTCGCGGGATCGATCGCGACCCACGTGCGCATGCAGATGGAGGAAGGCTTGTGCCGTCCGCGCGAGGCGCCCGTTGCCAACGTCGTAGACGCTGATCACGCCCGACTCCGCGGCGGCATACACGCGATGCAGTCGCGGGTCGACGGCGAGCACGTCGACGCCGATCCCGGCACCGCCGGCGCCGGTCAGCCGGCCGGTACGAAGATCGAGACGCACGAGCCGCGCGTTCGCTTGGCAACCGACGTACGCGGCGCGCTCCGGCGCGTCGATTGCGACGCTGTGCGATGAGGAGCATCCCGGGAGCGCGTAGGGGCGGATCACCGCCAGCGAGCGCGGGTCGATTTGGACAAGCTCGTTCCGTGTTTTACGCGGACGAACACGTGCTTTGAGACCGGGTCGTACTGCGCGTTGCCGGCTTCGCCGCCGAGCCCGTCGACGTCGCCGGCGGGCATGGTCGCAAGCCGCGTTCCATCGCGCATCGAGGACGACGACCCCGCCCAAGCCCTGCGCCGCGGCGTACACGTTCCCGTCTGCCGCTACGATGCCGCGTACGCTCGCATTCGGTCCAAGCGCGATGGTGCGCGTGACCTGATTCACCTTGACGTCGTAGGCCTCGACGGTGCCGTCGCCCATGTGCGCGAGCCACAGCGTTCCGCGAGCAGCGTCGACGCTCGCATAATCGAATCGCGTGGCACCGCCGGTGAGCGGCAAATCGCCGGCGAGCCGCAGGGGCAGCGGCGGACCCGTCGCGCCGACGCTTTGCCACACGTAGGCGGCCGCGCCCCGACCCCGAGCAGCGCCGCAAGCAGCAGCGCCCGCTTCATGACCCCACGTGCGAAACGCCGCTCAACCGCCGACAATCCCGGCGATGCATTCGTCCAGGGTACGCTGCTCAGCCCAACGCGCGCCGAGCTCTTTGCATTCCAGCCCGCCTCCCTCTTCCCCAATGAGATAAGCCGAGCTTTGGCAACAAGAATTGACGAAGTGCTTTTCGTGCGTCCTCATCGATCGGGGCAGCATCGAGCGTTGCCTGCATGTGCTTCAGCCACGCACTGCGTTGCGCAGCGCCAATCCGGAAACGTGCATGCGATTCACGCAAGGTCAGCCAGCATCGGGATTCGGCTTCGTCCTCATCGCCACCGAGAAACTGGATGAGGAACGCGGCAAACTCGTCGGTGGCGCAGCGAAGACTCTTGCCGGGGAAGAGCGGGCGCAAAACCGCGTGTGTGCGGACGCGCGCGTAAAGTGCCGTCGACAGCCGTTTACAACCCGCCTCACCGCCGAGCGCCCGCAAAAACCGTGCGGATGCCTGACACTGTCACTTCACGACAGTCGGCGCTGATAAAAGGGGCTTTGCATAAACGATGTCATTTTCCAATTGAACCCTCGCCCATGCTCCCGCGGCTATCCGAGCCTCAACGACAGCGTTTCACCGTCGCATTTTGACTGCCGTGAACGGGCGGCTTGGTGACCGCCGCCTCTCGTGCGTTTCACAGCGACAAAACCGAGAGCACCTCGCGCCGGCCTGGGCCCCTTGACAACGCGCCAGTTTTAGTCAAATGTATTAACCATGTGACTAATACGCAACCGTTCCCGGTTCTCGAAAGCCGGGGGCACAACGGAGGATCGCGATGACTACTACCGCACAACGGGCCGCGCCGGCGGCCCCCAACCCGGAGAAGCTCCAGGCCTTCGCCGGTAAAGCAATCGGTGAGATCGCCGCTGCCGTCAGCGCTGTGCTCGTCGTGATCGGCGACCGCCTCGGTCTATATCGCGCTCTTGCCGACAGCGGCCCCCTGACCTCACGGCAGCTCGCGGAAAGAACCGGAACCGCCGAGCGGTACACGCGCGAATGGCTAGCGAATCAGGCTGCCGGCGGCTTCGTCGAATACGACGCGGCGGCGGGCACATTCTTCCTCCCGCCGGAACAGGCGTACATGCTCGCGGATCCCACGAGTCCGCTCAACGTTCAGGGCGCCTTCGCGATCGTCGAAGCGGTTTTCGCCGACGGACCGAAGATCGCGGACGCATTCCGTACCGGCCGTGGGTTTGCGTGGCACGAGCATGACGGGCGCCTATTCGAGGCCGTCGAGCGCTTCTTCCGCCCAAGCTACAACGCGCATCTCGTCAGCACGTGGATTCCGGCGCTGAACGACGTCGACGCCAAGCTACGTTCCGGCGGTCGCGTCGCCGACGTCGGCTGCGGGCATGGAGCATCGACCATCCTTATCGCGCAGGCCTATCCGCGATCGACAATCGTCGGCTTCGACTATCACGAGCCGTCGATCGCGTGGGCGCGTAAGAGCGCCGCGAGCGCGGGGTGCGAACGCCTCTCGTTCGAGGTCGGGCGCGCGCAGCAATATCCAGGCACCGGCTACGACTTGGTGACGTTCTTCGACTGTTTGCACGATATGGGCGATCCCGTCTCCGCCGCGCGGCACGTGCTTGGTTCCCTCGCGCCGGACGGCACCTGGATGCTCGTCGAGCCATTCGCGAACGACCGTCTCGAGGACAATCTCAACCCGGTCGGCCGCGCGTACTACGGCTTCTCTACGCTGATCTGCACGCCGGCATCGAAGGCGCAGGAGGTGGGTCTCGCGCTTGGAGCACAAGCGGGCGAAGCGCAGATTCACAATGTTGTGACGGAAGCCGGCTTTACACGCTTCCGACGCGTCGCCGAAACCCCCTTCAACATCGTCTATGAAGTTCGACCGTAACAGCGAGGCCGGTCGTCGCAAATAGCACCACGCGCGCGCGGTTGGGGATCTCAGCCGCGCGCCGCGATACCGAGGAAGCGTTCCTCGACGCTGCGGAGCGGCTCCTCATTCAACTCGGCTACGCGCAGATCACGACGCGGAAACTCGCTGAGGCCGCCGGTGCGAATCATGGTCTGGTCCATTATTACTTCGGCTCCATGGAAGAGCTCTTCGTGCGCGTGCTCGAGCGCTTCACGGCCCGAATCACGGAACGGCAGCGAGCGATGTACGGATCGGACATACCCTTCATCGAAAAGTGGCGGCGAGCCATGGCATACATTGACGAAGATCTGGCCTCCGGTTATCCGAAAGTTTGGATGGAACTGGAAGCCATGGCCTGGAATAGCCCGGAGTTTTGCGAACGCCTCATCGCCGTCCATGACGAGTGGCACACGTTGCTTTCGGACGCAATCTCGCGAGCGGTCGACGAATACGGACTCGACCGCGCCACCTTTCCACTCCGCGGGATGACGGCGCTTGTTAAAACGTTCAACCTCGGAATACTCTTGGAACGGCTGATCGGCGCTCGCAACCATCACGAAGCGCTACTGTCGATGATCGACGATTACTTGCAGTCGCTCGAGAAACGCAAACGGTGAAGGCCCGATCTCCCGATCGCAGCGGAACCGTCCGTTGCGATGACGTGTCCGTGCACTATGAGGTATTCAGCGCGGGCGATCGCACCATCATGTTTGTGCCGCCGTGGTCGATCGTCCATTCGCGCGTCTGGAAAGCGCAGATACCGTACTTCGCGCGACACGCACGCGTGGTCACGTTTGACGGACCGGGAAATGGGCTGTCGGACAGGCCAAGCGATCCGCGGGCGTACGACGTCGGTGCCTTCGTCCGATACACGCTCGCCGTCATGGAGGCAACGGCGACCGATCGAGCGGCGATCGTCTCGCTGTCGCTTGGAGCGCAGTGGGCGCTGCAGTTTACGGTTCAACACGCGGAGCGCGTCACTGCGGTGGCCTTTATTGCCCCGAACATCGTCTTGTCGCCGAAATTTTGGCAACGATCGGCGGCGGTCGCCGCTTTCGACGAAGTCCGCTCGTCGTATGACGGCTGGTTCAAGCTCAACCGTCACTATTGGCGCGACAGCTTTCGGGACTTCGTCCAGTTCTTCTTCGCAACGGCGCTTCCCGAGCCGCATTCGACGAAACAGATCGAAGACTGCGTCGGCTGGGGATTGGAGACCACGCCCGAGGCTCTCGCCGCGACGATGCGCGCAAATCAGCTTACCGTCGAAGAGGCGCGCCGGCTGGCGTCGGCCGTGCGCGTACCCGTGTTCGTCATCCACGGCGACGCCGACGGCATCTCGCCGATCGATCGCGGCGCCGATTTGGCCGAAGCAGCCGGCGGCGCGCTGTTGCGCATGGAGGGGTCCGGACATCTGCCGCACGCACGCGATCCCGTGAAGGTGAACGTGGCGCTGGGCGACTTCCTCGGCGTGCGGCCCGCGGCGACATCGTGGCGGCGTGCGTCAAAGCGCCGGAAGCGAGCGCTGTATCTATCGTCGCCGATCGGTCTCGGGCATGCACGACGCGACGTCGCCATCGCAAGGGAGTTGCGCCGCCTGCATCCTGACCTCCAGATCGACTGGCTCGCGCAAGATCCCGTGACGAGAGTGCTGGAGCAAAGCGACGAACGCGTTCATCCTGCCAGCGCGCTGCTGGCGAGCGAATCGGCGCACATTGAAGACGAGTGCGGCGAGCACGACTTGCATTGCTTTGAAGCGTTGCGCCGGATGGACGAAATCCTGATCGCCAACTTCATGGTATTTCACGATCTGGTTCGTGAGGAGCCGTACGACCTCTGGATCGGCGATGAAGCATGGGACGTCGACTATTTCCTTCATGAGAATCCGGAGGAGAAGCGCGCCGCGTACGCGTGGCTCACGGATTTTGTCGGTTACTTGCCGATGGCGGAGGGCGGCGAACGGGAAGCGCTTTTGACCGCCGATTACAACGCCGAAATGATCGAACACATCGCTCGCTCGCCGTCCTTGCGCGATTGCGCCGTGTTCGTCGGAAACCCCGACGACATCGTGCCGCAGACGTTCGGTCCGTCATTGCCGCCCATTCGCGATTGGACCGAGCGCCACTTTGCGTTTTCCGGTTACGTGACCGGCTTCGATCCGGCGGCGACCGCGGACCCTGAGGCGATCCGCGCACGTTTCGCGTACCGGCCGGAAGAAACGGTCTGCATCGTGACCGTCGGCGGTTCAAGCGTCGGAACGCACTTACTGCAGCGGGTCATGGCCGCGTTCCCGCTTGCGAAGCGCAGCATACGCGAGTTCCGCATGATCGTCGTCGCGGGCCCGCGCATCGATGTGGCGTCGCTGACGTCGGTCGATGGAGTGGAGGTCGTTTCATACGTTCCGAACCTTCACGAACGCCTCGCAGCGTGCGACATCGCCGTCGTACAAGGCGGCCTCACGACGACGATGGAGTTGGCGGCTCACCGCAAACCGTTCTTGTATTTTCCGCTGCGTCGACATTTCGAGCAGATGTTCCACGTCCGTCGACGCCTGGATCGTTACCGCGCCGGCAGATGCATGGATTATCACACCTCCGACGCGTCATCGATTGCTCAGGCGATCATCGAGGAACTCACGCGCCCGGTTGTGTCCCGCCCCGTCGAGTCGGATGGGGCGGAAAGGGCGGCGACGCTGATCGCAGCGTTGCTGTAAGAAAACATCGACATCGGCACGGTTCGTCCGCCCACTGCCACGGCGCCGTGTCTGCGTCGCGGCTCCGCTCTCGCTGTTCTTGATGAAGACATCGCGTACTGCATCGGCCCATCGCTTTCGGCAGGAGCGTAGCCGCGCACTCTTGACCCGGACTGCGGGCTTCCGGCGATAAAAACACTCGAGCAATTGACTTTGCCTTTGCCAGCGGCGCGCCCACGGCGTTGCTCACCGAACTCGCATCGCTGACCTTCATCGAGCGATCGAAAACGTCGTGTTGCTCGGGCCATCCGGCGTCGGAAAGACGCACCTCGCGGCGGCACTGGGTTATGAGGCGACGCAGTCGGGAATGAAGACGCGTTTCGTGTCTGCGGCCGATTTGCTCTTGCAAACTGACAACAGCGCACCGGCACGGCCGGCTCAAACATTACTTGCATCGCAGTGTGCAGCCGCCAAAACTTCTGGTCATTGACGAAGTCGGCTATCTTCCGTTTTCGCGCGACGAAGCCAGTCATTTCTTTCAAGTCATCGCGCACCGTTACGAGCGTGGTTCGGTCCTGATCACGAGCAAGTTGCCATCCGCGCAATGGGACCCCGCCTTCGCCGGCGACGCCACTATGACAGCTGCCATGCTCGATCGCCTTTTGCATCATACGCACATCGCCATAAACCAGCGGCGAAAGCTATCGTCTACGCGAGCAGCGCAAGGCGGGTGATCACCTTACGCCCATGAAAACAGAAGCCCCAAGGCGGGTCAACATTTAAACCGGCGATTCCCTACTTTGGCCAGTAGAATCAGGGCTTTGTTCATTCGCATCGCCTCTCGGCTTCCTGATTGTGATAGATCCTTAAACCGTAGCCAGGTGGCATCCTAGCCCAGTTTATGGCTGCGACGACGTAAGGGTCGCATACAATTTCGGGTCGGAAGATGCGACTTTTTGATGCTTTTGCGGCCTTATTTCACAATAAGGTTCGCCTTTCGCAGTAAGTGCCGAAAATTGAGCACTTACTATGAGACAGCATTAAAACGGGATCTCGTCGTCCAGCGTTTCTTCGTCCATGTGCGAGCCGCCGGCTTTCGGTGACATCGTGCGTACGTTGTCGTAGCCGCCGCCCTCGCCGTTCGTGCCGCCGCGTGGTCCGCCGCCGCCGGCGCGATCCAGCATTTGCATGCCGTTGCACACCACTTCGGTCGCCTTGCGTTTGTTGCCGTCTTTGTCTTCGTACGAGCGGATCGAGAGCCGGCCTTCGACCAGGCACGACATGCCCTTCTTCAAGTACGTGTTGCACGTTTCGGCAAGTTTGTCCCAAGCGACGCAATCGATGAAGTCGGTCTCGTCTTGCTGCTTCGCGCGGCGGTTCACGGCCAGCGTGAATTTCGTGACGGCGGCACCCGAGGCGATATACCGGATCTCCGGATCGCGCGTCAAGTTTCCAACGAGGATTATTTTGTTGTAGCTCCCGGCCATGTCACCAACCTCCGCGACGTTATCGCGATCAGCATACGATATGAGAATGCCAGCGGGGTGTCACACCCGCGGCGTCGGGTTCACTCTTCGAGGCGAATCAGGAGCGCGCGCATGACATCCTCGTTGAGGCGCATTTGGCGCTCGAGTTCCTTGGCCTGCGCGGCCTGGCTCTTGAACTTCATCACCACGTAGAAGCCTTCGCGCGTGTCGTCGATCTCGTACGCCAGGCGGCGCTTGCCCATCTTCTCGACCTCGCCGACGACTTCGCCGCCGTTGTTCGTGAGCACGGCCGTGAGCGCCGCGACGCGCTCGTCAATCTGCGCTTCTTCGAGATTGGGCTTAAGGATATAGGTAACTTCGTAATCGGTCGGCACGGTGATCCTTCTCTGGACGCCGGCGGTACCGGCGGCCCACTCACACGGAACGGGCAGGAGGAAGCAAGCGGCATTACGCGCTCGCTGAACCCGCAGATTGTATCACGACGAGAAGTGGAGCAACAAGGCAGAGGCCGCCGAGCGGCGGCGTTACAGCTTGAAAAGCGCGACCGGAGCGAAGGCGACAACGAGCCCGGCGCAGTGCAGTGCAATCGTGCCGAGCACGTGCAGGGCCCGCGTCCACTCCGCTGTGGCGACAAAGATCAGGATGAACGGCACTTCGGCCACGACCAACAGCTGAAAAATGTGCGCACCGGCGCCCTCGTCGCCGGCGACGCCTTTGCCCCATCCGGTGAGAACAGCGGCGACGGCAACACCGAATGCCGTGAGCGAGAGAGCAAGCGGCGCGATCGCGCTGAGACGGTTGATCGTCTGCCGGTTCATGCGACACTTTGTATCACAAAGTCGTTCTAGCCGCCATCCGTCGGCCGCGAGCAGGCGTGCGCCTGGAATGGGTGCCTAGCCCAGGGGAAAGCGAGCCTTACGAGCGGGCTCTAAGCAAAGCACTCGATACTGGAGGGCAACGCCCCAGCGCCCCCGCGGAGAAAGCCACCCGTTGTCGATCGCCCAATTTGCCGTCACCCGGCGCGTCACGGTCGCGATGCTCGCAACCGCCATCATCGTCCTCGGCATATTCGCGATACCGCGCCTGGCCGTCAACTTGCTGCCGACCTTCACGCCGCCGGTCGTGAGCGTTACGGTCAATTACGGCACGGTCGCGCCGGCGACGATGGAAACCACGATCACGCGGCCGATCGAAAACGCGGTCAGCCGCGTCTCGGGCATCGACTTTCTGCAATCCGACAGCTTTCAGGGTCAGACGGTCGTCCGCGCGCAGTTCAAGTTCGGGACGGACATCAATGTGGCGGCGGTCGACATCCAGCAGCAGGTCGCGCGCATCGCGAACCAGCTGCCGAACGACCCGAGCCTGCAGCAGCCTATCATCCAAAAGGCCGACCCGAACGCGCTCCCGGTCGAGCGGCTCTATGTCACCGACTCGATGCGGCCGATGCGCGATCTCAGCGACCTCTTCACGAACCAGCTGAACGACGAAATCTCCGCCGTCACCGGCGTCGGCTCGGTCGGCTCCAACGGCGGCCAGACGCGCGCAATCATGGTCGAACCGAACGGAGCGCAGCTCGCCGGCTACCAGCTCGGCGTCAACGACATCATCTCCAAAATCAACAAAGAGAACGTCGACACGCCCGCCGGCATCGCCGCCATCGGGCCGAACGAGTACACGATCCGCACGAGCGCGCTCTACAAGTCGGCGCAAGAGATCGGGAACACCGTCGTCGCCATCCGCAACGGCGCGCCCATCTACATTCGCGACGTCGCCAAGGTCACCGACGGCGTCGAGGAGGTGCGGCAGTTTTCGCGTCTGAACGGCGAGCCCGCGCTCTCGCTCTTCATCACGGCGCAGCCCGACGCGAACGTCGTTGCCGTCGCTGACGGCGTCAACCAGAAGATCGCAAATTTCAAGAAGCGCTACCCGACGATGAAGTTCGGGCTCGTGTTCGATCAGCGCGGATTCATCGTCCAAGCGGTCACTGCGCTCGAACACACCGCGATGTACGGTGCGGTGCTGGCAATTCTCATCATTCTGTTGTTCCTGCATTCGTGGCGCTCGACCCTCATCGTCGCCGTGTCGCTCCCGATTTCGGTGCTGGGCACGCTCTTCGCAGCGTACATGCTGCACGAGACGCTGAACGTGATGACGCTCGGCGGCCTGGCGCTGGCGGTCGGCTTAATCGTCGACGATGCGGTCGTCGTGATCGAGAACATTTTCCGGCACCTGGCGACCGGCGAGTCGCCGCTCGATGCGGCGCGCAACGCGACGGCCCAGATATTGACGGCCGTTATGGCATCGTCGATCACCGTCGTTACCGTGTTCGTGCCGCTGCTGCTGATTCCGGGGCTGCAAGGGCTCATCTTCGGACCGTTCGCCATCGTCGTCATGACGGGCGTCGCGATTTCGCTGCTGGTCGCGGTAACCACGGTCCCGATGCTCTCGAGCATCATGCTGCGCGACGAGGAGCATGGACGGCTGCGCACCGGTTTGTACGGCCGCTTCACTGGCGGTTTCGACCGGCTGTACGGCCGATTTGAAGGCGCCTACAAATCGCTTCTGTCCGCGTCACTCGCGCGGCCCGCGTGGGTGCTCGCAGTCGGCTTTGCGGCCTTTGCGCTCGCGATCGTCGCACTCAAATTCGGCGCGGTCGCGACCGAGACGTTCCCTGCGTCGGATTCGCGCTTCGTGAGGGTCAACATCCGCACGCCGAACGGCACTTCGGTCGCGGTCACGAATAACGTCGCGAAGGTCGTCGAGGAAGCGTTCCGGCGCGACCCGCGCGTCGTCGATGTCGGCGCGACCGTCGGCAGCGGATTCGGCGGCGGGGGAACGCGTCAAATCACCAATCAAGCGTCGATGTCCGTCAACCTGCGGCCGACCATCGTCGGTGCGAAAGCGGCCGCGTTCGTGAACGAGTGGCAAACACGCCTGGGCGGGCAACCGCGGCGCGGTTCCGCCGTCGCGGCAAACGCGGCGCCGACGCGAACGCAAACCACGCTGCCGCCCGACCAGCGCGCGTTTTACCGGAAATTGCGTCAAGCGCTGATCGGCACGCAGGTGTTCATGAGCACCGTGGACATCGTGCAGCAGCAGGTTTCGCAAGGATCCGATGCGCTGTCCGTCCAGCTGTACGGGCCGGATTACAACAAACTGTATACCCTGGCGCAAGGTGCGTTGCCGGAACTCGGCACGATTCCGGGCGTCATCCGGCCGACGACGAACATCACTGCCGGACAGCCGGAAGTCGATATCGCGATCAACCGCCGAGCCGCCGCGCAATACGGCTTCTCGACGGGTGACATCGGCAATATCATAACGACGGCGACGAGCGGCACCACCGCATCGTTCTTCCAAGTCAACGGCGTGCAATATCCGATTCTGGTCGAACTGCCGATCAACGAGCGACGCTCGTTCGATGCGATCTCCGGCCTCACGCTCACCCCGCCAGCGACGGCGAATTCGCAGACCGCCTCCAACGCGGCCGGACAGCCGAGCTCGCAGTCGTTCCAAAGCATTCCGCTCTCGGCCATCGCAAAGATTACCATAGGTTCCGGTCCGTCGCAGATCAGCCGTCAGAACAAACAGCGCCGCATCGACATCAACGCACCGGTCGTGGGTCAGCCGCTGGGAATCGTCGTGGCGGAAGCGCAAGACATCATGAACCACTATCCGCTGCCGTCCGGCTACCGGTGGCAGTTCGGTCCCGCGATCACCCAAAATAACGACACGTTCAAATCCCTCGCGCTCGTTGTGATCCTCGCGATCGCGCTCATCTACATGCTGCTCGCATCGCAGTTCGAGTCGTTCCTCGATCCGCTCATCATCATGATGTCGGTGCCGCTCTCGCTCGCCGGCATCGTCGGCGCGCTATTCCTCACGCACCGCGCGTTCGGCCTCACCGCGTTCATCGGTTCCTTGATGCTCGTCGGCATCGCAGTAAAGAATGCGATTCTGGTCGTCGAGTTCACCAAGCAGTTACGCCGCGACGGCATGAGCGCGCGCGACGCGCTGATGCATGCCGGACCCATGCGTTTGCGTCCGATTATGATGACGACGCTCGCGACGCTGGGCGGCATGCTGCCGATCGCGGTCGGCATCGAAGCCGGTTCGGAAACGCAGGCGCCGCTCGGCACCGTCGTCATCGGCGGCCTCATCACCTCGACGCTGCTGTCGCTCGTCGTCGTGCCGACGCTGTATCTGCTGGTTGCAACGCACATAGAGCCGCGCTTCGCGCCGAAGCCGCCGACGTTCCGGCGCAACGGCAAGTCCGGCGGTCCGGTTCGGGAGGAAGAGCGCACGGCCGTTCCGGCGGGCTAACCGCCGCCGGTAGCGGATCGTGCAGTAGGTCTAGCCGCTGACGCGCGCTTCGCGCTTCGTCACGCGGTATACCACGCGCACTTCCTTCAGTGCGCCGAATTTGCGTAGCAACAGATGCAGGTGCTCGAGATCCGAAATTTGCGCCGTCAGCGAGATCAGCGCGTTCTTGTCGCGCTTCACGCGCGCGTTCACCGTGGACACCTGCGTCTTCAGCTCGGCGCACACCCCCATCACGTCTTGCAGCAGACCCGGCCGGTCCGTCGCCTCGATTTCGATGTCCACCGCGTGCGTGATCGAGGTCGCGGCCGCCCACGCCGCTTCCAGAATGCGCTCGGGCGCCGCGTTCATGTACGCGACGTTCGGGCAATCCGCACGATGCACGGAAACGCCGCGCCCGATCGTGACGAAGCCCATGATGGGATCGCCCGGCACTGGGCTGCAGCACTTCGAGAGGCGCACCAGCACGTCGTCGACGCCGGCAATGCGGATACCCGATTTGCTGCGCGCGATCCGCTTGGCCGGCAGCGGCTTCGCGACCGCGGCGAAGTCGACGACATTGTCGGTGCGCACTTCGTCGCGCAGGCGCTGCACGACCGAGTTCGCACTCGCGTCGCCGAAACCGATCGCGGCGAACAAGTCCGCGGCGCTCGAGTAGTTGAGACGCTTCGCGATTTTTTCAATGGCTTCGCCGCGCGCGGCGTCCGGGCGCATTCCCTGGCGCGACAGTTCCGCTTCGACTGCCTCTTGCCCGAGGACGGCGTTCTCTTCTTTCTTCTCTTTACGGAACCACTGCTTGATTTTATGCTTCGAACTCGACGTCTTGACGATCGAAAGCCAATCCAGCGACGGCCGGCCGCTCGATTTATTGAGCAGAATCTCGCAGATGTCGCCGTTCTTGAGCTGATAGTCGAGCGGCACGATTTTGCCGTTCACTTTCGCGCCGATGCAGTGGTTGCCGACGTTGGTATGCACCTGATACGCGAAGTCGAGGGGCGTCGCCGCGGCCGGCATCGAGAACACGTCGCCTTTCGGTGAAAAGACAAACACCTGGTTCTCGAACAGATCGATCTTCAGGTTCTCCATGAACATGCGCGAGTCGCGCATGTCGTTTTGCCACTCGAGCAGCGAACGCAGCCAGGTCAGCTTCTCCTCGAAGTTGTCGTTCTTGCTGCCTTCTTTGTATCGCCAGTGCGCCGCGATGCCGTACTCGGACGTGCGATGCATGTCGATCGTGCGAATCTGGACTTCGAGCGGATCGCCGCCCGGCCCCACGACGGTCGTATGC
>JBHEMQ010000042.1:0-3539 GCA_046262475.1 Candidatus Velthaea sp.
GACCTCGCCGTTGGCCACCGCGTCGATGATGGCGCCGCCGCCCGAGAGGGGCTGGATCTGCGCTTCGATTCCGGCACGTTTGTAGAAGCCGCCCGCATCGGCATAAAACGGTTCGCCGGAAACGTCGCTGTTCACGACGCCGATGCGCACGACCGATGGTTTCGGCGCATCCGCCGCGCGCGCGGGTCGCATGCCCGCCGCGGCAAGCAGCGCGGCGGCGCCGGCCAAGACGGTGCGGCGCGGAATGGCGGATGCGCTCATGCGAAGATCCTCCGGCTCAGGCGAGTATTTCGGTGCGCTTGCGTTCGGCGCGCTGCGTGAAGCGTTCGGGGCGCAGCTCCTCGCACGCCGCGTGCAGATCGCCGAATGTCAAAAGGTTCGGATCCTGCACGGTTGCGCCGCGCCGCGCGAGCGCGACGAGCGGAAGCTTCGTCAGCCGGCGGCCGTCCCAGCCCGCGAGGCCGGCGGCGAGCCTTGCGATCTCCGCGCGGTCGGCGGCCAGCGCGCGTACGCCGGGCCAAGCCGCTGCCAGCGCGTTGAGCGACCGCGTCAAAATCCGCGCCGCCACGTCGGCCGTCGCCAAATGAAACGGCAAGATGAGATCGGCGCGCGAGAGCATTGCCTCATCGATCGCTTCGATAAAATTCGTGGTCGCGATGAAGAGCGTGCCGGCGCAGCGCGCGGCGACTTGATCGAGACCCATCAGCACGGCATCGGTCGCGCGGTGCAGATCGAACGGATTCGTTTCGAACGAAGCCGACGAGCGGCGCGCGGCGAACGCCTCGACCTCGTCGATCAGCACGACGGTCGTGGCACGCCGCAGCGCGTATTCGGGAATGGTTTTGGTGAGCAGCTTCATGACCGCGCGCTGGCTTTCGCCGAGCATTTCGCTCGGCAGCGCGTGCGGGTCGATCTCAATAAAGCTGGTCGTGCCGCGTTCGGCGGCCAATTCGTGGGCGACCTCGAACGCGAGACCGCGCGCGAGCGTCGTCTTGCCGGTGCCCGGCGGGCCCGCGAAAACCATCAGGCCTTGCGGGCCGAGCCCGACCTCGCGCAGCTGTTCGCGATGGAGCAGCGTCAGCAGCGCCTGGTTTTTCAAACGCTCCTTCACGCCGTCCGGCAGGATGATGCGGTCCCATTCGCTGTCGCCCGTATGCTCGTGCGGACCGGGCAGCACGCTGACGCGCGCGATGCCCTGCGGCAGCGGCGCCGCGGGTGCGCCTTTGGCTCCGTTCATTCGGGGCGCCGGTCGGGCGGCCACTCGACGTGCGTGACGTCGGGTTCCGTTCCCGGTTCTTCCTCGTGAAGCTGCAGCGGATCCAGCACAACGCGCATCGCGTCGTAAATGCCGGCGAAGTTGTGCACGCGAATCATGCGCGCCGTCACCTCGGGGTCGCTGTTGAAATGCTGGTGCCACGCCCAATGATCCACGACGACAAGGTCGCCGGCTTTCCAATCGACGCGCTCGCCGTCGAGCTCGCTGTGACCGCGGCCTTCGAGCGCGTAGAGCCAGGCCTCGCCGCCGTGCCGGTGTTTCTTCTGCCATTTGCCGGGTGCCATCTGAAACATGGCGAGCGTCAAGCCCGACGTCTTATTGCCGATGAACTCGTCCAGCAGAAACGTGCTGCGCGTGCCCTTCGGATTGACGAGCAGCGTCAGGTCGTCGTAGTCCACGAAGATGCGGCCCGCCCGGTATTCTTGCTGATACTCGTTCAGCCGGCGCAGGCGCCGCGTATACGGATCGTCGCCGCGTCCGCCGGCGGTCGACAGCGGCGGCGGGGGCAAGTCGGCGAACGGCGTACGGCCCGCATCCTCGACGATGGCGGCGCCGATCACCGCCATTGTCGGTTCGCAGCCGAACGTCATATAGCGCGCGGTTTTCGTGCCGTCGTTGCCTTGGCGGTGCCACGCCCAGGCCGGTAAATAAATCGTATCCCACGGGCGGTAGTCGTAGCGCACGCCGTCGACTTCCGTCCAGCCATGGCCGTCGACGATCACCATAACGGCGTCCCACGAATGCCGGTGCACCGTCGAGGTCGCACCGGGGTCGACTTCGTGAATGAGGGCGTCGATGATGCGCGAGGGGCGGTCGCCGTCGGCGCTTACGTAAACGCCGGTCCGGATGCCGCGCGGCGTCGGCACGATTTCGACGTCTTCCGCGCGTACGATGTGACGCTGCTGCGCGCGGCCTTCCTCGACGATACGGGCGCGCCGGCGCTGCTGAACGTCGTAGTGCGTGATTCCGGTGATCGTGCGGTTCAGCATGGTCAATCCTTCGGCTTCAGCGGTTCAAGAGCGGCAGCGACTGCGGCGGCGGCGGCTTCGGGATCGACTGCAAGTAGGCGTAAATCGCGCGCAGATCTTCGTCTTTCAACACCGCCGGCGTGTACGGCGGCATTTCACGGCGGGGCCGGCGCACGTACGCCGCGAGCGCGGCATACGGCATCGGCGGCGCCGCGATACGCGGGCCGGCGGCACCGCCTTGGCCTTGGTAGCCGTGGCATTCGTAACATCCGACCGCGGTGAACAAACGCGCGCCGGCGGCGACGGCCGGATCGCCCGCGCCGCGCGCGGGGGCCGGCGTCGTGAAGAGCAGTGCGGCGCCCGCGGCGAGCGCCGCTGCGATCGCGCGCGTCATCGCGGCTGCGTCTGCACGTCGATGAGTGCCGGCTCGCCGCGCTTGACGACGGCGAGCGCGCGCACGAGAGCCGGCCGCAGGTCGCCGGGGTGCGCGATCGGACCTGCCGTCCAAACGCCGAGGCCTTTGATCATCTGCGCGAAGTCGATGCCGGGATCCGCCAGCGTCGTGCCGATGTGCGCGTTGGTGATGCCGCGCTCACGCCGGTTCGCGATGCGTTGCACGTGCATCACTTCCTGATGGTACGCGCGGTTGTTGTGCATCACCGCGAGCAGCGGGATCCGGTGGTGCGCCGCGGTCCAGTACGCGCCCGGCTGATACATGAGGTCGCCGTCGGTTTGAATAGCGACCGAAAGGCGTCCGAGCCGTTTGTTCGCGAGCGCCGCGCCGACGGCGGCCGGAGCTGCATAACCTTCACCTGCTGCGCCCTGCGCGCCCAGAAACTGGTACGTCTTGGTGAAGTTCCAAAGACGGGAAGGCCAGCGCCCGACGAACTGCTGCGGCGACACGAGCGCCCAATCTTCCCGCGCGAGCACGTCGCCCAATTCGGCGACGAGCCGGGCGACGGCAACCGGCGAAGCATCCCATGCGTACGCGGCCTGTGCACGTGCGCGTTGGCGCAACCCGTCGTGCGCCGCACGGACCGCGGCGGCGCGCTGGGCGATGCGTTCGCGGGCAGTTGCGTCTAGGGCGCGGCGCACGCCTTCGAGCAGCGCCGGGAGGCTAGCTTCCACGTCGCCGATGATGGGAACGTCGGCGGCGTAAAAGCGCTGCTGGTCCTGATTGTTCGCGTGCGGGTCGACGTCGTTCAGCGCGATCGTGACGACTTTCGCATCGGCTTTCGCGAGCCGTGCGGGGCGCCGTTCCAGCGTGTCGGGATAACGATTGAGCGTCCCCCAGA
>JBHEMQ010000042.1:3549-8634 GCA_046262475.1 Candidatus Velthaea sp.
GATTGCACCAATGGCGGCTGGGGAAATTCAAGCGTCCGCCGCGGTCGAGCACCGGCGCCGCCAGTGTTTCCGCGAGCGTCACCAGCAGGTTCATCCCCGCCTGCGTGCGGACCGAGCGGTCGCACACGACCACGGGCGACTGAGCGCCAACCAACAATTTCGCGACGGCCTCGAGCGCGTTCGGATCGCCCGCCGGCGGAATCGGCGCGCGATACGCCGGTATGCGCAGCCCGGCCCGCTGTGCGCCGGCCGGCGCTTCCTGAAGGTCGCCGTCGAGGGCGAGAAACACGGGACCCATGGGCGGCGTCACCGCCGCGCGGTACGCGCGCACGGCCGAGTCGGCGAAGTGTTGCAGCGATAACGGCTGGTCGTCCCACTTCGTCGTTGCGCGAATTATCGCGCCCGGATCCTGCGCGCTGTGAAACCACTCCGCGCCGGGCCGGCGCTTCGTCTCGTCGAGAACGTTCCCGGCGACGATCATGACCGGCACGCGGTCCGCCCACGCGTTGTACACCGCCATCGAAGCGTGCTGCAGCCCGACGTTGCTGTGCACGAGCGCCATCATCGGCTTGCCCGACGCCTTCGCGTACCCGTGCGCGAGCGCGACCGAAATTTCTTCGTGCGTGCAGGTGATGAATTCGGGCCTCGCGTTGCCGCCGTAATTGATCAGCGATTCGTGCAGCCCGCGAAATGTCGACCCGGGATTGGCCGCAACGTACTCGAGATCGAGTGTCTTGAAAACGTCAACCATAAAGTCGGAGC
This sequence comes from Candidatus Velthaea sp., assembly GCA_046262475.1. GTDB lineage: Bacteria > Vulcanimicrobiota > Vulcanimicrobiia > Vulcanimicrobiales > Vulcanimicrobiaceae > JBHEMQ01. The sequence continues at coordinate 4,312 of JBHEMQ010000042.1, forward strand.
CCGCGTCGCGGACCGTGATTTCGACGGCGCCGCCGTCGTCGGCGGCGCGTTCTCGGGCGCCCGCCCGCAGCGCGTCGGCCGGTGTCGGAGATGGCGCCGGAGCGGGCGTTTGCGCCGGCGCCGGCGGCGCGGCGGCTAGTGCCCCGGCGCCGCCGGCGGCAATCCCCCCTAAGAACGTACGACGGTTTGGCACGCGTTAAACCCCCTGTGCGGTGCGGCTCAGCGCACCGCGGCGCCGATGTACGCGAGAATCGTTTCGTCGTCGAGCACGCGTCCCGGCTCGTATTCGGGCGCATTCTCGATCTGCTCGAGATCGTTGAGCCCGCTGTATTTGTAAATGCGGTTCGTCGCGCTCACGAGGCGCGCCGGGCGGTCCGGATCCGCGTTAAAGTGCTGCGTGATCGTGTTGGGCGGCACGTAGATCATGTCGCCGGCTTCCCATTCGAAGCGTTTCTCTTGGTCCTGCGGCGTCCAATGATACGTGTCGGTGATCTCGACGTCGCAGTCGACGTGGATGTCGTAGCCGCGTCCCTCGAGCACGTACAGGCATTCCTCGGCGAGCTGGCGGTGTTTGCCGGAACGGCTGCCGGGCGGAATGATCTGCATGTAGATATCGACGGTCTCGACGCGCGCGTTCATCTTGTCGTTGACCATGTGTTTGATGAGGCCGTGCGGCGACATCTCCCACGGCATGTCTTCCGGCGTGATGATTTTCTTGCGCCCGGCATCGCGAATCGGCCGCTCGGCGGCGTCCTTGAGGGTCTGCGCGTAGAAGTTTTCACGCAGCTTTCCCGCAGCCCAGGCCTGTGCTTCTTGATACGGCATTCGCGTTAATCTCCGTGCACGTGTTCGTGAGCGTGGCCGGCAACGTGATCGTGTTCGTGCTGGTGCCGCCACGGTTGGTTGACGTCGACGTCCTCGCGCGGCTCGAAGTCGCCTTGCGTCGCCGTGGGCGTCGAGGGCCGTTCGGTGACGCGCTTTTGGAAGAGCATGTTCATGAACATGTACATGGGTTTCGTCTTGATCACGAGCGCGCGCGCCGGCGCGTGGTCGTCGGCGTTGTTGTGCTGGTGCACGCAGTTGTTGTGCACGATCGCGATGTCGCCGGCTTTCCAGTCATACCGGATGCCGTCGTGAATTTCGTAACCGCGCCCGTCGAGAATGTAAAAAATCGCCTCGTTGACGTGGCCGTGCATCTGCGACTTGCCGCCCGGGGCGTATTCTTCGAGATGAATGTGCAGCGTTTGCCCGAGTCCGTCCTCGGGCTCCATGAAGTGCTTGGAAAACGCTTGCGGGCCGGCCGTGAAGTCGAGGCTCGTGCTCTTGACCACGCGCGGAAGCGAACGCAACCGTTCGAGTTCGTGCTTGAGATTGTACTCGCCGCTGATGCCGCGCACGAACATGCGCTTCTTCGTGGGATCGTAGTGGGACGCGTTACCCAACGGTGCCTCCTAGGCGCGGCGCCCGCGGTCGCGGACGCGGAATCCGGTCTGCTGAAATCGTTATAACTGTTATAGTGATTTGACAGGGACTACCAGCGGCTTCCGGAAAACCCTTCGCATTTCGTCTCGCCGTCACCGGGTACCGTGATTCCGGGGGAAACGCGTGATCTCTGTTCGCGGACTGGTCAAACGCTTCGAATCGAAGGACGACCGGCGCACTGCCGTCGACGGCCTCGATTTCGACATTCCCGACGGACGGCTGTTTACGCTTCTCGGCCCGAGCGGCTGCGGCAAGACGACGACGCTGCGTATGATCGCCGGTTTGGAGCGGCCGACGGCAGGCCGGATCACCATCGACGGCCGCGTCGTCTACGACGGCGCCGGCGGCATTTTCGTTCCGGCGAATAAGCGCCCGATCGGAATGGTCTTTCAATCGTATGCAATCTGGCCGCACATGAGCGTGCTCGAGAACGTCGCATTTCCGCTCACCGTGCATGCCGCGCGGGTCAATCGCCGCGACGCCGCAACCCGCGCCCTGCGTACGCTCGAACTTGTCGGGCTCGCGGATCTCGCGCAGCGTTCAGCGACGCAGCTTTCCGGCGGTCAGCAGCAGCGCGTCGCGCTCGCGCGCGCACTCGTGCGCGAACCGAAGGTCTTGTTGCTCGACGAGCCGCTCAGCAACCTCGACGCCCAGCTGCGCGAGCGCATGCGCTCGGAAATCCGCGCCGTCCAGCAAGAACTCGGCATCACCGCCGTGTACGTGACGCACGATCAGAGCGAGGCGCTTGCCATTTCCGATCTCATCTTGCTCATGGACGGTGGACGGATCGTGGAGACGGGCATGCCGCAAGACATCTACCGTCGGCCGCAGGCCGAGTTCACCGCGAATTTCATCGGCGTCGCGAACGCGTTCGAGGGTGTTGTGCGTTCGGCCGGGCCGAACGGCCGCGTCGTCGCGACGCCGCAGGGCGTCCTGCGCCTGCCTCCCGGCGAGGGCGCCGCCGGGGAATCCGTCCGCGTCTTCTTGCGGCCCGAAAACGTCGCGCTGTCGCGTAAACGGCACGCCGACGAAGACTGGGAGGGCAGCGTGCGCTTCAGCATCTACCAAGGCGACTGCTGGGATTACATCGTGGACGTGCGCGGCGTCGACGTCAAGGTGCGCGTCCATAAAGAACGCGCGGGACTGGGACACGGCGACACCGTGCACTTGCAGCCCGACGGAACCGAGGCCGTCGTGATGCGCACCCGCGACGGCGCCGTCGTGGAACGTCCGGCAGGTCCGGCACCGTTGCTGCAACGGACATCCGCCTAATCATCCGTCACCTGAGAGGACTCGCATGAACCGTCAACGCTTGGTTTTCGGCATCGCCGCGTTCGCCGCGGCCGGCGCGCTGGGCATGGTGCAACGCACCGCCGGTGCCGCGCCGCCCGCGGCGGTGAGCGCGGCGGCCGCCAAGGAAGGCACCGTCGTTTGGTACGCGACGATGAATACGAAGGACATGAACATCACGGCGGCGCGCTTCATGAGCACGCATGCCGGGATCAAGGTCGAAACGCTCCGCACCGGCAGCTCCCAGCTGCCGGCGCGGGTGATTACCGAGCAGCGCGGCGGCAAGTTCAACGCGGACGTCATTTCGGGCGACGAGTTTCAACTCAGTCAGCTCGTCGCAGCCGGCGCCCTCGACAAGTACAAGTCCAGTGAATCGGACAACTTTATCAAGGGCACCGTCGATCCCAACGGTTACTGGACCAATCTCTACCAGAACACCACGGTGATCGCGTGGAACCGCGACCGTGTCAAGGCGGATCACCTGAGCGCGCCGACTTCGATGGCCGATTTCGCAAAGCCGGAATGGAAGGGCAAATTCGGCGTCGACGCGGGCGCCTTCAACTGGTACCTCGGCATGACGCAGGCCACCAAAGGCGGCGACGATGTGGTCAAGCGCATCGCCGCGAACGCGCCGATCAAGACTTCAGGACACACGGCGACGGTCACGCAGCTCGAAGCGGGTGAGTTCGACGGCACACCTACCGCCTACGGCTACCTGGCCGATCAGGAGCATAACGAAGGCAAGCCGATCGACTACGTCAATCCCACGCCGCTGCTCGTGACGCTGAACCCGGTAGGACTGGCGAAGAACGCGCCGCATGCCAACGCCGCGCGCGTGTTCATCGAATGGCTTCTGTCCAAGGACGGTCAGCAATTCATCGCGCAGGGCGGCGGCGGCGAAATCTCCTCGCGCAGCGACGTCCGCAATAACCCGCGCATTTGGAATCCGAAGAACGCTTACGTGATCGTGCACGCACCGGACTCGGCGACATACAATGCGGCGGTGGAGCAATTCCGCGCGCTGTTCGGTCTCCCCGGATGACGCGCGCGCGCGGCATGGCCGCCGTCTTCGCCGCCGCGTTCGCTGCGGCCGCACTCTTCGCCGTTTCTTACGCCGGCGGCGCCGCCGATCCGGTCACCACGATACGGGTCGGCGCCACCGGCAACGACGCGGCGGCGGAAGTGTATTACGCCGACGAGCTCGGACTGTTCAAGAAACGCAATCTCGTCGTACAAATCCAAAACTTACGCAACGGCGCGGCCGAGGCCGCGGCGGTCGCCGGCGGCGCGCTCGACATCGGCGAGCAGAACATCGTCTCGATGTCCAACGCGCACGCGCGCGGACTCACCTTCAAGTTCTTGGCGCCGGCGGCGACCTACGTATCCTCGGCGTCCACGACAAATCTGCTGGTCGGCAAGGATTCGCCGATGAAAACGGCGCGCGATCTGAGCGGCAAGACGGTCGCGGTCAGCGCACTCGGTGACCTCAGTCAGATTGCCGCGCAAGCGTGGATCGACAAGAACGGCGGTGATTCGGCGAGCGTGCACTTC
>JBHEMQ010000042.1:8644-24894 GCA_046262475.1 Candidatus Velthaea sp.
CGGGCTCCGGGACGTGGACGATGAGTTCGCTGCCCTCGTGCTTCGTGGAACGCGAGCGCACGCGCGGCACGGTGGCCGCCGGCGTCGTGCCCGAACCGGCGCTGACCTTGGGCGAGCGCGACGCGCGCGTTTTTGCCAAGCCGTACGACGCACTGGGCGAGCGCTTCATGATTAACGGGTGGTTCGCCACGGACGATTGGATCAAGAAGAACCCGTCGGCCGCTAAGCGCTTCGCGGAAGCGATTTACGAGGCGGCGCACTGGGCCAACGCGCATCACGCGGAGTCCGCCAAGATCTTCGAGCGTCACTCCAAGATCGAGCCGGCGGTCATCGAGCGCATGGTGCGCGTCACGTACGGCGAGCGTTTCGACCCGAAGACCATGCAGGCCGTGGTCGACACCGCGGCCCGCTACAAAGCGCTGGGTCAGTCCTTTCCTGTAAGTGAGTTGTACGATGCGAATTTCTAGACGTTCGCTCATCGCCGGCGCGGCGGCGACGGCAGCCCTTCCCGCGTTCGCGCGCGGCGCGGGCGCACAGGGGGCCGCGACGCTGCGCGTCGCCGCGGCGCCGGACGACGACATCACGCCGATTCTCTACGGTCAATCGAGCGGGATTTTCCGCAAGGCCGGCCTCGACGTGCAACTGCAATCGCTCAGCAGCGGTTCCGCCACCGCCGCGGCGGTGGCCGGCGGGTCGATCGACATCGGCAAGTCGAGCCTCATGGCGCTGATTTCCGCGCATGCGCGCGGCGTCTTATTCAAGATCGTTGCGCCGGCGTCCGTGTATACGGAGGCGAGTCCGATTGCGGGGCTCGTGGTCGCGAAAGAATCCGCCATCAAGAGCGGCCGCGACTTCAACGGCAAGACGGTATCCGCATCGTCGTTGAAAGACCTCATCGCGGTTGCGACGCAAGCGTGGATCGACCAGAACGGCGGGGACTCGAAAGAAGTGAAGTTCATCGAGATTCCCGCATCGGCCGTCACCGCCGCCCTCGAGCAGCGGAAGATCGACGGTGCGACGCTGGTCACGCCGGCGCTCGCCGAAGCGCTGGATTCGGGGAAGGCAATCCTGCTCGGGCGCTCGTTCAGCGCGATTGCCAAGCGCTTTCTCGTGGCCGGGTGGTTTACGACGGAAGAGTATCTCGCGAAGAATGCCGACAACGTCCGGCGCTTCGTCGCCGGGTTCCGCGAGGCGGCCGCCTTCACCGACACGCACCGCGCCGAAACCGTTCCCCTCTTGGCCAACTACTCGCACCTGCAGCTTGAAACGATCCGGCACATGGTTCGCTCGACCGCGGGCACGGTGCTGGAAGCGCGCGACATGCAGCCGGTCATCGATGCGGCCGTCAAATATAAAGTCATTGACAAGGCTTTTCCCGCGCAGGAACTCATCGCCGCGCTGCCCGCGCGCTGACCGCGCCAAAGAAGCACACATGGAACCATCCGAAAACACCGGCGGCATCCGTTACTATCACGATCAAAAAGACCGCAAGTTCGTGCGCGAGGTGAGCGGCGAGTACAACTTGACGGCGGAACTGAAGCGCCTGCGTTCGCTGCCGCGCGTGCGCAAGGGTTCGGAAACCGAGTTCGTCGACGGCCCGCAGACCTTCAGCAAGCACTACCTCGAGCCCAAAGACGGGCTCGGCCAGACGCTGCACATTCACCTCGAGGAATATTCGCCCGGCGCAACGTCGCAAAAGCACGGCCATGTGAACGAAGCCGTCTTCTACATCCTCGACGGCGAAGGCGCCGAAGTGCACGACGGCGTGCGCTACGAGTGGGAAGCCGGCGATGTGGCGATCGTGCACAACAATTGCGTGCACGAGCACTTCAACCGCAACCCGCAGAAGCCGGCGCGCGCGCTCGTCCTCAAGACGAAGCCGATGTACGTGTTCATGAACATGCTTTTCCAAAAAACGCTGAAGAAGCGCCCGACCGAACCGACAGCCGGCGGCGCCGGTTTCGTGCCGCGCGAGGAACCGCACGACCACCAGCATTCGCACGACGGCCGGAACGGAGGCCATCGGCATGACTGAGCGCGCGCAGCCGTGGGGCGAGTACGCGAAATGGCTCGCGGGCAGCGAAACCGGTACGTATTATGCCGGGCTCCTCGGTGAGGCGGCGGCGAAGCCGGAACGCGACAAGACCCGGCGCAAGATCGTCAAAGCGCACGAGCTGCCGTGGGAAAATTCGCCGCACGGCCTGCTCAAGCACATCGTCAATGAAGACATGAACACGCGCGCCGAAACGGTCGATGCGTACATGCAGATCATTCCGCCGGGCAGCCGCTCGGGAAAGCACCGGCAGTTGGCCGAGCAAGCGTTTTATGTCGTGGAAGGACGCGGCTACGACGTCCACGTCGACTGCGACCTCGAGCTGCCGAACGATGAAAAGTATCTGTGGGTGCCGCAGGATGAGGAAAAGCGGTACGACTGGGAAGCGGGCGACGTCGTATACGTTCCGCCCAACACCATCAGCCAGCATTTCAACGCCGACCCGGAGCGCCCGGCGCGCATCATCATGATCACGAACCGCATCTACAAGCACAGCGGCCTGAACGATCTCGAGCAGCTCGAGAACGCGCCGGAGTACGATCCAAACGAAAAGCTGACCGCGGAGCGGCTGCGGCGGTATTTGACCGCCTCGGTCAAAGCCTAAGCCGCGCCGCTTAGGCGGCGCCCTCTTTCCACGGCAGGACGGAGACGTGAATCACGTCCGCCGCGCCTTTGCCGCCGACCGACTTGATCGCGTAGTCGACTTCCTTGAGACCGAACGTGTGCGTGGTGGCGAGTTCCAGCGGAAATTTGTGCGACGCCAGCTGCGCCAGCGCGTATTCGCACGCCTTGTACGAGTGACCGCGCGCGCTCTTGATCGTGATGTATTTCAGGGTGATGCGCTCGAGGGGAAAATCCGGAAAGACCGGCAGTTCGTTGCCTTGCGTCACGATCACGCCCGCCTTGCGTTTGAGCGCCTCGACGCCGAGCAGCAACGCCGTTTTGCCGGCGCCGGCCGTGCAGTCGACGGAGACATCGACGCCCTTGCCGCTCGTGATCTCCATGACACGTTCCAACGGGTCTTCTTGCTGCACGTCGATCGTGTAGTCGGCGCCGAGCGCCTTCGCGACTTCGAGCCGGCGCTTGTCCTTCGTCGTGCCCGTGATGATGACGAGCTCCGCACCGGCGTTCTTCGCCGCGACAACTTGGGAGAGACCTTGCTGCCCCGGGCCCTGCACGAGAACTTTGGTGCCGTAACCGATGTTGGCTTCGAAGAGCGACCACTGCACGCCGTTCGCAAGGGGCGTTGCGAGGCCGGCAAGTTCGGGCGTGACGCCGGCGGGCACTTTGTGCACGACGGCATTCCACGGCAAATACAGATACTGGCCGAACCCGCCCCACAGATATGGCGCGGTATCGGCCGACGTGTAGCCGTACCGGATCGCGCTCGGATTGTGGTGCCAATCGGTGGCTTCGCAATGGCGGTACTCGCCTTGATGGCACCATTCGCAGATGCCGCAGGGCAGGTAGTGCTCCAGGAACACGAGGTCGCCTTCCTTGACGCCTTTGCGCTCCATGAACTTGCGGCCCGCTTTTGCGATAACGCCGACGTTCTCGTGGCCCATGATGACCGGACTGCCGGAAAGCGGCTTCGCGTAGTTCTTGACGTCGCTGCCGCAAATGCCCGCGACCTCGACCTTCAAGATTGCGCCGTCGTCCGGCAGAGCGGGCATCGGGAATTCACGGATTTCGGTTCTGCTCGAGTCGACCTTGACGGCCGAGAGCGTCGTTTCTGCCACTGCACTCACTCCAAAAGAATCGCAGGCGCGCCGCGGCGGCGGCCCGGGTCAGTACGTTTTCGTTATAATCATTACCTTCGATACGCGCGGCCCGGGCCGCGGCCGTCACGCCGACGGCTTCACCGCGGGCTGGCCCTTGATTTGGCGCCCGGCCCGCACGTCGTCCGCGTATGCACCGATCGCGTCGAGCGTGATGCGCGCGACATTCGCGTAGTTTTCAGCGGTACTGTCGAGCGCCGTCGCCGCGTAACCGATGGCGGCGTGCGCCATGCGCATGCGACCGTCGAGCCAAGGGCCGCCGCCGAATCCGCCGATCACGGGTATGCCCACCGCGCGCGTCACGTCGGCGCCTGCGACGGGGCCCGAATTGGTGAAGTCGAGCAGCGCCGAACCCGCCGCCTCGAGCATTTTCGCCTCCTCGACAAGCGTGGAGGTCATGCTCGCGGCGACTTCGGCTCCCGGCTGCGACATCGCGCCGTATTCGAGACCGTACTGCATCGCCGTCTGCGGCGTGATGCCGAATTGCGCGAACACGGGAATGCCGGCGCGGACGAGCGCGCGCACGCTTTCCGGAAAGGCGCTCGCTCCATCGAGCTTGATCATGTCCGCCCCGGCCTCTTTGATGAGGCGGATCGCGGCACGCACCGCGCTGTCGGTCCCCTCTTGCAGCGGGCCGAACGGAAAATCGCAGCTGACAAGCGCGCGCGCCGTGCCGCGCCGCACCGCCTGGCACACGACGATCATCTGCTCCAGCGTCACTTCAAGCGGGTTCGCCTGGCCCCATAAGTTGATGCCGACCGTGTCGCCGACCGAGATGATGTCGACGCCGGCGCGGTCGACGATCCGTGCCATCTGGTAATCCCAGGCGACGACGCCGACGATTTTGTGACCGTCGCGCTTCATTTGCTGCAGCGCGGGGATGGTGACTTTTTCCGCCATGCGTCCCGTTTCCCCGATCCTCGCGCACGCCCCGCCGCGCCCGGCGCGCGCCTGCCGGGCAGGAGCAATTCGTCGCCTCCAATCAAAGGACGTTGCGTGAATCGGCCGGCGCTTGTAACCGTCACCCGCACGCAAGGCGATAACGCAGCGCTCAAAGACGGCAGCGTAAAGGCGCAGACATTCGATTTCCGTTTCGAGGAAGTGCCCGTGCTGATCGATGCGTTCCGGCGCATGGTGCGCGGCACCGAGTTCGACATTTGCGAGCTCTCGATGACGACGTACATTTGCGCGCGCGAGTTCGGGAAGCCGTTCACCGCACTGCCGATCTTTCTCGTGCGGGGCTTCCACCACGGCGCGATCGTTCACAACACGAAATCGGGCATCGCGGCGCCGAAGGACTTGGAGGGGAAACGCGTGGGCGTCAATCGCGGGTACACCGTGACGACCGGTGTGTGGGCGCGCGGCGTGCTGCAAGACGAGTACGGCGTCGACTTGAGCCGGATCGAGTGGGTGCTCACAGGTGACGAACACGTCGCCGAGTACGTTCCGCCGGCCAACGTCGTTCCGATCGAGCGGGGCAAGACGATGGCGGACATGCTGATTTCGGGCGAGCTCGCGGCGGCGATCAACATCGACATCGACCATCCGGACATCGCGCCGTTGATCCCGAATCCGCTCGAAGCGGGTCTGCGGGCGCTGCGCGAACGCGGCCACTATCCGATCAACCATGCGATCGTCGTGAAGGACGAGTTGCTCGCCGCCTATCCGAATTTGGCCGCCGACATTTTCGATGCGTTCGCGGAAGCGAAAAATCGCTATGTCGATCGCCTGCGGCGCGGCGAGATCGAAGCACCGACGAAGATCGACGAGTTGCACCGGCGCGTCATGGAAATTACGGGCGACCCGCTGCCGTACGGCGTCGAGCCGAACCGCAACGCGATCGACGAGTTGATCCGGCACGGGCGTGCGCAAGGCATTCTCACGCGTCCCGTTGCCGCGGACGACCTGTTCGCGCCGGCGACGCGCGCGTTGGTGGCGTGAGCGTGGCGGAATCGCAACGGCTGAACCAGGTGATCGCGGCGTTCGAGTCCGGAAAGACGGCGTTCGCGGCCTTTTGCCAGGCGGAGCCCGAAGCCGCCATCGCAATGAGCGCGACCAAGTACGACGGCGTCGTTTTCGAGATGGAGCACAATCCGTGGGACGCCCGCGCGCTGCGCGACAGCTTGCAATACCTGCTCAGCCGGGGACAGATCGCGCGCTCCGGCTCCCTGGCGCCGGCGGTGACGCCGATGGTCCGCATTCCGCCCAACGGCGCCGAGCGCGGGCAGCTGCACGCGAAACAAGCGCTCGACCTCGGCGCGTACGGGATCGTGTGGCCGCACATTTCGACCGTCGAGGAAGCGTACAACGCCGTCGCCGCTTGCCGCTATCCGCGGCGTAAGGACAAACCGCTGTACGAGCCGGCCGGCATGCGCGGCGACGGACCGACGGCCGCCGTGCGCTACTGGGGGCTCCCGCAGCACGAATACTACGAGCGCGCCGACGTGTGGCCGCTGAATCCGCAAGGTGAAATTCTGGTGATTCTCATGATCGAAGACGTCCGCGGCATCGAGAACCTCCCGCGTATGCTGCAAGAAGTTCCCGGCATCGGCATGGTCCTGATCGGCGAAGGCGACCTTTCGCAAGAACTGGGCTACCCGCGTCAATACGAGCATCCCGAGGTCCTCGCGTGGATGGCGCGCGTCGTCGCTGCATGCAAAGAGCACGGCGTCCCGGTCGGGCAGCCGCACGTCGACACGAAGAACGTGGAGCGGATCGTCAACGAAGGGTATCGCTTCTTGATGGCCGCGCCGGTGCGCAGCTACGCCGCGCTCGAGCGCGGACGCGAACTTACCGGCCGGGCCGGCGCATGATTATCGACGCGCACGGACATTACACCACCGAGCCGCCGGCGCTGCACGACTTCCGCAAACGGCAAGTCGCCGCGGCCGGCGACGGCAGCGCGCGCCCGGCGCGCGCGTCGCTGCAGATTTCGGACGACGACATCCGCGCCGGGATCGAAGGCGCGCAGTTACGCCTGCAGCGCGAACGCGGCACCGATCTGACGATCTTCTCGCCGCGCGCCTCAGGAATGGGGCACCACGTCGGCGACTTCAGCATGAGCCTCGAGTGGACGCAGATCTGCAACGAACTGATCCACCGCGTCTGCACGCTCTACCCGCAAAGCTTCATCGGCGTGTGTCAGTTGCCGCAGTCACCCGGCGTGCCGCCCGAGACGTGCATTCCCGAACTCGAACGATGCGTGAACGAGCTCGGCTTCGTCGGCTGCAACCTCAATCCCGATCCTTCCGGCGGCTTCTTCAATTCGCCGCCGCTAACGGACCGGTGGTGGTACCCATTCTACGAGAAGCTCGTCGAACTCGATGTCCCGGCGATGATTCATGTGAGCGGCACGTGCAACCCGGCGCTGCACACCACCGGGTCGTATTACCTCAATGCCGACACGATGGCGTTCATGCAGCTGATTCTATCCGACCTCTTCCGCGATTTCCCGACGCTGAAGCTCATCATCCCGCACGGCGGCGGGGCGGTGCCGTTTCACTGGGGCCGTTTTCGCGGCATCGCGCTCAACCAAGGCCGGCCCGAACTCGATGACATCCTGGGCGACAATATCTTTTTCGATACGTGCGTGTACCATCAGCCCGGCATCGATTTGCTCACCCGCGTCGTCCCTGCCCGCAACATCATCTTCGCATCGGAAATGGTCGGCGCCGTGAAAGGCAAAGATCCGAAGACCGGGCACGACTTCGACGATACTCGCCGCTACATCGACGGCGCGGCGCATTTGAGCGCGAGCGACAAACAGACGATCTTCGAGGGCAACGCGCGGCGCATTTTCAGCCGGCTGAACCCGGAACCCGCCGCGACGCGGCCCGCCCCGCTCTAGACCGGACGCTGCGCCGCAAACACTCTGCCCCTGGCCGGCGTCCTCTCGTACGTGGACGAATTGAGGCGGCTCTCCGCGCTGGCGACGGCCGCATCGAAGGGCGACGAAGGCGGCTATGAATCGCTCGTCCGTACCCTGTGGCCAAACGCTTACCGGGTCGCGTGGTCGATTCTCGGCGAGCGCGGCGCGGCCGAAGATGCCGCGCAGGCAGCATGCGCCGCGATTTGCGCGAAGCTGCACACGCTTTCCGATGTCCGCGCGTTCCCGGCCTGGGCATACCGGATCATCCTCTCGCACGCGCGGGACCACCGGCGTAGCCGAAGCCGCCTCCGGCAGCGCGAAACGGTCGGATACGATGAGGCGAGCACGCATGCGACCAGCGACGATCCGAGCGTGCGGCTCGATCTCGAAGCCGCCATCAGCCGGCTTCCAGAGCCTGTCCGACTGGCGGTCGAACTGCACTACCTCGTCGGCTTGAGCAGCCGCGAAGTCGGTACCGTGCTCGGCATTCCCGCGGCGACCGTCCGATTCCGGCTTCTGGTTGCGCGGCGCCGCTTACGGCCGCTGCTCGCTGAAGCTTCTTCGCCGGTCACGCCGGAGGTTGTTGTATGAACGATTGCGATGGACTCATTACGGACGCGCTCCGCCGCCGATTTGCGCGCGCGGGAACTCCCGCGTGTCCGGACGGCGCTTGGCAGGCAGCGGCTTTTCGGTCGGCGAGCAACGTCTTGCCGAGGCGCGCGTCGCGGCGCCTTGCGTACGCAGCGGCGCTGCTCGGCACGGCGGCGATCGGCGCGCTCGCGGCTCAGGCGTCAGACACGGTCAAGGCGAGCTATGCGCAATTCGTGTTGCCGTTCTTCGTTTCGTCGAAGCCGCTCGCACCCGCCATCCACGCTGCGGACCGCCTTACGATCGCGGAAGCCCAACGCCACATGCCGTTCTCGATCGTCGTGCCGGCCGGCCTGCCGGAGCGTTCGCGTTTCATGTACGCGCACGTGCTGCGCGAGAAGCCGAATGCGAGCGTTGCCTTAACGTATGAGGCGCACATCGGCGGACGGTACTACCGAATCTCGTTCAACGAATCGACAGTGGCGGTCGGCCCGCCGGTGACGCGGTTTGAATTTCGATGGAACGGCCATGCGACGAAGGCGTCGACGCTTCCGCACCCGCGTTGGAAACACGGCAGCGTGATCATCGATTTGTTCGCGTGGGGACTGCCGGCGGACGCGAGCAACCAGATCGTTCGCGCGAATACGTTGTAAGGCGTTACTCGCGTCGCGCCCGGGCGGCTCGATGCGTATGCAGCAAGCCACCGCACCATGCGGCCCATGCGACGAGTACGATTTGAAGCGGCAACCGTAGCCAGAGGGCGACGGTTCCCGCCATATCGCGAAAGGCTTCCGGATGAAGCGCCATGTTGACATTTGCTGGGAATACGGCGGCGAGCAGTGCGATGAGCGCCCACGCGGCGATACGCCGGCTGCGCGGCAGGAGCAGTCCTACCGCGCCCAGCGCCTCGCACACGCCGCTGATATACACCAGCCACAGTGCGTGGGGAAGATATGGTGGTACGATGCGCACGAACGGTTCCGGCCGCATGAGATGGAACATCCCGGCTGTGAAAAGCAACATTGCGAGCGTTGCGCGAGCGGCCGGTTTCAGCCATCGAGCGGTCATTTCCGCGCCGCTACGTGGCTGATCTCAGAAACTCCATCAGCCGCGCGGGCGCCGTGTCCTCGGTCTGAGCGGCGACCGCGACGTCCCAATACTCCGAGCGCGGCAGGCATTCGTGCAGATAGCGCGCCGCCGACGTCGCGTGGGATGCGTCGTTGCCCGGCACGACGAGTGCCGGCACGTCGAGGCGCAGCAAGTCTTCGGGCTCCGCGCCGGGGGCGGTGTCGCGGTCGAACAGCGTGCGCGCCATCGCGGTGACGATGAGCTTGTACGCGGCGACGTCGGCGCGTGCGTACGCCGCGGCGAAATCGGCGTCGCGCTTGATGACCGACGCCCACGGCCCGCCGCGCGGGTCGGCGCCGAAGGCTTTCCCGCCGGCCTGCACGAGGTTCACGACGTCGCCGAGGCCGTGCTGCTGCACGAACGCTAGATGCTCGGCGAAACGCTGGTGGCTGCTGATGCGGTATTTCGCGCCGCCCACGGGCCAGTACAAGATCGCGCTCAGCAGACGCTCCGGATAGGCGACGGCGAAGGCGGCAACGGGACAGCAGCCCATGCACGCGCCGAGCAGATGCGCGCGCTCGATTCCGAGATGGTCGAGTAAGCCTTTGCCCTGCGCCGCGTAGTCGGTCCACGCGATACGCTCGACGCGCCCGCCGGACTGCCCACATTCCCGGCGGTCGAAGATGATGCACGCGTACCGCGCGGGCAAGTGCTCTAACAACTTGATCGTGGCGTAGACGCCCTGCGTCGTCCACTTTTCGAGCGTCGCGTCGAAACCGCCGGGGGCATACATGAGGAGCGGGGGGCCCGCGCCCACCACCTCGTAGCGCGTGGCGATACCCTCGACGGTTACGGTCGGCATGGCGCCTGGTTCTGCGTGTCCGTCGGCCTCGCATGCGCGCCGTTCGATTTGCGGCAGGTGCGCGCGCCCGCTCAATTAAGTATAGTCAATTGCGATGCTGAAAAAAGAAGAAAACGAGCGGCTCGTGCGGGTAGCTCCGGGCACGCCGGGAGGCGAACTCTTCCGGCGCTATTGGCAACCCGTTCTTCTCAGCGAGGAACTTCCGGAGGCCGACGGGCCGCCCGTGCGGGCGCGCATTCTGGGCGAGGACTTGGTTGCGTTTCGCGCCACCGACGGCAGCGTCGGACTCGTCGACGCGTTCTGTCCGCATCGCCGTGCGCCGATGTTCTTCGGCCGCAACGAAGAGTGCGGGCTGCGCTGCGTGTATCACGGCTGGAAGTTCGACTCCGCCGGCACGTGCGTCGAGATGCCGTCCGAACCTCCCGACAGCTTGTTCGCGACGAAGGTCACCATCAAGGCCTATCCCACCTGGGAAGGCGGCGGCATGATTTGGACCTACATGGGTCCGCGCGCGGACAGGCCGCCGGTGCCGGACTACGAGTGGCTGCGCGTTCCGCCGACGCACCGTTTCGTCTCGAAGACGTTCGAGCATTGCAATTACCTCCAAGGCCTCGAAGGCGGCCTGGATACGGCGCACTCGTCGTTCGCGCACAACGAGCGTTTGAAGGATCCGACGTGGATCCGTAACCGCGACACGCATCCGAAGCTCGAGGTCGAGAAGACTCCATATGGTTTCCGCTATTCGTCGACGCGCGATCTCGGCGACGACGGCCTGTACGTGCGCGTCTATCATTATCTGATGCCGGCGCAGCAGCTGCGCGGGAACGTGACGGATTGGGTCGGCGGCAAGCGCGCGAAGGTTCCCAAACTCGACGGGCACATCTGGGTGCCCATCGACGACGAGCATACTTTCGTTTACAACATGATGTACGGCTACGACCGCGACGTTCCGATCGACGAGCACTTCGCGTGGGAAGACGAAGCGCGGTTCGGCCGCGGCAAACACGACGTGCTGCCGGGCTACCGCCTCAAGGCGAATCTCGACAACGACTACTTCATCGACCGCCAACTACAGAAGACGAAGACGTTCACCGGCATCAAAGGCATCAACACGCAAGATTTCGCGCTGCAGGAAGGCATGGGCCCCATCTGCGACCGTTCGCAGGAACGCCTTGGCACGACGGACCGGGCGATCATCGTGACGCGCCAGCTGTTGCTGGAGGCGACCGACGCCATTGAGGCCGGGGCGGCGCCGCGCGGAACGCTGCCCGAGGACTACCGGAACGTGCGCGCCTACGACCGCGTGATCGAGCGCGACCGCGAGTGGCGTGATGAATTTGCGGAGGAGCTGCTCGCGAAGTGGTGAGCGGCACCTCGCGTGCCGCCGTTGCGGTCGCCGCGAAGCAAACGGAAATCCGCGAACTGCCCTTGCCCGACATCACGCCGGACGGGGGGCTCTTGCGCGTTCTGGCCGCGGGGATATGCGGGAGCGACATTCCGGCGTATCAAGACGAAAGCCGCGGCGCGCGAATCCTCGGCCACGAGAACGTCGGCGTCATTGCGAAGCTCGGCGACCTCGCGCGCGAGCGCTGGGCCGTTCGGGAAGGCGACCTCGTCGCGCTCGAGGAGTACTTGCCGTGCGGCTTCTGCGCGGATTGCCGGGCGGGTGAATACCGTTCGTGTCTGCAGACGGACCACACGCGCGCCGGGTCGCTGCGCTACGGTACGACCGGGCTCGACGTGTGGCCGTCGCTGTGGGGCGGCTATAGCCAGTATCTGCATCTCCATCCGCGTTCGGTTATCCACAAAGTGCCCGCCGGGGTGCCGCCGCGCACCGCGGCGATGGCGTTACCGCTCGGCAACGGGTTTCAGTGGATGCACTTCGACGCGCGCGTGGGACCGGGTCAAACCGTCGTCGTGCAGGGCCCCGGGCAGCAAGGGCTGGCGTGCGTCGTCGCCGCGAAAGCCGCCGGCGCGGGTCTCGTGATCGTGAGCGGACTCGCCCGCGACGCGCATCGTCTCGAGGTCGCCCGCCGCCTCGGCGCCGATCACGTCGTGGCGGTAGATCGTGAATCGCTGCGCGACGTCGTCGCACACGTGACCGGCGGCGCGCTGGCCGACGTCGTGGTCGACGTTTCGTCGGGCGGCGCGGACGCCGTCGTCAACGAGGCGCTCGCGGTCTTGCGCAAGCGCGGAACGCTGGTCGTCGCGGCGGACAAACGCAAACCGGTGGCGTTCGATCTCGATGCGCTGATTCGTTCCCAGATCGTGGTGCGCGGCGTGCGCGGTCACAGCTTTGCCGCCGTCGAAATTGCGCTCCGCCAGATGGCGCGGCGCAGCGTCGATCTCGACGCGATGTCCACCCACGAATTCGAGTTAGGGCGCGTCGATCATGCGCTGCGGCTCGTCGGCGGGGAGTTACCCGGCGACGCCATTCACGTGACGGTCGCGCCGTGGAATTGAACGCGCGTGGGTAAATTGCGGCTGAGCCTGGCATGCTGGGACTACGACCGCACGCGCGCGCTGGCCGACGGCAGCGTCCCCGTCGACGGCATCGAGCTGCTGTATCAGGCGCTGCCCGTCGAGGAAACGTTTTTCCGGATGGCGCGCTACCGCGAGTTCGACGTTGCCGAAATGTCGCTGTCGTCGTATTTCGTCTCGAAGTTCACGCCCGACGATCCGTTCATTGCGATACCGGTGTTTCCGTCGCGCGCCTTCCGGCACTCCATCGTGTATATCAATGAGAAGAGCGGCATCCGCGCGCCGGCGGATCTCGCGGGGAAGCGTTTTGGAACACCGGAGTTTCAGCTGACGGCCGTCGTTTGGATTCGAGGAATCCTTGCCGACGAGTACGGCGTCCCGGTTGATAGCGTCACGTACCTGACGGGCGGTGAAGAAGAGCCCGGCCGGCCCGAGAAACTCAAACTCGACTTGCCGCCGAACATTCGCGTGCAGCCGATCGGACCCGACCAAACGCTTTCAGCGATGCTCGCGAGCGGTGAGATCGATGCGTTTCACGGTCCGCGCATGCCGTCGTCGTACGCGCGTCGCGCGCCCGGCGTGCGCCGGCTGTTCGAAGATTACGTCCCGGTCGAGCGCGCGTACTATGAAAAGACGCGCATCTTCCCGATCATGCACACCGTCGTGATCCGGCGCGAACTCTACGAGGGCCACCGGTGGATCGCGATGGCGCTGTTCAAAGCGTTCACCCGCGCGCAAGCCGTCGCGTATGCGGATCTGGAGCAGACCGCCGCGCTCAAGACCATGCTGCCGTGGTCGTTCGCCGACGCGGAAGCGACGCGGGCGCTCATGGGTAAGGATTTCTGGCCGTACGGATTCGAGGGGAACGTGCCGGCGCTCGACGTGTTCGCGCGCTATTCGTTCGAGCAAGGCCTCTCGAAGCGCAAGCTCGAGCCGCGCGAGCTGTTCGCGCCCGAGACGCTCGAAGCGTTCAAGATTTAGTCACGGATACTGGGAGGACACGTGCTCAAACCGCAAGACAACGAACGTATTACCCGGGTCGGCCCGGGAACGCCGATGGGCGAACTGCAGCGCCGGTACTGGATACCCGCGGCGCTTTCCGAAGAGCTGCCCGAAAGGGACGGCGCGCCCATCCGCGTGCGGTTGCTGAGCGAAGATCTCGTCGCGTATCGCGATACCGACGGCAACGTCGGGCTGGTTTCCGCGTATTGTCCGCACCGCCGCGCGCCGATGTTCTTCGCCCGCAACGAAGAGTGCGGGCTGCGTTGCGTGTATCACGGCTGGAAGTTCGACCGCACCGGCAACTGCGTCGACATGCCGTCGGAGCCGCCGGACAGTCTGTTCAAAACGAAGGTCACGATCCCGGCCTATCCGACTTGGGAAGGCGGCGGACTGATCTGGACGTACATGGGGCCGCCCGAAGCTATGCCGCCGCCGCCCGATTACGAGTTGGTGCGCGCGCCCGAGACGCATCGATTTGCCTCCAAGACGTACGAGGAGTGCAACTGGCTGCAAGCGCTGGAGGGGGGTCTGGACACTTCGCACTCGTCGTTTGCGCACAACTTGGACATTCACGACAAGAATTACCTACGCAGTCAGGATACGGCGCCGCGCTTGGAAGTGCACCGGACGGATTACGGTTACACCTACGCCGGAATCCGGACGCTGCGCGGCGAGCAGTACGTGCGTGCGTATCATTACATCATGCCCGCACAACAGATGCGCGGCCGCGTCATGGGGCGCAAAGGGGGCATGGAAAAGGTGCCGACCATCAACGGTCACATTTGGGTACCGATCGACGATCGTACGACCTGGGTGTATAACTGGATGTATTCCTACGATCCGAGCATCCCGATCACGCACGAGTACGGCGTTGAGTTCGAGACCAAGTACGGCCGCGGCCCGGACGACCTGCTGATGCCGGGCTACCGTTTGAAAAAGAACTTGCGAAACGATTACATGATCGACCGCGACCTGCAGAAAAACCAGACCTTTACCGGGATCGAAGGCATCAATACGCAAGACATGGCGCTGCAGGAAGGCATGGGACCGATCGTCGACCGTTCGCAGGAACATCTCGGTACGAGCGACCGCGCGATCATCGTCATGCGCCAATTGCTGATGGAAGCGATGAGCGCGCTCGAGGAAGGCCAGCCCGTCCGCGCGACGGACCCGGCGACGTATCGCACCATCCGCGCCGTCGACCTGACGATTCCGCTCGTTGCGGAATGGCGCGAAGCGCTGAAAGACGAGTTGGTGGCGAAGTTCTGATGGCTATCGCAACCGCTCACCGCACGGACTACCCGACGCTTATCGCGCGCGCCGTCCGGATTTTGAACCTCAAGGGCATCATGGACATGAACGGTCACGTCAGCGCGCGCGATGAAGCGGCGCCCAACGTGATGTGGATAAACTCGCGAAAGGCGAGCCGGTCGACGCTGACGAGCGGCGATATCGTCGCCGTGGATCTGTCGAGCGGTTTACCGGTGGGTTCCGGGGACGAACCGCCGAGCGAGTTCCACATTCACCGCGCGATCATGCGGCGACGTCCCGACATCGGAGCCGTCGTGCATTCGCATCCCGAATTCATCGTTACGCTGTCGATCGCGGGCCGTGCACTCTTGCCGGTGATCGGCATCGGATCGTTCTTGCCGGAAGACGTGCCGGTGTTCGACGACGCGAACCTGATCAACACGAGCGAACGCGGCGAGGCGATCGCGGATGCGCTCGGCGATTCGCCGGTACTCGTGCTGCGGGGTCACGGCGCCGTCGTCGTCGGAGCGACGGTCGAAGAAGCGGTGGCGCGCTACGTGTGTGCGGAAGAAAACGCGCGCGTCCAGTACCACGCGTCGCTGCTCGGCGAGCCGCGCGCCATGCGCGGCGCCGAGTTGGCCGCGGTCGCGCGCGAAACGTGGACGCCCACGATCACGCGCAAGCACTGGAACTTCCACGAGGAAACCGCGCGCCGCGCGGGTGCCTTCGAGGGGATCGAAGGCTAAGTCGCGATTGCGCTCGCGACCCGCCGCACGGAACCGCGCAGCGCCGTCGGGGTGCGTCGCTTCTTTTTCGTCGCGCGCGGTACCAACGGCCGATTGCTGACCGGTGCGAAGAAGGCCTCGTGCGCGCCGACCGCGTCGCGCGCGCGACGCTCCTCGCCGGATGCGATGGCGGCAACGAGCGTGCGGTGAGCGCCCAGATTCTGCTCGTTGTCCGCGGCGCGGTGCCGGTCCGGAATGGCGATGCCGGCGCCGGGTTCGTTCGCGTCGAGCAGCGTGATGTACAGGTTCCCGAGCACGCGATTGCGGCAAATTTCCGCGATGCGCCTGTGTAATTGCCAATTCTCACGCAAATAGCCGACGGCGTCGTCGATGCGTGCGGCCATGCGTTCGAGGATACGCTCGAGCTCGACGATGTCGGCGCGCGTGCGCGAACGCGTGGCATCGAGCGTCACCGCCTCTTCCAGGGCGTGCCGGACGGCGGCGCAATCCGCCAGCGAACCGCCTTCAGGAAAACCGGACAGCAACTGACTGAGGCGCAAACTCGCGGTCGGCG
>JBHEMQ010000043.1:0-24767 GCA_046262475.1 Candidatus Velthaea sp.
CGTCTCTTTCGCGATGGCGGTTTGCTTGGCCGGCGGAAGCGACGCGAGCGTTCGCATGTTGTGCAGACGGTCCGCCAGCTTGATGATGATGACGCGTATGTCTTTGGCCATCGCCAAGAACATTTTGCGCAAGTTCTCGACCTGCGCGTCTTCCTTCGATTGGTACGGAATCCGGGTCAGTTTGGTGACGCCGTCGACGAGCGCGGCGATTTCCGGTCCGAAGCGATCGGCAACCTCTTCGCTCGTCACCACCGTATCTTCGACCACGTCATGCAGCAGCGAGGCGGCAATCGTCGCGCGATCCATCTCGAGGTCGGCCAGAATCTCAGCGACCGCGAGCGGATGCTCCACGTACCGTTCGCCCGAGGCACGCAGCTGGCCATCGTGCGCGGCGTCGGCGAGCTCGTAGACAGACCGCAGCCACGCCCCATCCAGGGATGGGTCGTACTGCCGGACGCGCGTTACCAGTTCGTCGATTGTCATGGATTAGGGCCTATCTTAACCACAACAGGCTTTCGCGTCCAACTGCTTCGGTCCAAAAGCGTGTTTAATACGTGATGAACGACGTTACGTCGATCCCGCCGAGCGCCTTGCGGCCGCCGAGCGCGGCGAGTTCGATCAAGACTGCGACCCCGGCGATATCCGCGCCGAGCTTCTCCAGCAGTCTCAGCGTCGCGGCGATCGTGCCGCCCGTCGCGAGAAGGTCGTCGACGATCAAGACGCGCTGGCCGTCGCCGACCGCGTCGTCGTGGATCTCGAGTGAATTCGTGCCGTACTCGAGGGCGTATTCCTCGGTAAACTTGGTCCCAGGCAGCTTACCCGGCTTGCGGACGGGCACGAAGCCCGCGCCGAGCTGGTAGGCGAGCGGGGCGCCGATCATGTAGCCGCGTGCTTCGATGCCCACCACACAATCGATCCGCTGGCCGCGGTACCGGTCCGCGAAGACGTCGATGAGGGCTTTGAAGCCCGCCGCATCCTTCAAGAGGGGGGTAATGTCGCGAAAAAGGATGCCCGGAATCGGAAAATCCGGGATCGCCCGGATCAGCGACTCGATCTGCTCGGCGGCCACCGGCTCGCGGTTCGCCGGTCCCGCAGGGAACCCCGCCTGACCTGCATTTCGTTCCTATGATGAAGCAATTTTGAAGCGTCCCGCCGCCGTCACGCCCTCCAGTCAATCAACCGGTTTCGGCCTCGAGCGCGGCGGGCATACAAGGAGCATTATGAACGCGAAGTTTCTCTCGGCAAGCGCGCTCGCGGCGGCGGTCACCGTCGGTTCCGTTGCGCCGGCCCTCGCGGACGGCGCGGCCAGCACCCGCAACATCATTTTGGGCGGTGCCGCGGCGGCGATCGGCATCACCAACTACAATCACAAGAAGCGCATCAAACAGGAAGAGATGCGCGAGCAGGCGCGGCGTCAGGCGCAGTATCGCTCGTATTTCTACAACAAATACGGCTACTATCCGAGCCAGCAGCAGTTCAGCGATTGGTATTATCGCACGTACGGCGTCCGCCCGTCATAACCGGGTAGCGTCGGGACATCGACGGAAAGCCATCCCGAACGGGATGGCTTTTTCGTGACCGAAGGATAGGGCGTTGAACGACCCGGATGCGCGGCGGCGCTGGATCATCTCCATCGCCCTGGCGATCGCCATCAATGAAATCGCGATCGGTTTCCTCCGCGCACCGGGCGAGCATCGGGAGGCCGCCGCTCCTGCCGTGCGTGTGGCAATGGAACGCCGTCCGCGACCGACGCCGGCGCCCACGCCGCGACCGACGCCCACGCCGCCGCCCCCGCCGGTTCGCGTCCCGCCGCGCGCGACCGCTGCGCCGGTTCCGCAAGTCGCTGCGCCGCATGCGGCGGGACCGAAGGCGCCGGTGCACGGCGGCAGCGTCGCGCGACCGGTTACCAAGCCGAAGCTCGACGTGTACACAATGCTGGCGCAGCGCGGCCTCGGGCGAGCGCGCGGAGTCTCCGGCAGCGGCACGGGGCAAGGCGCCGGCGCCGGCGCCGGCGGCGGCGAGAACGGGACGGGCGATGCAAACGGAAGCGGCGGAAACGGCAGCGGCGCCGTCAACGCGAACCGTCCGTGCGGTTCCGTTACCTTCAATATCAAAGGCGCGCCGCGCTACGTCGCCGGCACGGCGTACGAGAACGTCAGCGCGACCGTGCAATTTCCCGACGGCCATTCCGAGACCGCATTCTTTCCGTACAAGTGGGCGTATCCGGACGGCGAACGCACCGATCCGTGGTCGAGTACGAACCTGCGCGAACATCCCGGCGACGATTACGAGATCGCGGCGCAGTTGCCGCCGCCCGGGTCGGATACGAGCGGCTTCCCGTCGGTCATTCTATACATCTTGCAGCACACGGGCCCCGACGGTCGCACGAACCTCGGGCCTTGTCCGAACGCCGGACCGCCGCCGCCGCCGCCCCCGCGCTGATGCCGTTGCACATCGCGGTCGATGCGCGCGATCTGTCACAGGACGCGCGCGGCATCGGCCGTTACGTCCGTGCAATCCTCACACGCTTCGCTCAGCGCGGCGACGTGCGCCTCACGCTGCTCGTACGCGACGTATTTCCGCTGCGGCTCCGGCGCATGCTGGGGGGCGCGATCGGCGCCGGGGAGGCCGCCGTCACCCGCCGCGTACCGCGCGACGCGGACGTGTTGTGGCATCCGTGGAACGGGACCTTTTTCGCGGGCCGCGCCCCGGCGGCGGCGACGATCCACGACGTCGCGCCGTTCGCCTTTCCGGCAGCCGACGCGGCGCGTCGTGCATCGCAGCAGCGCCCCTTCGTGCGCACGGCGGCGACGGCGCGCGCGATCGTGTGTGACTCGGCGTTCACCGCCGCCGAAGTGCGGCGCTATCTCCGCGTCGACGGAACGCCCCTTCATACGGTGGCGCTCGGCGTCGACGCCGCGTTTGCGCCCGGGCCGCCGGACGCGCTGCCCCCGGCGGCACGCAATCGCAAGTACGTGTTGTACGTCGGTGCGCACGACGCGCACAAGAACGTCGGCACGCTCGTGCGCGCGTTCCGAGCAACGCTCGCCGGCACGTACACGCTCGTGTTCACGCGGCCGGATCCGCGCGTGCCCGAAGCCCTCGTCTGCGCGGACCTCGGCACCGCCGAACTGGTCGCGTTGTACCGCGGCGCAACGCTGGTCGCCGTGCCGTCGCTGTATGAAGGTTTCGGCTTGCCGGTGCTCGAGGCGATGGCGTGCGGCGCACCGGTGCTGGCGTCGCGCGCGGCGTCGCTGCCGGAGGTGGGCGGCGAAGCGATACGGTACGTCGATGCACCCGACGACGCCGCCGCGTGGACGCGCGCGCTCGGCGAGCTTGCGAGCGATGCCGAGGCGCGCGCCGACCTGGCCGCACGCGGACCGCTGCGTGCGGCGGCGTTCACCTGGGAACGCTGCGCCGCGGAAACCCTCGCGGTGCTGCGCGCGGTTGCGGCGGCGTGATTCATGCCGGCGTCGATGCGTGGAATCTTCCCGGGGACCAGCGCGGCATCGGGCGATACGTGCGCGCGCTGCTGCACGAATGGCAGTCAGATTTCCCCGACCGCATCCGTATCTCGTTGATTGTGCCCGAACGCCATCCGCTTTTCGCGGCGCCGCGTTACCGGCGCGCGGCCGGCGGGAACCGCTGGCGCGTCCGTTCGCGCGCAGGCACCGCGCGCGCCGGCTTCGACATGCTGTGGTTTCCGTTCAACGGGCCGTCGTGGGAGCCGCGCTTTCGGGGACCCGCCGTCGCGACGTTGCACGACGCGTCGACGTTCGTGCTGCCCGGGTTCAGCGACGACGCGCGCGCGCCGTTTCTCGCGGCGGCGCGCGCCTGCGCGCACATCGTCACCGTCTCGATTTTTTCCGCGAACGAACTGACGCGCGTGCTCGCGCTGCCGCGGGACCGTATTTCCGCCGTGCCGCTCGGTGTCGCCGCGCCGCGAACGCCGGTGCGGCCGAGGATCGATCCGGTGCAGTTCGGGCGCTTCGTGCTCTACGTCGGCGGCACCGAACCGCGCAAAGATCTTGCAACCGTTTTCGCCGCGATGCGGCGGTTGACGGAACGCGATGCGACGCTCCGGTTCGTGCAGATTGGACCGCAAACGTTCGCGCTGCCGCCGCACGACGGCGTGCGCGTGACGCAGCTCGGCGTCGTCGACGACGACACGCTCGCCGCGTTCTACCGAGCGTGCGCGGCGTTCGTGTACGCCTCGGTGTACGAAGGCTTCGGCTTGCCGATTCTGGAGGCGATGAATTACGGCGCTCCCGTCGTCGCCGCTGCCGCGTCGTCGCTGCGCGAAGCGGGCGGCGACGCCGCATTGTACGCACCGCCTGGCGACGCCGGCGCGTTTACCGAAGCCCTCGCGCGGATTCTGAAAGATCGCGCGATCGCGGCGGAGTTGGGGGAACGCGGCCGCCGCCGCGCCGGCGCGCTGAGCTGGCGGCGTACCGCCGAAGCGACGCTCCGCATCTTCGAGCGCGTCGTGGCGGAGGCAACGTGAACGTCGCGGGACACCTCATCGTCGGTGCGCGTGAAGAGCCGTTCCTCGCGGCGTTGCTCGAAAGCTTGCAAGATGTCGTCGACGTCGTACTCGTCAACGACAATTCCGGCGCCGGCGACAGCGTCAACGCGCGCGTGCTGGCCGAATCGCCATTTGCGCGGCGCGGCGCCCTGGAAATCGACCGCGCACCGTTCGTTAATTTCGCCGCGGCGCGCAATCGCGTGCTCGATATGCACCGCGCACGCGGCGTCGGCGGCTGGGCGGCTTTCATCGATGCAGACGAAGTGCACCGTCCCGCCGCACGCAGGATCGCGCGGAATTTGAGCGCGCTGCCGGACGGCATTGCCGTCGTTGACGCCTACACGCGCCACTACATGCAAACGTTCAACTGGTACACGTCGATCGAGCGGCGCCTCAGTTTCTTTCGCGTCACGCCGGCACTACGTTGGGAAAATCCGGTGCACGAACGGCTCGCGGGTGTCGCGGGAGGCGCGCTTGCGATTCCGTACGTGTACGATCATTACGGGTGGGTGCTGCCCATGCGTCATCAAGCGGAAAAAGGGCGCCAGTATGCGGGTCTCGGACAAGTCGGCCGCACGCACGATGAAGCGGAAGTCGCGGCACTGGATCCGGTCGCATTCTTCGCGCCGTTGTGGCCGCGCGCGCTGCGCTACCGCGGCTCGCATCCCGAGCCGGCACGGCGCGTCGGGGCCGAACTCGAACTCCGCTCGTCCGGGGCCTACGCGCTTGCAGACCAGGCTATCGCCCGTAGCCAATCGCCCGCGATTCGCGCGCGCAATGTCGTGCGGCGCTTCAACTACGAGTACCGATGGCGTGGCCGTTGGTTCGATGCTCGCGCGCGGCGGTTGCTCGCCGCTGCCGAGGTATAGGCTGCTTGCCGGCGGGCCGCGCGCGTTTTGCTTTCGAGGCCATCGAATCATGGCGCCGAAAAGAGCGGCGTGATTCGCAACACCGCAGTGTACGTCGGCAACGGCCGCGTGCTCGTTCGGACGGCGCGCGGTTTCAAGCTTTTCGTCGATGCGAACGATGTTTCACTGGCGCCGCATCTCATCATCGACGGCGTGTGGGAAGAACACGTCGAGCGCGCGCTCCGCACGGTCGTAAAGCGCGGGATGCAGGTGCTGGAGGTCGGCGCGAACGTCGGCTTTTTCACCGTGCTGTTCGCGCATGCCGTCGGCACGAGCGGCGCCGTCGACGCCTTCGAACCTGATCCGGCGCTGGCGGCACTCGTGCGCGATAACGCAGAGATCAACGGCTTCCACGAGATCGTTTGTCTGCACGAGCTGGCGCTCACGGACAGCATTGGTACTGCGGAGTTCTTTACGCGCGACCGCCATCGCGGCAACGGCACGCTGATGCCCTCGCTCGAGCAGATTCCATGGAACCCGTCGGACCGGCCGGCGGCAATCACCGTGCGGACCACAACGCTCGACGCGCACGTCGCTGCGACAGGCCGGCGGCCCGACCTCGTGAAGATCGATGCCGAAGGCGCGGAGCCGGCAGTCCTCCGCGGCGCGCAGGAACTCCTCAGCGACGGCAAGCCGCTCGTGCTGATTCTCGAACTGATTCCGGCGTTTCTGCGCAGCGCGGGCGAAGATCCGCAGGCATTTCTCGAGCACCTCGCAGCGCACGGCTTTCGTTTGCGGTTCATCGAAGAGCGGCGTCGCGCGCGCATCGTGGATGCATCGGTTGAGACGCTGCTGCAGCGGCGATATTCCGAGCTGCTGCTGGTCCGATAGCGCCCGATGTATCTGAAGGCCGCAGTGCGCGCGCTGCGCCGTGCGGCGACGCGCATCGTCGCACCAAACACGCTGAACGCGTACGAAAGGCGCGTCTGTTCCCAGAACGGCGAGGACGGCATTCTGCAAGAGATCTTTCGTCGCATCGGCACCGGCCGGCGATTCTTCGTCGAGTTCGGGGTCGAGGACGGTCGTGAGTGCAATGCCGCGCACCTCGCGCGCAATTGCGACTGGTCGGGCGTTATGATCGAGGGCGACGCCGCGCAGTACGCGCGCTTGAACGACAATTACCGGCCGTTTCCGGCCGTTCGCCGGGAGCACGCGTTCCTGACGAGCGAAAATATCGATGGCGTCTTCCGCCGCTGCGGCATACCGCTCGAGTTCGACTTGCTTTCGATCGACATCGACGGCAACGATTACTGGATGTGGGAAGCGCTGGCGGCGTTCCGGCCGCGCGTCGTCGTCATCGAGTACAACGCGACGCGTCCGCCGCCGGAGCGCTGGGTCATGCGCTATAATGCGGAGCACCGCTGGGCGCGGGACGGCTACATGGGCGCCAGCCTCGCGTCGCTCGAAGCGCTCGGCGCGCGCCTCGGCTATGCGCTGCTCGGCACGGACGAGAACGGCGTGAATGCGTTTTTCGTGCGCGAGGATTTTCTCGCCGGCAGCCGTTTCCCGCGCCGCTCGGCCGCGGAAGCCTATCATTCGACGACCTACGGCTTTCTGCGCGCGGATGGTCCAGCGCAGGCGCTGTAGGGGCTCGCGGAGTCTTGCCGCGCCGCTCAGCTGCGTGATGGAACGAAAACACCGTTCTTCACGCTCGGAGGCGCCCTTCGTGAACATCGTTCCCGTCCGGTCCAATCGCGTCGTCGTCGCGGGCAGCGACAAGCCGCTCGACGCACAAGCGCGCGTCGTCGCGCCCGTCGATGCGGGACAGCACATTGACGTTACCGTGCGCCTGCGGCCGCAGCATCCAATTCCGGATGGGTACGCCGGCCAGTCGCGTGACGATTTCGAGCACGAGCACGCGGCGCGACCGGCCGATATCGCCGGTGTGGGCGCGTTCGCGCGCGAATACGGGTTACGCATCGACGGCATCGACGCGGCCGCGCGGGCCGTCAAATTATCGGGCAGCGCCGCGCAGATGCACGCCGCCTTCGGCGTTGATTTGGCGCAAATGCGCACGGCCGGCGAAACGTATCGCGGCCGCGCCGGCGCAATTACGGTTCCGGCCTCGCTGGCCGGTGCGGTAACCGGCGTCTTCGGTTTTGAAGATCGCGCGGCATCGCGCCCGCACATCGTGACGGCGGATCCGCACGCGGCGAGCGCGCACGGCTACACCGCGCTCGACGTCGCGAAAGCATACAACTTCCCGCAGGCTGACGGCGCGGGCGAGCACGTCGCCGTCATTTCGCTCGGCGGACATTACGACGATGCGGCGCAACGCCTCTACACGAAATCGCTGGGCGTGCCGCACGTGCCCTTTCATGTGGTGAAAATCGACGGCGGCGCGGACGCGCCGGGCGATCCCGGGCCGACGGGAGAGAACACCCTCGACGCGGAGATCATCGGCGCGCTCGTGCCGAATGCCGACAAGACGATGTACGTTGCGCCGAATACCGACCGCGGTTTCCTCGACGCGATTGCGACGGCGCTGCACGACGGACATCACAACACCGCGATTTCCATTTCGTGGGGCGGTCCGGAGGAACGCTTCAGCGCGCCGGCGCGCGCGGCGTTCAACGAACTGTTCAAAGAAGCGAAGGCCATGGGCGTCAGCGTCTTCACCGCAGCCGGGGACAGCGGCGCGAGCGACGGCGTGCGCGACGGCCGCGCGCACGTGGATTTCCCAGCGTCGAGCCCCTCGGTAATTTCGGCCGGCGGCACGAAACTCACGACGCACACCAACGGCAGCATTCAGACCGAGACGGTTTGGAACGAGCTGCGCAATCACGCCGGCGCGACCGGCGGCGGCGTCAGCCGCATCAACCCGAAACCCGCCGTCCAGCGCAGTCTGCCGATTGCCGGCCGCGGCGTGCCCGACGTCGCCGGCGATGCCGATCCGCGCACGGGCTACGCGATCGTCGCGCCGGCCGCACACGGAAAATTCAATGTTGCGCTGGTCGGCGGCACGAGCGCCGTTGCACCGCTGTATGCCGCCCTCGCGGCACGGCTCGAGCAACGGCTCGGACATCCGATCGGCGATTTGCAAAAGGCGCTCTACGCCGCGCCGGCCGCTGCGTTCCACGATGTCACGCGCGGCAATAACGGCGGCTATGCCGCCGCCCCGGGCTGGGATGCGGCAACGGGACGCGGCTCGATCGACGGCGAGACGCTATTGCGCTCCCTGGAAGCGTAGCGCGCGACGGAGGCGTCGCAAGCCGTCGTCGTGTAGCGATGATGCATGCACGCACCCCGTTCGCTCGCGGCGTTGGTCGCCGCGCTCCTGTGTTCGCTGTCGCCCGCCGGCGCGCAAGACCAATCGTACCGGCTTCCGCCCAAGCCGATCCAGGACGTCCTGCGCGCGCCCGCGCTGCCGGTGGTGCTGGTCAGCCCCGCGCGCGACACCGTCGCGGTCGCAACGCCGCTGCGGTACCCGCCGATCGCCGATCTCGCGCAGCCGATGCTGCGGCTCGCCGGCTTGCGCATCGATCCGCGCACGAACGGCATCCATCACGCGCCGGCGTACACGACGCTGACGCTCGAACGGGTGTCGGACGGTGCGATGCTGCCGGTGCGGCTGCCGCCGAGCGCGCGCGTGACGTCGTTGCGCTTCAGCCCGGACGGCAAACGGTTCGCGCTCGGCAACGCGACAACGGCCGGCATCGATCTCTACGTCGGCTCGTCAGCGACCGGCGCCGTGCGGCGGGTCGAAGGCGTGAAGCTGAACGGGCTCTTCGGAGATCCGGTGGCCTGGATGCCCGACGGCACGCATCTCGTTGCGCGCGTGCTCGACCGGCGCGGCCCCGCGCCGCCCGAACCGGTGGTACCGCCGGGGCCCGTGATCCAAGAAACGTCCGGCAAGGCCGGCACCATCGTCACGTACGAGGATCTGCTCGAGAATCCGCACGACGAAGATCTGTTCGCATACTACAGCACGTCGCGGCTCGCGCTCGTCGATACGGCGCACGCCGCAGCGGCCGCGTTCGGCGAACGCGCCATGTACACGCGCGTCTCGCCCGCGCCGAGCGGCGGATACTTACTCGTCGAGCGCGTGCATCGCCCGTTTTCGTACCTTTTTCCCTTCGAGCGCTTTCCGCGGGAAACCGCCGTGATCACCGCCGGCGGCGCCAACGTGCTTACGCTTGTCGACCGGCCGCTGCAGGATGCCCTGCGCGAGGACAGCGTCCCGCCGGGCCCGCGCAACGTCGAATGGAAGCCGAATTTCGCGGCGACGCTTTCATGGATGGAATCGGTCGGCACCGGCGCTGCTGGAGCAAACGGTGATGCGCGGCCAGGCGATAGAATTCTGGTGCGCGACCTCGTGGCGAAGACGGCCGCAGCGGAGATCGCGCGCACGGCGACGCGTGCGGTCGACCTGACATGGTTTGCCGGCGACGACCGCGCGCTCGTGCGCGAGAACGACCGGCGCACCCGCCTCAGCCGCATCTCCCTGATCGACGCGCGAACTCCGGGCGCGCTGACACTTCTCGGCAAGCCGCTGCGCGAAGGCGACCGCTACAACGATCCGGGACAGCCCGTTACGACGCTCGCGCGGAACGGCCAACCGGTGGTCGTGCACAACGGCGACGTCGTGTACTTGCGCGGCGCCGGATACGGGCCGGACGGACGCCGTCCGTTTCTCGACCGCTACAATGTGTCGGACGGAACGTCCACGCGGCTGTTCCGTTCGGCGCTCGATCCGCTCGATACGGTGCTCGCGGCAAGCGACGACGACGGCAAGACGCTCTTGCTGCAGCGGCAGTCGCCGGTTCTGCCGCCCAACGTGTACGTGCATACCGCGAGCGGGGACCGGGCGCTCACGCACTTCACCGATCCGACGCCGCAACTGCAGGCGGTGCAGCGGCGCGTCGTCACCTACAAGCGCCCGGACGGCATCGATCTCTCGTTCACGCTCTATCTGCCGCCGGGCTATAAGGAAGGCACGCGCCTACCCACGTTTTTGTGGGCGTATCCGGCCGAGTTCAACGACGCCGGCGTCGCCTCGCAAAATACGAACACCACGCAGACGTTTCAAACCATCGGCGGACCGTCGGAAATTTACATGGTGCTGGCCGGTTACGCCGTGCTCGACAATGCATCGATCCCGATTCTGGGCGACGACCCTCGCACGGTAAACGATACGTATCTCGAGCAGCTGGTCGCGGGTGCGAAAGCGGCGATCGACAAAGCCGTCGAGATCGGCGTGACCGATCCGGACCGCGTCGGCGTGGGCGGTCATAGTTACGGCGCCTTCATGACGATGAACTTGCTGGCGCACTCGCGCCTCTTCCGCGCCGGTATCGCGCGCAGCGGCGCCTACAATCGCACGCTCACGCCGTTCGGCTTTCAGAACGAACGCCGAACGTATTGGGAAGCGACCGATCTGTACACCAAGATGTCGCCGTTTTCGTTCGCGAACAAGATCGCGGATCCAGTGCTGATGATCCACGGCATGAAAGACGACAACACCGGCACGTTCCCGATCCAGTCGGAGCGGATGTACGCCGCACTCAAAGGCAACGGCGCGACGGCGCGCCTCGTGATGCTGCCGGCCGAAGCGCACGGCTACCTCGGCCGCGAATCGATCGGCGACGTGCTCGCCGAGATGGTGGCATGGCTGGATCGCTTCGTGAAAAATGCGCCGCCGCGCCTCGTACCGACGAAGCCCGTCGCCGATACCGGCACGTAGGAAAGTCCTAACGGATGAGCGGTACGTTCGAGGGATAAATCGGACGATTGATGACGTTTTCGAGAACGCTCGCTTGCGCCGTGAGCACGAGTTCGCAGAACTTCTGAAAATTCTCCCGCTCCGCTTCGCCTTCCGCAAACCGAGCGTTGCGCGTGAGGTCCACCTTGCCGGCCACCTCGCGGAACCGCACGAACCGGCCCTCGTCGTCTTCGCCGACGTCGACGAGACCGGCATCCGCAAAAATTCGAAAGGCGCCGGCGACGGTTCCGGCGTCGACCTTATCCATGTCGAGCATCGCGGCGAGGTCGGCGTTGGTCGCATGCAGCGTCCCGCCGGGCGCCGTCTTCCGTAGTTCGCGGTACATTCCGCGCAAGGTGTACAACGTGGGCGCCGCGCGCTCGATGATGAAGTCGTTGATGCGCCGGTCGCCTTCACCGAAGAGCAGGTGAATCTCCGCCTCGCCGCCGTCGCGCCCGGCCCGACCCGCTTGCTGATTGAACTCCGTGAAATCGAAATTCAAGTGATACAAGAAAACGTTGCGCACGTCCGGCAAGTCGATCCCTTCACCGAATGCGGACGTCGCAACGACGATCCGGACGCCGCCTTCGCGAAAGAGGCGTTCCACCGCCGATCGATCGGTCGACGAAACGCCCGCGTGATAGAATGCCACGTGATTGCCGGCTGCTCCGCGCAAACGCTCCGCGACTTTGGTCGCCTCGCTGCGTGAGTTGCAGTAGACGATGGCTTTGCCGGAATTGCGCACGCGCTCGTCGATGTATGCGAACTTGTTGGTGACGCCGCGCGCATCGACGATGCGCAGGTTTTCGCGCACCGTCGGGTCGACCACCCACGCATCGATTGCGAGCGCCGAGCGGATGCCGGCGAACACATCGTCACTTGCCGTAGCGGTCAACGCGACCACTTGCGGCGAACCGAGCGTCGCAATGGATTCGCCGATGCGGCCGTAGGCCGGGCGATGCTTCGATTCGACCAGATGATGCGCTTCATCGACGACGACCAGCGACGGGCGCGACGCCTCGGTCTGAAAGCGCTCGAGATGAAAACCGAAGAACTCCGGCGTCGAGCAGATGATGTCCCACGCGCCGCTCTCGAGCGCATCCATCAGCGCGGCGCGCTCGGCTGACTCGATCGCACCGTTCGCACGAAAAACGCGCAACCCGAGCGGTTCCAAGCGCCGCACGAGCGCGTCGTATTGATCGTTGGCAAGCGCACGCAGCGGATACAGCACGAGCGTCTTGGCGCCGGTCTCCAGTGCGCGAACCGCCGCGGGAAATTGGAAGCACAGTGACTTGCCGCGCCCGGTTCCGAGGACTGCCAGCGTGTTCTTCCCCGCGTCGAGCCGGTCGAGCACGGCGCGCTGCGCCTCGCGCAGCGGTCGCTCGCCGATCAGCGCCGTCAAGACGTCGTCGCGCGACACCGTTCCGGCGGTTGCCGCTTGCGAGCGTTCGCGTTCGCGGCGTTCGCGCCGCACAAAAATATTGATGCCGGTGCTGCGCTCGCCGCCGCCGGTAACGCTGCCCACTTCCGCGTGATAGCGTTCGCCGGCATCGAAATTTTCCGCGAGCCGGCGCGCGATTTCACGCTTGAGAAATCCCACCTGCAAGGCGCCGTACCACACCGCGACGGCATTGGGATCGTACGGGTTGTGCGGGTCGCGACGCAATTCCAACACGTCGCCCGGCTGCAAGCCGCCGGCCACGTCTTGACGTCCCTCGAACGTGACACCGACGACCTTCGTAAAAAACTCGGACGCATCGCCGATCGTCGCGTAGCGGTCGCGTTCGAGATACGTCGCGCTCTTCGCGAAGAGCTCATCGAGAAACGCGGCCGCATCACCGCCGCCGGCGGACTGCGGTGTGCTCGCGTGCCGGGGCGCCGGTTCTCGGCCGAAGGTGGCGAGCAGCGCATCGAACGCCGCCTCCGACGGTGTCGGAGGCGGCAGCGCCGATGATTTCGAGCGCGAGGGTTTGCTTATCGCGGCGGGGCGGCCGGCGGTGACGGCGGCTCTTCAGGCTGGGCGTAGTGCGGCGCATCGACCGCTTCGAGGTCGAGATGGATTTCTTCGTGGCCCATCTCGTAGTCGCGGTCGTGCTGGCCGGCGATCTGCGCGTCGAGCGGATCGAGTACCCGGTCGTGCTCGTGCTCGGGGGCGTACTCGTCGAGCAGCGCTTCGTCGACGTCGTGATCGAGCAGCGGTTCCGCAACGCCGACGCCGCCGGTCAGCGGCTCGTTCGGCCGGCGGCGCTTGTACCGCGCGGGCGACCCCGGCGGCCGCTGCGACGCCTGCCGCTCGCGCTCGCGCCGCGCCTTGCGGGCCGCGATGACCTCGTCGCGACTCAAGCCGCCGGCTTTTGCTGCTTGCGCGCGCGCTTCGGCGACGGTGCGCGGCCCGGCTTCGAGCGATGCGGACGACACGCGTGCACGCCGCTTCTGGCCGGCCTGGAACCGCGCGACCAGCGGGGCCGAATAGAAGATCGAGTGGTAGCCGCCGGAGCAGATGCCGACGAGCAGTGCGAACGCGAAATTTTGCAGCGACGCTCCGCCGAGCGCGAGCAGCGCGACGAGCGTGATGACGACGGTGGCCAGCGTGTTCACCGAACGGGTCATGGTCTGCAGAATCGAGGTGTTGACGATCCGGTCGAACGGATCCCCGGCCATCAGCTTGACGTTCTCACGGATGCGGTCGAGAATCACGATCGTGTCCATGACGGAGTAGCCGATGACGGTGAGGACTGCCGCGAGAAACGCATCGTCGACGCGCTTGTCGGCGATCGCGTAGATGCCGATCATCATCGCCGAGTCACGCACGAGCGCGATGACGGTAACGAGACCGAAAATGTAATTCCAGCCGAACCGGAACGCGATGTAGATGAACTGGATCGCGATGGCGATGACGAGCGCCTTGACTGCGTTGAACAAGTACTCGTGCGACAAGGACGGTCCGACGGACGAAATCGCCGACTGCGAACGGTCGACCGGAGCGATGCCGTTGAGCGCCTTCCACAGCGGCGCGGTCTGATCGCCGAAATCTTTCTGCGTCTCGATGGTCCAGCGCGGCGTGCCTTGATCGCCGGCTTTGGTCAGTGTGTTGACCTGTGCATCCGCCACGCCGATCGACGTCAGCGCGCCTGTGAGCTGATCTTTCGTGACGCTGCGGTCGAACTTCGCCGTGATGTCCGTTCCGCCGGTGAACGACAGGCCGAAACGCAGCAGCGAGCCGGTGGTGAAGTAGTGATACGCCATGGCGAGCAAGCCCGCCAAAATGATTGCGTACGAGATGTTGGAGACGATCGTGAACCAGCCGACGACGTTCCAATTGAGACGGCGGAAAAACATCGCGCTACGCTCCGTACACTTTGTGGCCCGTTGCGAGGTTGTTCTCGACGACCACGTCCATGAAGAACCGCGTGATGAAGACGGCGGTAATCAGCGAAAATGCCGTCCCCCAGAAGAGTGTGTATGCGAAGCCCTTCACCGTACCGGTGCCGAGCAGATACAACACACCGGCCCCGACGATCGTCGTGAAGTGGCTGTCGAACACTGACGAAAACGCGCGCTGGAATCCGATGCGCACGGCCGAACGCAGGCTCTTGCCGGCCCACAATTCTTCTTTCAACCGCTCGAAGATCAGCACGTTCGCATCGACGGCCATACCGATCGACAGCACGAAGCCCGCGATGCCGGGCAGGGTAAGCACCGCCTTCGCGGCCGCAAGCAGCGCGAGCAGCGCCACGACGTAGACGATCAGCGCAACGTCGGCGAGCACGCCGGGCAGCCGGTACATGATGCCCATGAAGAGCAGCACGAGTGCGAGCCCGATGGCCGAGGCATAGAGCGACTTGATCAGGTCGTCCTTGCCGAGAATCGGCCCGACTTCGTCTTTTTCGACGATCTTCGTGGGCACGGGCAACGCGCCGGCGTTCAGTTCGTTCGCGATGCGCGAGACATCGTCTTCGGTGAAGCTGCCGTGGATCAGCCCGCTGTCGGTGATGACGCCCTCGATCGTCGCGTCCGACACCCATTTCTTGTCGAGGAAGATGCCGAGAATCTGACCGAAATATTTCTGCGTGAGCTGACCGAACTTTTTCGGATCTTTCGTTTGAAAATCAATTTGCGGATCGCCGCTTTGACCGTACGCGGCCTGCGCCCCCTTCAACTCCGCGCCCGTGTACACGACGGCGCCAGCATCCTTGTACGCGCCGTTGGGATCGTCGGCGTACTTCTTGTCGACGCGCGCGCGCTGGCTGATCTTCGGCGGCACGATCTTGAATTCCAGAACCGCCGCTTCTTTCAGCAGGCGTTCCGCCTCATCGACGTTCTTCACCGCCGGCAGTTCGACCAGCAGCCGATTCGTGCCGACTTTGGTGATGACGGGCTCGGAAACGCCGAGGCCGTTCACACGATTTTCGACGACCAGCTGGACCTGGTTTTGAACGTCCGACGTGATCGTCTTGACCGTTTCGCTCGGTTCCAGCTCGAGCAAAACGCGAACGCCGCCCTGCAGGTCGAGACCGAGATGGATCTTCTGCTGAATCGGGACGATCGTCCAGATGCACAGGCCGACGATCACGATTAAAAGGACCGCCTGAAGCGGTCTTTTGAGCTTCTTCCACATACCGCGCGCTTCGGGGAAGGGGTGAACCAACGCATTGTAGCAGGCTCGCAGACCAGCGTCAAACGACGCAGGGCAGCTTCGGAGGACGCTTCCGATGGACTCCAAAGGCGTCGACGCAGGCCTCCTGCAGAGCCGCTACCGGCTGACCAAACAGCGTTCCGCGATCCTGCGCGCCCTGGCCGACGGCGCGCATGTCAGCGCGGAAACGATTCTGGAGCGCGTCCGGGCCGAGCTCCCAGGGGTTAGTCTGGGAACGATCTACCGCACGCTCGATATCCTGCGGGAAATCGGCCTGGTGCAGATGTTTGCGTACGCCGGCCTGGCGGCGCGCTACGAGGCGTCACTGGACAAACACCATCACTTGGTGTGCGCCGTCTGCTATGACATCACCAACGTCCCGGCGCCGGACGTACAGAGCGTCGCGCAGACGATCGCAGAATCACACCGCTACGACGACATCGATGCGTCGCTCACGATCACGGGCCGGTGCCCGGCGTGCGCGGCGTCGGGGCGGACGCAGAACGGCAAGGCGTAACGCGCGTGGCGTCACTGCACCCTATGCCGCCAGGGGTTTCGGCGCGTCAATGATGCCGGCGGGTTCGATGGCCACCTCCGCCGGAATTTCGGTATAGGCGTAGACGTCGACGGGCAACGCCGTGCGGTCGAAAAAGTCCGCCAGTTTCGGACGCAGCGCAGCGGTGGCAACGACGGCGTGCGGGGCGAGCGATGCATCGGCGACATAGCGGCCGATCCACTCGCGTACGTGCAACGCCGTTTGGGGGTCCGGTGCGAGGCCGTCCGCGCTCGTCCACATGCGCGCGAGCTCGGCCTCGAATTCCGGCGCGAAGATCAGCGGCGTGATGCGTGCCACGCCGTCCCGCCGGAATTGCTGCGGTACGACGGCGCGGCGGGCGGCTTCGGTGAGTTCGCCGATGTCGCGCGTGCCGGCGGCCGCATCGAGCATCGCCTCGAAGACGGCGATCGGGTCCCGCGGCCAGACCCGTTCCCGTAGGAGCGCCGTGAACACGCGATGCGCGCTGGCGACCGGCAACAGATCCGTGCCGACGTCTTTGACCAACGACGGAACCGCCGCGCGCAGATGCTCGACCAGGGTGTGAAACTCTTGACGGCCGAGCAGTTCGGCGGCATGCCGCCGCACGTTCTCGGAAAGATGCGACCCGACGATCGAGACCGCGTCGAAGGTGAGCGCGCCGGCGGTGTTGGCACGTTCGCGCTGGTCGTATTCGATCCACTTCGCCCGCAAGGCGTAGACCGGTTCTAGCGTTTCCTCACCGTGCAGCTGCGCGAGCACGGCCGGCGGCCCGACGGCGATGAGACGGTCGAGGCGTAGCGTTCCTTCGCCGACGATGCGGTCGCGAATGCGAATCGCGTACGTGTGCGGATCGCGAAATCCGTCGTCGCGCAGCCGGACTCCCGGCAACACGATGCCGAGCTCGGCCGCAAGCGCGCGCCGCACGTCGCCGATGCGATCGAGGAGCGCATCGGCGTTCGGCGGCGACAGCAGCGCGTACAGCTCGCTGCCGACGTCGACAGCGACCGCATCGACGCCGACGAGACCCAGTGCGAGTTCGGGCCGTCGAATGGCGCTCTTGCGCGCCTTTTCCGCCTCACCGCGTGCGTTCGATTCCATGCGCTTGCGCCGTTTGTCCGCGAGCGCCGCGCCCGCGAACGCCGACGCCCCGAGTGCGATGAAAAGCGGCCCCGGGAGAGCCGGCACGAAGCCGAGCACGGTCATCAGCGTCGCCGCTGTTCGCAGGACGTCCGGCCGCCCGATGAGCTGCAGAGCCAGGTCGACGCCGAGCGCGCCGTCGCCGGCGACGCGCGTCACCATCAACCCCATCGCGGTGGAAATGAGAAATGCGGGCAGGGTCGTGACGAGCGCGTTGCCGATCGACAGCAGCGAGAACGTCTGGACCGACTCCAGCGGCGACAATCCGTGATACGCGATGCCGACGACGATGCCGCCGAGCAAGTTCAGTACG
Organism: Candidatus Velthaea sp.; assembly: GCA_046262475.1. Taxonomy (GTDB): domain Bacteria; phylum Vulcanimicrobiota; class Vulcanimicrobiia; order Vulcanimicrobiales; family Vulcanimicrobiaceae; genus JBHEMQ01. The sequence continues at coordinate 17,756 of JBHEMQ010000043.1, forward strand.
ACGATCACGAGCGCGGCGATTGCATCGCCTTTGACGAACTTTCCGGCGCCGTCCATCGCTGCGTAAAAATCCGCTTCGCGCTGGACGCGCGCACGCTTGCGCCGCGCACCGTCGGCGTCCAGCACGCCGGCGTGAACGTCGGCGTCGATCGCCATCTGCTTACCTGGCATGGCATCGAGCGTGAAGCGCGCGCACACTTCGGCAACCCGCTGGGCACCGGTCGCGATTACGACGAATTGAATCGTAATCAAAATCGCGAAGATGATGAGTCCCACGACGACGTTGCCGCGCACGACGAACTCGCCGAACGCAGGGATCACGCTGCCGGCGCCGCCGGGGACGTGGCCTTGCGTCAGGATGAGCCGCGTCGCGCTGACGTCCAGGGACAGACGGAAAAGCGTCGCAAGCAGCAGCGACGGCGCGAAGGCCGAAAACTCCAGCGGCTCTTCCACGCGCAAGCTGATGAGCAGCACCAGCGCGGACCCGAAGATATTGATCGCAAGCAGCGCGTCGAGGAGCACCGGCGGCAGCGGCACGATCAGGATGGCGACGATGCCGAGCACGAGCGCCGCGAACCCCGACGTCACCCGACCGTTCATGCGAATGTGCCCTCACGTGCGAGTGCAGCGATCACGTATGCCACCGCCACAAAGGTGTCGCCGGGAATCGGCCGGCCTGCTTCGCCATGCGCGAACAGCATCCGCGCGAGCGGAACGTTTTCGACGACCGGTATCGCGTGTTGCGCTGCCAGCGCCCGCACCGCGAGCGCGGCTTCGTCCGCCGCACGCACTAAAATTTCCGGCACCGCAACTGCCGGCGGCGCGTATCGCACAGCAACGGCGATATGCGTCGGATTCACGACAACAAAGGAGGCGTCGCGCGTTCGCCGGATGGAGCCGCGCACCAGCGTGCGGTGTGCCTGCGTGCGCCGCGAACGCGCGTGCGGGTCGCCGTCGTTCTCCTTCTGATCGCGCCTGAACTCTTCGTGCGACATCTTGATGCCACGCAGCCAGCGTCGGTGCATCAGCACGTAGTCGGCACATGCAAAAGCCCCGCCGACGGCGAGCGCCGTGAGAAGCGCGCGCTGCGCGGCCCCGGCGCTGAGGGCCGCGAAGGCACCGGCCCCGCCGGCGGTCGTCGCGCGGAGGAAGAACGCATCCGCGAGCGGCCACATGGCGCACGTGGCGGCAACAAACGCGACGAGCGCACGCGCCGCACCGACGACCGCTTCGCCGCCGAACATGCGCTTCAAGCCCGCCGACGGTGACAGGCGTGAAAGTTCCACTTTGGGCGCGACGGCGCGCAGGCCGCCGGTCTGCATGAGGCCCGCACCGGTCGCCGCCGTCAGCCCACCGGCTGCCGGAATGAACGCAAGTGCGACGACGGCGCACAGCATGCCGCTTAGGTGGGGCGCGCGCATATCCGCGGCCGCTGACCGGAACGCGGCGACGGCGGCGCCGCCTGCCAGCGGCGTGGCGGCGAACGCCGCGAGGGTCGCGCCTGCGAACCCGGCGACGCCCGAAATCTCTGCGGAACGCGCGACGTTGCCCTCGCGTTTGGCACGCTGTTTGCGCGCGCGGCTCGCATCGTGCGGGCGCTGTTCGTGATTCGCGCTCATGGCGCCGCTCCGTAGGGTGCGAGCAGCCATGGCCGCGCCGACAACGGCGCGAACAGCGGGACCGTCACGATCGCGACGAGCACGGCGGCGGCGAATACGATCGGAAACGAGAGCGTGAAGCTGGCAAAGCGCGGCACGACGCGCGCGACGGCGGCGAGTGAAAGCTGCACGAGGGCGGCCACGGCGATGGCCGGCGCCGCGAAGGTGAGCGCCGCCTGCACGATGGTCGCAGGCAGCAAGAGCGCGAACCGCAGCCACGCATCGCTTGCGGCCGCCGCTCCCGCACCGACGCGCGCGAAGCTCGCCGCAAACGCATTCACGACGATGGCGTAGCCGTCGAGCAGAAAAAAACCCGCGAGAAACACCGACGACCACAAACGCCCGAACCCTTGCGCCGAAATAACCGCGGCGTTCGGAAGACTGCCGCGCACGCCGACGTAGTCGTCGATGAGCCGCCCGGCGTAGTACGCGCCGTCGTACAGCAGCGATGCCCCGATCCCCATCGCCGCACCGAGTGCGACTTCGCCCGCGATCGCGACCGTGAATGCGGCGAGGTCCATTTCCGCGTGCGGAGCGACACCCGGCGCGACGCAGAGCGCCAGCGCGAGCGCAAACCCGAGGCGCACGATCATGGGGACGCTCGGATGCGTAAAGCCGGGCGCGCGAAACATCAAGCCGGCACCGCGCGCGAAGACGAGCAACGCCGTCTGCGTCATCCGCCGCGGACCAGCGCCGGAATTTGCGCGAGCGCTTCGACGAAGAGTGCGGCACACAACTGCATGCCGTACGCTCCACCGGCCGTAACGACCGCGCCGACGACGATTACTTTCGGCAGCAGCGTGAGCGTCTGTTCCTGAATTTGCGTCGCCGCCTGGAGCACCGCCACGACGAGCCCGACGAGCGTCGCCAGCCCGAGGACCGGGAGCGTCAGGACGGCGGTGACGATGAGCGCATCGCGCAGCAGGACTTCAAATTCCCCCATTGGGCAACCCTACGGCACGCTCGTAGCCGCGACGCAGCCGCGATGTTTCCGGCGGGTTACATGCCGGGCGGTAAGCGTGTTTATCTACGCCGTGTGCTGCACCGTCGCGTCGAGCGCGGCAAAGCGCGACGCGTAGAGCGCTGACACGACCGCGCGCGTTGCCGGCGATTTGTTGAGCGTGTAAAAATGAATGCCGGGTGCGCCGCCGTCGAGCAGTTCAACGCATTGCAGCGTCGCGAAGGCGACGCCGAGCTCGGCGACCGCCTCCGGCTCGCCGCGCCGGCTCTCGAGTTCGGCGCGCAACGCCGGCGGAATCGTGGCGCCGCAGTTCTTCGTGAAGCGGTCGATTTGGTCGTAGTTGGTGATCGGCATGATGCCGGGCAGAACCGGCACGTTGACGCCGCGTGCCCGAACGCGCGCGACGAAATCGAAATAGAGCCGGTTGTCGAAGAACAGCTGCGTGATCAGGAAGCGCGCGCCGGCGTTGACTTTCCGTTCCACGGCGTCGAGATCCGCGTGCAGGCTCGATGCCTCGGGATGCTTCTCCGGATAGGCCGCGCCGCCGATGCAAAAATCGTACTCGCGCTCGAGCAGCGCAACGAGGTCGCTCGCGTAGCGGAAACCTTCCGCGTGCGCCACGAACTCCGTCGTGCCCTTCGGTGGATCGCCGCGGAGGGCGAGCACGTTCTCGATACCCGAGGCGTCGAGCTCGTTGAAAATTTCGCGGAGTTCATCGATGCCCGCGCCCGAGCACGTCATATGCGCGAGCACTTCGATGCCGAGATCGTTCTTGATGCGCTTTGCGAGTTCGACCGTGCGCTTGCGCGTCGAGCCGCCCGCGCCGTACGTGATCGAGACGAACGCCGGGTGCAGCGGTTTGAGCGCGCCGATCGTCGCGAATAGCGACGCGGTTCCCGTATCGGTTTGCGGCGGGAAGAACTCGAAGGAAAAGAACGGCGCGCGTGCGCGCAGACGATCCGTAATCCGCACCTCGGTTGCTTCTACCTGAAGCTCGCGACGACCCCGTTGCACACCAGCGCCCACCCGTCGACTACCACGAAGAGCAGCAGCTTGCAGGGCAGCGATATCACGGGCGGGCTGAGCATGAACATGCCGAGACCCATGAGGATCGCCGCCACTGCCAGGTCGATCGCGACGAACGGCAGATAGAGCGCCACTCCGATCGCGAATGCGCTGCGCAGCTCGCCGACAACGAACGCGGGCACGAGCACGGTGAGCGGTGCCGCGCCGGTTTGCTCGCCCGGCGGACGCCGCGCGACGTGTGCGAAAACCGCGATATCCTTCGTCTTCGTTTGCCGCAGCATGAAGCCGCGCAGCGGTTCGAGCGCGTGGTCCACGAAAGCGGCTTGCGACAGCCGGCCTGCGGCGTATGGTTCGATGGCATCGTGCGAGACGCGCTCGAAGGTCGGCGCCATGATAACGAACGTCAAGACCAACGCTAAGCCGGTGAGTACGACATTCGGCGGCAGCGATGCCGCGCCGATGGCGGAGCGCACCAGCGACAGCACGACGACGATCCGCACGAACGATGTGGAAAGCACCAGCACGAACGGCGCGATGGAAAGCAGCGTGAGTCCCGCGAGCACGTCGAGCGGAAGCGACGAGCGGCCGTGCGCGGCGAGCGAGAGCAATCCTTGCATGCCGCCAGTATGACGGCGGCACATGTCCGCCGTGTGACTAGCGGATGTGCGTTACGACGTGATTCGAATCGTCGACGACGAGGGTTACCACGCCGGTCGAACGCTTCAGTCCTTCGGCGATCAGCGGCGGCGCGATCAACCGCCGCATACCGCCGACGACGGTGTCGCGCAGTTCGACGATGCCGCGCTCGACCGACACGACGACACCCTCGACGTGCGTGAGCTCGGAGTCAGGCGGTTTGCCGGCATTCGCGTGTTGCACGATCGCCTCGGCGGCGCGGAGGGCGTCGAAAGCCATATGCGGACTATACCCCGGCGCGGCAGCTTCAGATGGAGCGAACGTTACGCCGCCGCGCGCCGGAAGTCGCGGCCGCCGCAGGACGTTCGGGCGCCCTCGGTGTCCGGCGAAATGTGCCCGTTACGGTTTTTCGATCAGCTCGGTGATTCGCACACCGAAATTCTCGTCGATCGCGACGACTTCGCCGCGCGCGACGAGCTTATCGTTGACGAGCAGATCGACCGGGCCGCCGGCGATGCGGTCGAGCTCGACGACCGAGCCCGTTCCGAGTTTGAGAATATCCTCGACGAGCATCTTGCACGAACCGAGCTCCGCCGTGATCTTCAGCGGAACGTTCATGAGGAGATCGAGATTCTTGCCGTTGTCCTGCGCCGCCATTACGGCCCCACTTCCCGTCCGTCGACGTGGTGTATCGCGAATGCGTGACGTGCTCCAGCGACGCCGCACGCGCCCGCCGCGATCCGTTGATCTCCGACGTTCAAGGCGCCCAAAGAGCCGACCTTGGCATCGAGCCGCACGACGTCACCCGTGCGCAACGCGAGAAACCGGTGTGCGGAAACCGATGCCGTCCCGACGACGGCACTGAGACGCAAGGGAACGCCGGCGAGCGCCGCCGGCCGAATGGCCGGCCCGGGACCCGGGTCGGGCAGGTCCCGGACGATGCCGATGCCGAGCGTCAAGGCCACCGGCGCCTGCACGCGCACGTCGAAAAACGCCACGCAATCGGGAAGCGCGCCGGCTTCGAGACGGTGCGTACCGCCCCGCCGCTCGGCACACAGCGGGTCGAACGCCGTGGCGCACCGCGCGGCGATGCGGTCGATCGCGGCAAGCTCGAGCGCACTGCACGGCACCGGCGACGCCGCATCCGCTTCACCGAAAGCGCGGCGCACCAGCGCGCGCGCATCGGTGGCCGCAAGCACGAGCACAGCGTCCGTTTGACGGCCGCGCGTGAGAAAGCACAGCGCATCGCGGGTCAGGTCCAGCCACGCACCGTGGCCGAGCGGTACGGGCTCCCCGAGCGTCACCTCGCAGCGCCGGCCGAACAACTCGCGCAGCGTTTCGCGAACGCCTCCCGCGACGAGGCAGGCGGCGGCAAGCGGGATGCTCGAGCGCGGAACGAACCGCGCAGCGCGCACGCCGCGGGCGTCGGACCGGCCGAAGGCGAGGTCGGCGATCACTTCACCAGGTCCATGCTGGTCTTATCGGCGGCGCCACGCGCTTTCTGCGCGGCGTGGAGTGCCGAGAATGCGAGATACGCCTCCGCAAGTTTCGCGATGCTCGTCTCGACGTCGATCGCGCCGGTGTCGCGCGCATACGTCGCAAGGCCCGCGAAAACGCCGTCGGCCGGCGTTCCGAGATGCGGCGGCACGCCGCGCGGCGCGCCGACATGCGCACCATCGATACGAACCGGGAGCGTACCGGCGGGAAATCGCGCGAGGCCGATCTTGCCCGCGACAACGCGTTCGACCGTCAGTTCGGCGGTGCGCGGATCCACTGACGTTCGTGTGAATGCGAGGGTACCGTCGCTCTCGATGCGGGCGTCGCCGCAGCGCCCGAGCGCAACATCGGCGGCCGGCAGGCGCAGGGGCAGCGGCACCGCGCCGCGCGCGTCGCCGGCCGGAAAGCCGAGCACGGCGCGCCCATCCTTTGTGACCAGCGCTCCGTCCGCGAGCCGGAAGCCTCCATCGCGCGTGTACGCCGTGCGCCCCGCAGCATCGGCCGTCGCGAAATACGCATTCGCCGGAGCCGCGACGCTGAGCGGATCGCTTGCGTACTCCGGCGGCCGCGACGCCAGATTCGCGTCGTCGCTTCGCGCGGCGCCGCCTGCACGGTACGCTTGCAGCGCATCCTCAGCGCGGCTTTGAATGCGCGCGAGCGCGTCCATCGTCGCCGAACCGATCATGTCGCGGCCCCGACGGGCACGCCGCTCGCGCGCAGCGCAACACGGGCGTGCGCGAGGGCGCGTTCGACCGGTTCGCGGAGTTGCGTGGGACACAGCGCGACGATGCGCGTGGCACCGGCGTCAGTGCGCACGAACAACTGCACGCGCCCGCCGGCGGTCGCGAATACGGCCGAGCCGACGGCCGTGCGCACGGCGGAGCGGCGCACGACGGCGAGTTCGATGCGGCGCGTCAGCTCGGTCTCTTTGCGCGGGTCCGGTGCGTTCGACGGCACCACGGTTCGCGGCCCGGCGCGCCGGCGCGGCTCTCGCGTGACCGGCGCGTCGCGTCGGCCGTTCTGCGCGGGCCGTGCTTGCGCGGTTTGCGGCGTGCGCGCCGCGGCGTGCGGCGTCGGCGCGCGCATCGGTCGCGGCGCAGCGGCGCCCGCGAGGTGCAGCGCCGAATACCATGCTTGTGAGAGCGCGCGGCGGTCGGTGCGCGCCGCACTCGTCGCCACCACGGCGACGCTGCTCGTTCCGGTCGTCATCTGTTTCGAACCTCCCGTTCGAATAC
>JBHEMQ010000044.1:0-416 GCA_046262475.1 Candidatus Velthaea sp.
CATCGTCGGCGGCGTGACGCCCGGCAAAGGCGGCACGACGATCGAGAGCGGTCAGCCCGTCTTCAACACCGTCAAAGATGCCGTCGAGGAGACCGGGGCGACGCATTCCATCATTTTCGTGCCGCCGTTCGCGGGCGCCGACGCGCTGTGGGAAGCGCACGACGCCGGCATCACGCTGGCGGTCTGCATCACCGAGGGCATTCCCGCGCACGACATGCTGCGCGTCGTCGCGACGACCGCCGGCATGCGCATCATCGGCGGAAATTGCCCGGGCCTCATCTCGCCGGGCAAGTCGCTCATCGGGATCATGCCGGGCCATGTCTTCAAGGAAGGCCGCGTCGGCATGATCTCGCGTTCCGGCACGCTCACGTACGAAATCGTTGACGGCCTCACACGTGCGGGACTGGGCCAGTCGA
>JBHEMQ010000044.1:474-24577 GCA_046262475.1 Candidatus Velthaea sp.
CCCGCAAGGGCGGCAAGTCACCCACGACGTGCTGAGGCGGCTCGGCGTGCTCGGCTGGCCGGTGGCCCACAGCCGCTCGCCCGCCATGCAGGCCGCGGCGTTCGCCGCCGCCGGTGTCCCGGTCGCGGACCGGCCGTCCGACATCCCGCAACTCGTCGCGGACCGTATGCGCACGGTTCGCGTATAGCGCGTGCAGTTCGGCTATCACTGCGAGGAATGCGAAGATGCGATCTGGCCGGCGACGAGCCGCACGGAACTGCAATGGCTGAAGAACCGGCGGCACGTTGTAAAGGAAGTCGCGCAGCACGTGAGCGGCGGACTCGATACCTGGATGAGCGAGGGCCTGCGCTTTCTCGACGATCACGCCGGTCATAGCGTCGTCATCACGCAGCGTCCCTGACCCAGCTTCCTTTCACGATTGTGTGCTAGCGTTCGCGGCGTGAGCGACGCCGCCCAAACAACGCTGCAAGGCTTACTCCATTGGATTCGTGCGACGCCGGCGTACACGTACACCGTCGACGCGACGGAATATTCGGGCAGCCGGGCCGAGGCCTCGCGCTTCGAGATTACCGTCGACGAGCGCGTGCCGTCCGAGGTCGTGCGCGTCGTCGGCGGCCAAGGTTCCGGAAGCGTCCTCACGTGGACCGGCGGCGAGCGCGTGCGGGTGCGGCCGCCGGGCGTGCTGCACGCGCTGCGGCTCCGCCTCAGCGTGCGCGACCCGAAGGTGCTCTCGCTGCGCGGCAACGACATTCGCATCGGCATTCTCTCGCGCGTCGCCGCCTGCTTCAGCGCGCACGCAGATCACTTGTCGGTGGAGAACACGCGTTGGGCCGGTCAGCCGGCGGTCGCGCTCACCATCAGTCACCCGTCGGGCATCCGATGCGGAGCGGAAGACGGCGATTCGACGATCACGCGCGACCGCCTCGTGCTTGCCGAACGCGACGACCGTCCGCTGGAACGCGAACGATCGATCGGTTCGACGGTGGTCGTGCGCTGGATCATCAGCGACGCGCGCGCCGCGGCAGCCAAGTGATTTCACGGCCTCCACAGATCGGATCCCGCGCGGTCCGTCACGACGGCGACGCGGCCGTCCGCAAACACGTCGGCGCGTCTTCGCGATGCGCATGCGTGCGACTACCACGAAAAAAAGAAGCGCCTAGCGAGCTAGGCGCGGTCGGGGCGTCGACAGCGGGGGCTGCTACTCCGGAACGCGGAGCCGCTCGCCGGGCACGATGTGCGCGCCCGCCACGTGGTTCGCGGCAACGATCTGATCGATGACGCCCTGAACGTCACCGCCGGCCGGCGTGCTCTTTTCCGCGAGCGACCACAGGTTGTCGCCGGGCTGCACGGTCACGGTCCGGTAGTGAACCGGCGCGGCGGCATGAATCGTCGCCGAGAGCGCAGGCACGGAAACGGCGAGGCTGAGGCTTCCCAGGGCGATCAGCGGCATGAGTGTGAACTTTTTGCGTCGGCCGTACATCTCGCTTGCTCCCGATCCCAGATATTGTGGCGAACGGCAGTTCGTCCCCAAAATAATACCTCCGCGCCGTCCACGCGTCAAGGCGTTCTCGAACATATGTTTGCCTTCCGGGCGCTGTCCGTGCTACGATTCCGGTAATGAGGCCAGTCTATGCAGCGACTGTGCCGACTGGGTGGCATTCGACGTACTGCCGCCGGCAAGTTGGGAGACAATTGATGACCGAACGGGCGACTACCGAGAAGCAGCAACGCATTCTCGCCGTCATCCGCGACTTCACGGCGGAACAGGGCTACCCGCCCTCCGTACGCGAGATCGGCGAGCGCGTGGGCCTCTCGTCGTCCTCGACCGTGCAGTCGCACCTCAAGACCTTGGAGCGCCGCGGTCTGCTGCGGCGCGATCCCACGAAGCCGCGGGCGCTCGTGCCCCACGACTATGCCCCGCCGGCGCGACCCGCCGCGGACGCCATGACCGACGCCGTACGCGTCCCCGTCGTGGGCCGCGTGGCCGCCGGCGTTCCGATCACGGCGGCGGAAAATCTTGAAGATACCTTCGTTCTGCCGGCGCACTTCGCGCGCCGGTCAGGCACGTTCATGCTGCGCGTGCGCGGCGATTCGATGATCGAGGCGGCGATTCTGGACGGCGACCTGATCGTCGTCGATCCGAAGCCCGATGCGGCCAACGGGGAGATCGTGGTCGCGATGATCGACGGCGAAGCGACGGTAAAGCGCTTCTACCGCGAGCCGGGCCGCATCCGGCTGCAACCGGAGAATCGCACGATGGCGCCAATCTACGCGGACGATGTCACCATCGTCGGGCGGGTCGAGGCGGTCGTCCGCCGGCTCTGAAGCCGAACCCGACGCGTTCGGGCGGTTGGCCTGGCTCGAGCGGCGGCTCGAGCCGGTCGCGATCCGGTTCGCCGAAGCGCCCGCGATCGTCGCGCTGCGTGAAGCACTTCCGATCAGCTTTGCCGGACTGATCCTCGGGCTGGTCGGCATTCTGACCTTCGCCGAACGCGGCGGTCCGGTGGCGCGCGCGCAGCATGCGTTTTCCCCGGCGCGGATCGCCGCGACGCTGGACCTTGCCTTCACCGCGATGGCGGTCGCGCTCGTCTGCGCGCTCGCGGTGATGCTCGCGCGGCGGCTGCGACTGCCGTTCGCGCTCGCGGTGCCGGCGACGCTGGCGGCGTTCGCGTTGTCCCTGCCGCGGCCGCCGGCACCGACGGGGGCCAGCGGGTTGTTCCTGGCTATCGTCGTGGCACTGCTCACGGCCGGGGCCGTCGTCGGCGCGCGCGCGCGCTGGGGCGCCGCACGGTCGTGGCTCGGTGCGGCTGCCGTGGTCGGCGTGGCGTTTACCGCGTTCTCGCTGCACCTGTCGCTCGCGCACGCGCTCGCGGCGCTGATCGAGCCGCTCGGCGCGCTCGGCGACACGTACAGCGCGCTCGTCGTAATCGCGCTGCTGCACGCGTCGCTGTGGCTCGTCGGCATCCACGGACCGGCGCTGCTGGCAGCGGTGCTGACTCCGATTTATTTGAAACTGCAATTCGCCAATACCGCGGCGTACGCGCACGGCGACCCCGTACCGCACATCGTCGTGGTCTCGACGTTTCTTTTCGTGTATCCGGGCGGCGCCGGCGCGACGTTGCCGCTATCGCTCATGCTGCTGCGGGCGAAAAGCGCGCGCCTGCGCAAGATTGCGTACGCGGCGCTCGGGCCGTCGATCTTCAACGCGAACGAGCCGCTCCTCATCGGCCTGCCGCTGATTTTCAACCCGTATTTGGCGCTGCCGTTCGTCGCGGCGCCCGCGGCCCTGGCAACGACGACGTATCTCGCCATGCGCTTCGGCCTGGTGCGGCCGCCGGCGTTCTACGTGCCGTCGTCGGTGCCGCCGTTCTTGAACGTCGCGCTCGCGACGTTCGATTGGCGCGCGGTCGTGCTGCTGCTGGCCAACGTCCTGCTCTCCGCGCTGATCTACACGCCCTTCGTGCGGATCTTGGATCGCATGGAAACGGCGAAGGAGCGCGCGGCCGCCGGATGATCGGCGCGATTTTGGCGGGACGCGACCTCGACCCGCGCATCCACGCCGCCGCGCTGCGCGCCGCACCGTTTCTCGCGGGCGGCGATGCGGCGCGCGCGCCGGTGAAAATGCGCGTGCTGCAGGCGTTTCTCGACGAGGGCATCGCTGAAAGCGATCTCGGCGGTACGACCGGTTACGGCTACGACGATGCGGCGCGCGAACGCTACGAGTCGCTTCTCGCGCGTTATTTTCGCGCCGAAAAAATGCTCGCGCGCATCTCGCTCGTCAGCGGCACGCACGCCATCGTCGCGGCGCTCGATGCGCTCGTTCGAAGCGGCGAAGTGCTGCTGTGCGCGAACGGCGCACCGTACGACACGCTCGCGTACGCGCTCTTGGGCGCGCCGCACGCGCTGAGCGAGCGCGGCGTCACGGTGACCGAAGTGCCGCGCTGCGCCGATGGCGGCGTCGACGCGGCGGCCCTGCGCAGCGCCGTGCGCGAACGCGCGCCGGCGGCGGTCTTCGCGCAGCGTTCGCGCGGTTACGCGGCGCGCAAGGCGCTGAGCATCGACGACATCGCCGCGCTGGTGCGTGTCGTGCGCGACGCGGGGTGCGCCGCACCGGTCGTCATCGACAATTGCTACGGCGAGCTCGTGGAAGACCGCGAGCCGCTGGAAGCCGGCGCGGACGTCATCGCGGGCTCGCTGATCAAGAACGTCGGCGGCGGCATCGCGCCGGGCGGCGCGTACATCGGCGGCAGCGCGGCGCTCGTCGACCGCATCGCTGCCCGCGTGTTCGCGCCCGGCATCGGCGCGGCACTCGGGCCGACGCTCGGGCTCGGGCGCCAGTTCGTGCAAGGCTTCTTCTACGCGCCGGCCGTGGTCGGCGAATCGCTCCGCGGGCTGGATTTTCTCGCGGCGCTGTTCCGCGAGCTCGGCTTCCCGGTGGATCCGGCGCCCGGCGCCGCCCGTGCCGATGTGGTTCAGGCAATTCGGCTGGGCACGCCGGAGCGGCTTGCGGCGTTCGCCCGAGGCCTGCAGCGCGCGCTGCCGGTGAACGCGCACTTCGCACCGGTCCCGGGAACTGTTCCCGGATACGTCGATCCCGTTATAATGTCGGGGGGTGCGTTCGTCAGCGGGTCGACGATCGATCTTTCGTGCGATGCACCGCTGCGCGAACCGTTCGAGATGTACGTTCAGGGCGGAATCATGCGCGAGCACGTCGCGCTGGGAGCCGTCTTGGCGGCAGCCGAAGTCCTTCAAACCGCCTAGAAGGGATACAACCAAGCCAATGTTCCGGAAACGTCCGCCCGCGGTGTCGGCCACCGGTCCTGGGGCGGGCAGGCCCGCCACCGCTCAGCGACGCTGGGTTCGCGCGCCCGTGGATCTCGCCGTACGCTACACCCTCGCCGGGAGCCCGGAGCCGCACGCGGGGCGCATCGATAATTTGAGCGGCGGCGGCGTGCGGCTCGAAACGAACGAAGACATTGCCGCGGGAACCGCGGTCGAACTCGCGTTCGAGGTCGCCGGCGCCCCGGTGGCATGCAGCGCGCGCATCGTGATGTCGCTATTCGAAAGCACGCGCAAGCGCTTTCTGCACGGCGTTGCCTTCACGGCGATCGAACCGGCCGCGCAGGAAACGATCGTTCGGCACGTCGCGGTTTTGCAGCGCGCCGAATAATCTGCCGCCGCGGTTTAGGCGGGATTTTCCTCGATGTGTTCGCCCATGAAACCGTAGAAGAAATACGTCGTGCCGTCGGTGGTGCTGACGGCGATGCGCGTTTCTTCGATCTCGGCACGCGCGATCGTCTTACCGACCATGGTGTCGAGGATCATCTGCGCCTGCATGAATTCGGCGGCGCGAAGCGACTCCGGATCGATTTCGAGCTCTACCGCATTCTCGTCGTTGACCATGCTGTTCCTAACCGCCGGAAAGGACCGTGCGTCGTCGCCGGGCGAAGGCCCGGCGCGATGTATGTCCTTGAAGTGATGAGCGGACCGCTCGACGGGAAAACGTGGACGTTCGACCGGGAAATCACGATCGGACGCGACGATGCCGTCGCCACCGCATGCATTACCATTGATCGGTATATTTCCCGCAAGCACGCAAAATTGTACGAAGAATCCGGGAACCTCCGCTTGACCGATCTCGCCAGCCGCAACGGCACCCGCGTAGACGGGCGGTCCGTCGCGGGCGCGGAGGTCATCGCCGTGGGACAGGCGTTTCAGGTCGGGCGGACACTTCTGCGCGTGCTGAAAGACTAGCGGATGGAGATCGCGCGTACGGCCCGCGACGCCCGCGCGCTCGCCGCAGCGTTACCTCGCCCGCTCGGTCTCGTGCCGACCATGGGAGCGCTCCATCGCGGCCACTTCCGCTTGGTTGAGACCGCCCGTGCAGCCTCGGCATCCGTCGCGGTCTCGATCTTCGTCAATCCGCTGCAGTTCGGCCCGACCGAAGACTTCGCGCGGTACCCGCGCGCCTTTCCCACCGACGTGGACGCGCTACGAGCGGCGGGCGCGGCGCTGCTCTTCGCGCCCGACGTCCCCGACATGTACCCGCCGGAATTCGCGACGAGCGTCGACCCTGGACCGCTCGGCGACGTCTTCGAGGGTGCGTTGCGTCCGCGTCACTTTCGCGGCGTAGCAACCGTTTGCACGAAGCTTTTCGCGGTCGTGGGCGCGGAGCACGCCTACTTCGGCGAAAAGGACGCGCAGCAGGTCGCCGTGCTGAAACGCGTGGTCGCCGATCTCAATCTGCCCGTCGAACTGCGTTTGGTGCCGACGGTGCGTGAGAGCGACGGCCTGGCGTTGTCGTCCCGCAACGTTTACTTGTCGGCGCAGGAGCGCGCCGCGGCGCCGGGTTTGTACCGCGCGCTGCGCGAAGTGGCCGACGCGATTCGCGCGGGCGCCGCCGAACGTGGCGTCCTCGAACGCGCGCGCCGGCATATCGTGGCGCCGTTGCGCGAAGCGTATCTGGACGTGGTCGATTCAAACACCTTCGCACCGCTGGTCGCGCTGCACGCGCCGGCCCTCGTGATCGGCAGCGTCTACGCGGGCACGACGCGGCTCATCGACAACATTCCGGTATCGGCCGCGGCCGAGCGCGCGGCATGAACGGCCGCCGGGTGCTGCTCGGCGTGTGCGGCGGCATCGCCGCCTACAAAGCCGCGGCACTCGCAAGCCGGCTCGTGCAGAACGGCGCCCTCCTCGACGTCGTCATGACCGCCGAGGCGCAGCGGTTCGTGGGTCCGCTCACGTTCGCGGCGCTCGCACGGCGGCCGGCGTACACGTCGTTGTGGGAGCAGCAAGACCGCATCCCGCACATCACGCTGGCGCGCGACAACGAGGCGATCGCGATCGTTCCGGCGACGGCCAACGTGCTTGCGAAGCTCGCGCACGGCATCGCCGACGATCTGCTGACCAACGTCGTGCTCGCCGCCCGCGTGCCCGTGATCATCGCCCCGGCGATGAATACCGCGATGCTCGAAGCCGCGCCGACGCAGATCAATCTTGCGGCCTTGCGCGCGCGCGGGATGGAAATCATCGATCCCGGCAGCGGCTTTCTCGCGGAACGCGAGTTCGGTGTCGGCCGCCTTGCGGATGAAGACGCCATCGTGGCGGCGCTCGAGCGCGCGCTCGCGCGCACGCGGGATTTGGCCGCCGACCGCGTGCTCATCACCGCGGGTCCCACGCGCGAGGCGATCGATCCGGTGCGCTTTCTCTCGAACGCGTCGACCGGCACGATGGGAATCGAACTCGCGCGCGAGGCCGTCGCACGCGGCGCGAAAGTGGATCTGGTGCTGGGGCCGACGCTCGTGACACCGCCCGCCGGCGCAAACGTCGCGCGCGTCACGAGCGCGCAAGAGATGCACGATGCGGCGCTGGCGCGCGCGCGAAACGCGACGATCGCAATCGCGACGGCCGCCGTCGCCGACTGGCGCCCGGCGCAATCCCACCCGCACAAAGTGAAGAAGAGCGCGGAGCCGCAATCCATCGCGCTGGAACGCACGCCCGACATCCTCGCCGCGCTCGGCGAACGCAAGAACGGGACGTTTTTGGTCGGCTTCGCGGCCGAGACCCGCGACGCCGAAGCGTACGGACGGGAAAAATTGCAGCGCAAGCGGCTCGATGCGATCGCCGTGAACGACGTCTCGGGCGAGCGTGGTTTCGGCACCGGCGACAACGCCCTCACAGTGCTTTGGGGTGCGGACGGCCGGCGCGAACTCGGTACGGCGTCGAAGCGCGAACTCGCCATGCGCTTGTGGGACGCGCTGCTCGAACTCCGTGTGAAGCGCGGCTGACGGTGCTGCTCGCAATCGACGTCGGTAACACCGACACCAAGCTGGGTTACTTCGACGCGGGCGGCGCGCTGATCGGAAATTGGCGCGTCACAACCGCGCGGCGGCGGACCTCCGACGAGTACGGCGTGCTGTTCCAAGCGTTTTTTTCGTCGGCCAGATTCGATGTGACCGGCGTCGCGGGCATCGTCGTTGCCAGCGTGGTGCCGCAGGTCGACCGCATGCTCTTCGAGGCGTGCCGCAAGTATTTCGCGCGCGAACCGCTGCAGTTCACGGCCGCGACGCAGCGCGTGATCGAGATTCGCACGGACCGGCCGCTGGAACTCGGCGCCGATCTCGCGGCGGCGGCCATCGGCGGCATCACGCTGCACGGCGCGCCGCTGATCGTCGTAAACTTCGGCACCGCGACGACGTATTCGGCGATTTCGGCCGATGCCGCGTTTCTCGGCGCCGTCATCGCTCCGGGCATTCAAATTTCGATCGATGCGCTTGCCTCGCGCACCGCGAAACTGCCCCAGATCGCGCTGGCGGCGCCGCCTTCGGCCATCGGCAGCGACACGGTTACGGCGCTGCAATCCGGGATCGTGTTCGGCGCGGTCGGGCAGACGGAAGCCATTGTCGCGCGCCTGCGCAGCGAGATGGGCGTTTCGGCCAAAGTGATCGCAACCGGCGGCTTGGCCGACATCGTGGCCCGCGAAACGGCCGCGATCGACCGCGTCGAGCCCAGCCTCGTGCTGCAAGGCTTGCGCCGGCATTACGAAGCCTGCAGGTGATGCTATACTAAGCGTTATGCCTCGCCTGGTTCCCGCGCTGCGGATCGGTCCGCACGAGATTTGGCCGCCCGTGGTGCTCGCGCCGATGTCGGGCGTCACCAATCGCACCCTGCGCGCGCTCTACAAGCCGTTCGGCTTCGGTCTCACCGTTACCGAATTCGTGTCCTCCAACGCGCTGCAGTACGGTGCGCGGCGGACCATGGAAATGATCGACCAGCACGGCCTGGAGCGTCCCGTGTCCACGCAATTGTGGGGCAGCGATCCGGCGACGATGGCGTATGCGGCGAAGGTCGTGCGCGAATGCGGCGCCGACATCGTCGACATCAACTTCGGCTGCCCGGCACCCAAAGTGACGAAGACGGAAGGCGGCAGCGCATGCCTGCGCGACGTGGAGCGTTGCGAGGCGATCATGCGTGCCGTCGTCGCGGCCGTCGATTGTCCCGTGACGATGAAGATGCGGCTGGGCTGGAACGAAGGCGAACTGGTCTATCTCGAAGTCGCGAAGCGCGCGCAGTCCGCCGGCGTGCAAGCCGTGACGCTGCATGCCCGAACCGCGAAACAGTTTTACAAAGGCGCCGCGGACTGGACGCACATCGCCGCTTTGAAACGCGCGCTCGACATCCCGGTCATCGGCAACGGCGATCTCGCCGATCCGTACGTCACGCTCGAGCGTATGCGCGAGAGCGGCGTCGATGCGGTGATGCTCGGCCGGGCGACGCTCGGCAATCCGTGGCTCGTCTCGGCGCTGCGCGCGCTGCTCGAAGGCGGCGAGCCCGCACCCTATCCATCCGCACCCGAGCGCTTGCGTTTCGCGGTTCGGCATTACGAAACGATGGTCGCAGAGTGGGGCGAAGCGCGCGCGGTGCCGCAAATGCGCAAGCATCTCGGGTATTACTTAAAGGGCTTTCACGGCGCATCGGAACTGCGCGAGCGTTTGATGCGCACTTGCACGGCCGCCGAAACGCTCGGCATCGTGCGCGAGCGGATCGAGCGGCTCGAAGCGTCGGCCGAACTCGCCGTGGCATGAACGAGCGCGACGCCGCGCGTTCGGTGTACGAAGAAACCTACGAAAACTACCGCACCTACGTCAACCCGCCGCTCGCGCGCGTGATGAAAGTGTCCGGCAGCCCGGTTGAGGTGAGCGCCCGCGGGTGCACGATCACGGATCATGCCGGAAAAACGTATCTCGATTTCGCCGGCGGATACGGCGTCTTCACGCTCGGACACCGTCATCCGGCCGTGGTCGACGCGGTGCGCCGGCAACTGGATGCGATGGCGCTCTCCGGCCGGACGATGTTCAATCCGCTGATGGGCCGCCTCGCGCGGCGCCTCGCGGAGTTGACCCCCGGCGATTTGCAAATTTCGTTTTTTGCGAACAGCGGCGCGGAGGCCGTCGAAGGTGCGCTCAAGCTCGCACGCGCAGCGACGAAACGCGCGAAGATCGTTGCGACGCACGATGCCTACCACGGTAAGACGTTCGGCGCGCTCTCCGCGAGCGGCCGCGCGTATTTTCAAAAGGCGTATGCACCGCTGCTCGCGGACGTCGTACACGTGCCGTTCGGCGATGCCGCGGCGCTGGAGCGCGAGCTCGAAGCGGCCGCCGCATTCATCGTCGAGCCGGTGCAGGGGGAAGGCGGCGTCAACATCCCGCCTGCGGGCTACCTCCGCGAGGTGCGCGCGCTGTGCGACGCCGCGGGCGCGCTGCTGATTGCCGACGAGGTGCAGACCGGCCTCGGGCGTTGCGGCGTCCGCTTCGGCTGCGACATCGACGGCGTCGTCCCGGACGTGATGACCCTAGCGAAAGGTCTTTCCGGCGGCGTCATTCCCATCGGTGCCTACATCGCGCGTCCGGCGGTATGGAATGCGGCCTACGCGCAGGCGCCGCTGATGCATACTTCGACGTTCGGCGGGAACGAACTCGCGTGTGCCGCCGCCCTTGCCGCGCTCGACGTGCTCGTCAACGATGACTTGGCCGCCAACGCCGCCGCGCGCGGCGCAGAGATCCTCGCGGCGGCGCGCGCGACGCAGCGCCGCTATCCGGCGGTGATCGGGAACGTGCGCGGCGCGGGGCTGCTGACCGGCGTCGAACTGACCAGCGAAGGGTACGGCGGCGCGATCATTCCCGAACTGCTGAAGCGCGGCGTGACCGCGGCGTGGACGCTCAATCAGCAGCGCGTCATCCGGCTGGAGCCGCCGCTGATCGTCACCGCGGAACAGGTCGCCGCCGCGATGCACGCGTTCGACGAAGCGGTCGCCGTCGCGTTCGATCGTCTGGGAACGCTGTAATGCCGTACGTCGAAACAGAGATTGCGGTCGATGCCGCGCCGCGCGACGTCTACGAACTCGCGAAAGAGCAAGACCGGTTCCCCGATTTCATGCCGGACGTCGAGAGCGTCGTCGTGTTGGAACGCCATCCCGATTATATCGTGACGCGCTGGAAGACGCTGGTCGAAGATGCGCCGATCGAATGGACGGAAGAAGACCGCTTCGACGATGCGGCGGTGCGCATCGACTACAAGCTCATCGAAGGCGACCTCGACCGCTTTGAGGGCGCGTGGACGTTCGAGGCGCGCGACGGCCGCACGTACGTGAAGCTCGGCGTCGACTATGATTTCGGCGTACCCACCCTCGCCGAACTGATCGGCCCGACACTCGCGAAAAAGGTGCGCGAAAATTCCGAGATGATGCTCGCCGCGCTGAAGCGCGAGGCGGAGGCGAAGGTGAGCGCCCGGCATTAACGCAACCGCACGGCGGGAGGGCATCCCGGCATGCAAACGTTTTTCAAACGGTTGGCCATCTTCGGCTCACAGTCGTCGTCGTTGCGGCGGCGGCGCTTGCAATCGTGTGGGCGTGGAGCGGCACGGCACTCGCCGCAAAGACTCCGGCGGCTCCCGCTTGCAGCGGCAACGGCGATCAATCCGTTCATGCCTGGAACGCGTTCGCCAAAATGACCGACGACGAACTGAACGCACTGTGGCAATTCTTGCGCAGCGTCCCCGCGAAGAGCTCAGGCGCTAGGCGCGGCCCCGGCCGCAGAGCCCCAGCGATTTTCGCGACATGGTCACGATGTAGTTGAGACCGTCCGGACGGTGCTCGGCTCCGGCTGCGTACGGACTCGACAGGCTGACGGTCTTCGTGCGATGCAGCGCGGTGTTTTCGATGCGCACCATGACCGTCGCGCCGTCGCGCGAGCGCGCGTTGCGATAAACGGGATTCCAGTCTTCGCGGAACGACTGGTCGACGGCCCAGCCGAGTGCGAACCAGTGCCACAAAACGCCGCTGCGCGGCGCGCACGCCGGTACGTAGCCGTGACGACGCCGGTCGAAGGCGCCGTCATGCTCGACGAACCGGCCGTCGCTCGTGACGTCGAACTCGAAGCGGTCGCGGCCGGCATTGCGGGTGAGTACGTAGCTTACCGTCCACTCGGAGGGGGCTTGCGTGAGTACGCGGTCCGGTGCCGTGGAGCCGAGGAGAATCGACAGCGCGGCACCCATCATCACCGCTACACGCCGATCGCGCTGAAGGCGACGATCGTGTTTTCCTTCCGGCAGTTCGTCCAAAATTTCGTTCCGTCCCACGCGAGCGATCGGCCCCAAAACGGAACGCTCGCGAGTTCGACGACTTCGGGCTCGTCTTTGCGCGCATCCATGCGCAGCAGACGGTAGTCGTCGGAGGTGCGCGATTCCGTCGTCATCAGGAAGAATCGTCCGTTTACGATCACCATGCCGGTGATTTCGCGCGGCACGGGAATGGCGCGCATGACGTCGCCCGACATGTCGATCTGCACGATGCGCTTGTTAAATCGCTGACTGAGAAACAGATTGTCGCCGTCCCAGGCAAGGAACGAGCCGGTGTCGTCGGGGCACGCGAGCCCTTCCGTCTTGAACCCGTGGCCGAAGACGTAACGGCGGATGAAGCGCGCGTCGTCTTTCTGACTGAGCACGAGGCGCAGCGCGTCGCCGGTCACGACCATGCCGATCGGCACGCCCGGGGCGACGGCTTCCTCAAAAACGGCACCCGTGTTGCCGCGGATGCCGTAAAGTCTACTGGTGTCAGCCGAACCGACCCAGATGTCCGTCCCGTCGCAGGCCAGTGCTTGCGGTTCGGGACACGGGGAGGGGATACGCAAAAGCTCTTCGATGGACGCCAGCGTGTCGTTGGTCATAGCGCTCCGCTTCAAGGCTCGAAAGGGGCCGCCTCCCGCTCGGTGGAGGGCTCGCCGCCTTCGTCGCGGGCGGCGTTGAAGCCCTCGCGCGGCCGGGTGTGCGGCGTCACGCCGCGAACGATGCGGTGCCGTCATGGGAAAGTTTTGCTTCGTCATCCATCCGCTCTCGTTCGACGATGTCGTGCGCTACGAGCCCGGCGCCGCGGGTAAGGGACGGCCGATCATCGCGAAGATCCTCGAGTGGATGCCGGCCTACGCCGCCGCGCACATTACCGGAGTACGCACGCCGGACGGCCGCGAAACCGAAGGCTGGTTCGTCGCCGCGCCGCTGCTCCCGACGCAGATGCTCGAATTGCCGCGCGAATCCGTCTACGAACGGATCCTCAAAGCGATCGCGATCGGCGCGGAACTCGGCGCGGACATCGCGGGTCTCGGCGCGTTCACCGGCGTCGTCGGTGACGGCGGCGTGACGGTCGCGCAACGTGCGACCATTCCCGTGACCACCGGAAATTCGCTGACGATCGCCGCCGGCGTGCGCAGTCTGTTTCGCGGCGCGGACGAGATGGGCATCGACGCCGCGGGCGCGACGGCGGTCGTGGTCGGCGCCACCGGGTCGATCGGTGCCGCGTGCGTCGAACTGATCGCGCCGCGCGTGCGCCATGTCATCCTCGTCGCCCGCAACGAAACGCGTCTGCGGAAACTGCACGAGTCGCTCGCGCCGCGCTTGCCGTGTGGCAGTTCGTACACGCTCGATCTTTGCGAGGCCGTGCGGTCGGCCGATCTCGTGCTCACGGCGACGTCATCCACCCAGGACATTATCGAACCCGAGGATCTGCGCACCGGTGCGGTCGTCTGCGAAGTTTCGCTGCCGCACGACGTGAGCCGGCGCGTTGCCGCGGAACGGCCCGACGTTCTCGTGGTCGAGGGCGGCAATATGCGCGTGCCGGGCGCGATGCGGTGGGAACGGATGCGTGAACGGGGCACCGATTTCTCGATGGACCTCCCGCGCGGGACGGCGCTCGCGTGCATGTCCGAGACCATGCTGCTCGCGCTCGAGAACCGCTTCGAATGCTACACGCTCGGGCGCGGCATCGACGTTGCGAAAGTGCGCGAGATCGATGCGCTCGCTGACCGCGCCGGCTTTTCACTCGCCGACATGCGCGCGTTCGACCTGCCCATAACGCGCGAAAAAATCAGCGCCGTCCGCACCGCGGCGGCAGAGCGCCGCCAGTTAGCCTCGTGAAAAAAATCATTTCCGTGTCGCTCGGCTCTTCTTCGCGCGATCATCGGGCGCAGGTCGAGCTGCTCGGCGAGCAGTTCGACATTTCGCGCATCGGCATGGACGGCTCGCTCGACCGCGCGCTCGCGAAGCTGCGTGAACTCGACGGTCACGTCGACGCGATCGGTCTGGGCGGCATCGACGTGTATCTGTATGCCGGCAAGGACCGGTACGCGCTGCGCGACGGCCTGCGCCTGCTCGAGGCGGTGAAGGTGACCCCGGTCGTCGACGGCAGCGGCTTGAAGAACACGCTCGAACGCGAAGCGGTCGGCTATCTCCAGCGCGACCTCGGCCTGAACTTCGCCGGCAAACGCGTGCTGATGGTGAGCGCGCTCGACCGCTTCGGCATGGCGCAGGCGCTTGTGGCCGCGGGAGCCGACGTGATCTTCGGCGACTTCATTTTCGCGCTCGACCTTGACAAGCCGGTGCGCGGGCTCGACGAGTTCGAGCAGATGGCGAAAAAGTATTTGCCCGACGCGTGCAAGCTGCCGTTTCAGTTCTTCTATCCGACCGGCAAAAAACAAGACCGCCCGCCGCAGCCGAAATATCCGGAATACTACGACGACGCGGAGATCATCGCGGGGGACTTTCACTTCATGCGTCAGTTCATGCCCGACCGGCTCGACGGTAAGATCGTGCTCACCAACACGCTCACCGCGCGCGACATCGATGAGTTGCGCGCGCGCGGCGTCAGCACGATCGTATCGACGACGCCGGATTTCGCGGGCCGTTCGTTCGGCACCAACGTTGTCGAGGCCGCGCTCATCGCCATCCTCGGCAAGCCTTGGACCGCGGTCACCGAGGATGATTACGCGCGGGTTCTGCGCGAGCTGCGCTTGCGGCCGCGCATCGTCGAATTCACTGCCCCTTGACGTTGTGGCGCCGGCTCGGCGCAACGCAAACCTACGACCGGCTTCAGCCCGAGGGCGGTGTGCGCTTGCGGCGCGTGCTCGGCGTGCCGGGACTCACCGCGGTCGGTCTCGGCACGATGCTCGGCGGCATTTTCACCACCATCGGCGCGGGAATGAATGCCGCCGGGCCCGGCGTCATCGCGTCGTTCGTCCTCTCCGGCGTCGCGTGTGTTCTGGTGGCGCTTTGCTACGCCGAGTTCGCCGCCATGGTGCCGGTTGCGGGCAGCGCGTACACGTATGCATACGCAACGCTCGGCGAATTCGTGGCGTGGATCATCGGCTGGGACCTCATTCTCGAGTACGGCATCAGCGTCGCGCCGACCGCCGCGGCGTGGTCGGGCTACGTTCAAGCATTTCTCGGCGGGTACGGCATCGCGCTTCCCGAGTGGGCGCGGGTCGCGCACCTCGCATTCGCGCACGGCGGCATCGACGTGCCGCACTCGCAGATCGACGTTCCGGCCATCGCGGTGATCGTTGCCATCGCGCTGCTGCTCGCGGCGGGCATCAAGGAGTCGTCGTCGGCCAACACGCTGTTCGTGGCGGTGCAGCTTGTCGCGATCGTCGTCTTCCTCATCGCGCTCGCGGGCGCGGTGTCGCCGGCGCATCTGACCCCGGCCTTTCCGCGGGGCGGCGGCGGCGTGCTCGCCGGTGCGGCGCTCGTGTTCTTCGCATACATCGGATTCGACACGGTGACGGTCGCGTCGGAGGAAGCGCGGCGGCCGGAGCGCGACGTGCCGCGCGCCGTCGTCGGTTCGCTCGTCGTCGGCATGGTGCTGTATCTCGCGATCGCGGTGGTGACCGCCGGCATCGTGCCGTGGCAGACCATCGACGCGAACGCCGGCATGGCCGACGCGGTCAAGCACGCCGGCAACGCGCGCTGGCTCGCGGCGGTGGTCTTCGCCGGCGCCTTCGCCGGCACGACGACGGTGATGCTGACGTCGCTGCTCGGACAAATCCGGATCTTTTACGTCATGGCGCGCGACCGCATGCTGCCGCCGCTGGTTGCGCGCGTCGATCCGCGCACGCGCACGCCGGTTGGCGCGACGCTGATGACGGGCGCTTTGGTCGCACTCTTGGCCGGCGTCATCCCGCTCGAAGCGCTGCTCGCGCTCGTCAACATCGGGACGCTGTCCGCGTTTACGATCGTGTGCGTCGGCGTGCTCGTGCTGCGGCGCCGCCGGCCGGATGCGCCGCGGCCGTTTCGCGCGCCCTTCATTTCGATCACCGCGCCGCTCGGCGCGCTGCTGTGCCTGGGTATCATGACCGGGCTCGGGCCGGCGACGTGGCTGCGTTTCATCGGGTGGTTCGGTGTTGGACTCGCCGTCTACGCGGGCTACGGTTACCGGCGCTCGCTGCTGCGCCGCACCTGACCGATGCGCCGCGTTCTCGGATTCGCCGATCTGTTCGTCATCGCCGCGGCCTCGATCGGTCCGGCGTTTTCGCTGGCGACGACGTTCGGCGCGATGGTCGGCGCCGGCGGCAGCGGCACGCCGCTGGCGCTGCTGCTGGTCACGGCGGTGATGGCGTGTGTCGCCGCGGCGTACCGGCGGCTCGGCGAACGGTATCCGAATGCGGGTTCGTCGTACAGTTGGGTGCGCGTCGCCTTCGGACCGGTCGCCGGTGCGTACGCCGCTTGGGTGCTCATCGTCGCCAACGTTTTTGCCGTCGTTGCAACGGCTGTGCCCGCGGGAACCTACACGCTCGCGCTCATCGCACCGGTGCTGGCCGATCGGCCGTTGGCCGACGCGCTCGCGGGCACCGTGTGGGTGTGCGCGGCCGGCGCGCTGTTGTACGCCGGATTGCGCCCGACGGCGCGCGTCACGAGCGCGCTGCTCGTCGCCGAATTGCTCGTGCTCGCCCTCGTCGCAGGAGCGGCGCTGCTGCAGCCGGTCGCGGAGCACGCCGCCGCACGCGCCGCCGCGCCGCCTGCGAGCGGACTCATCGCCGCGCTCGTCATCGGCATCTGGATGATCGACGGCTGGGAAGTGTCCGCGTCTGCCGCGGAAGAAAGCGCGGACGCGGCGCGCGCGCCGGGCGCCGGCGGGCTCGCCGGTTTGCTGCTGAGTGCCGCGGTGTTGTGGCTGTGCATGACGGCGTTCTTGCGCGTCGGTACGCTCGACGGCTTCGCGGCACACGAAGGCGATGCGATGGCATACGTCGGCGCCGCGCTCGGCGGCAACGCATGGCGGGTCGCGCTGAGCGTCACCGTGCTGGTCTCGCTTGCCGCCTCACTGCAGACGACGCTGATCTACTTGACGCGCAGTTTTTTCGCGATGGGACGCGACGGCGTGCTGCCGGACGCGCTCGGCGCACTGGACCGGCGCGCGCAGCCCGCGCGCGCGATCGTGGTGATGACCGCTCTGGGCATGGGCTTCACGCTCGCGAGCGGCCTGTCGCCGACGCTGAAAGACGCCTTCGCCTTCATCTTGAGCGGCACGTCGGTGTTTCTCGGACTGCTGTTCGCCCTTAGCGCCGCCGCCGCGGTGCGCGTCTTCGCGCGCGACCGGGCCGCGTTGCTAGACGGGGTCGTGTTGCCGGGCGTTGCGACCGCGGTGCTGCTGGCCGTCCTCGGCGCGTCGGTCGTGGGCGACGATCCCGGCATCCGCGCATTTATCGGCATCGCGGCGGGCGCCGGACTGCCCCTGGCCTGGTGGCGGGGAAGGGCATCCGCCGCCGCCATCTGAATGAGCGGGGTCGGGTTTTCGGCCGCCGCAGATTTTCAATGCGGTGCGACGATTCCGAGGAGTCCGGATTGAACGAGAAAGAGATCGTACTGACGCGCGACGGGCTGACGAAGCTCGAGGACGAGCTCGCCGAGCTGAAGAGCGTCCACCGCCGCGAGGTCAACGAGCGCATCCGCCAAGCCAAAGAATTCGGCGACATTTCCGAAAACGCCGAATACGAGGACGCGAAGCAAGAACAGGCGTTCGTCGAAGGCCGCATCCTCAAACTGGAGGCGATGATCCGCAACGCGCGCATCATCGACCAGAGCGACTACGTCGCGGACGAAGTGCATCTCGGTGCGACGGTTCGCGTGAAGGAGATGGGCGCGGGCACGGCCCACGAGTTCACGATCGTCGGCTCGGCCGAGGCGGATCCGAAGAACGCGCGGCTTTCGAACGAGTCGCCGCTCGGCAACGCGCTGATGGGCCGCAAGCAAGGCGAGACGGTCGACGTCACCACGCCGCGCGGTCTGATGAAATACAAGATCGAAGGCATCAATAAGGCGGCGAAAAAAACCAAGAAAGCTTCGTGAGCGAGGACCTCGGCAAACGCGAAGCTGAACTGATAGCGGCCAGGCGACACAACCTGGCCGCATTGCGTTCTCGCGGCCGGGATCCATTCGCGGCGACGCGCTACGAGGTGACGGCGCACGCCGCCGATCTGGCGCAGCGCTACGCGGCGCTCGCACCCGAAGAACGCGCCGCCGGCGACACGCACGCGCTGGCGGGCCGCGTCATGTCGATGCGCGGACCCTTCGTCGACCTGATGGACCGCACCGGGCGTTTCCAGCTGTACTTTCGCAAAGACGAGCTCGGCGACGACTTCACGCTGCTCAAGCTGCTCGATCTCGGCGATTTTCTCGGCGCGACCGGATTCGTCTTTCGCACGAAAATGGGCGATCTCGCGCTGCACGTCAACGACTTCGCCGTGCTCGGCAAAGGGCTGGCACCGCTGCCGGACAAGTGGCACGGCCTCACCGACGTCGAAAAGCGCTATCGCCAGCGCTACGTCGATCTCGTGGTGAATCCTGAGGTGCGCGACGATTTCGTGCGCCGGTCGCGCATCGTGGCGGAGATGCGCCGCTTCATCGATGCGCGGGGCTTCTTCGAGGTGGAAACACCGACGCTGCTGCACGTCGCGGGCGGCGCGTCGGCGCGGCCGTTCAAGACGCACTGCAACGCGCTCGACATCCCGCTGACCATGCGCATCGCGACCGAGTTGAATCTCAAGCGGCTCATCGTGGGCGGCCTCGAGCGCGTGTACGAGATCGGCCGGATTTTTCGCAACGAAGGCATCGACACCACGCACAACCCTGAGTTCACCATGCTCGAACTCTACGCGGCGTACTGGTCCGTGCACGACATGATGCAGTTCAACGAAGATCTGTTCGCCCATCTGGTGCGGGCGGTGCACGGCGGCGATACGCTCATGTACGGCGCGGACGCGATTTCGTTCCGGCAGCCGTTCAAGCGGATGGGCTACTTCGAGGCGTTGAACGAATATGGCGGCCTCGAACGCGAACGGCTCCTCAACCCCGCGGAAGCGCAGCTCGTCCTCACGCAGTTCGGCATCCCGAAGTCGCCGACGCACGCGCACGCGCTGGACAAGATCTTCGAGCGCGTCGTGGAACCGCATTTGCTGCACCCGACGTTCGTGTACGGCTATCCGGTGCTGCTGTCGCCGCTGGCGAAGCGCATGGCGAACGATCCCGAGGTCACCGAGCGGTACGAACTCTTCGGCGCGCACATGGAACTGGCAAACGCGTTCACGGAGCTGAACGATCCGGACGATCAGCGCCGGCGCTTCGAGCTGCAGATCGCGGAAAAGGCGGCCGGCGACGAAGAAGTGCCGCCGCCGGATTGGGACTTCGTGAACGCGCTGGAGGTGGGCATGCCGCCGACGGCCGGCATCGGCGTCGGCATCGACCGTCTGGTGATGCTGCTGACGGACAACGCGTCGATCCGCGACGTGCTGCTCTTTCCGCTGCAGCGCCCGCAGTAGTAATCGATGCGCCTGCGGCGAAGTGGGAACGGCCTATGATCGCGCATTCCGAAAACGCCGTCGAAGCTGCCCTCGCGCGAATCATCGCCGACGACGCGACCTTGCAGGCGTGGGCGCACGTCGACATGGACGCGGCAGCGCAAACGCCGGAGAGCGGGCCGCTGTCGGGCGAACCGTTCGGCGTCAAAGATATCATCGACGTGATGAAGATGCCGACCGCGTACGGCTTGCGCGAGGAACGCCGCACCGCGCGTTTCGACGCCTGGTGCGTCGCGGCGCTGCGCGCGGCCGGGGCCGTTCCCATCGGAAAAACGCGGACGACGACGCATGCGTGGCGCGATCCGGCACCGACGGTGAACCCGCTCGATCCGTCGCGGACGCCGGGTGGTTCGAGTGCCGGCAGCGCGGCCGCCGTCGCCGCCTGGCACGTCGCATTTGCGCTTGGAACGCAAACGATCGGGTCCGTGCTGCGTCCGGCGGCGTACTGCGGTGTCGTCGGCTTCAAACCGACGTGGGGCCGCGTGCCGCTGCACGGCGTCGCGCCGCTCGCGCCGTCGCTCGATCATGCCGGCATCATCGCGCGCGACGTCACCACGGCGACGCGGGTCGCGCACGTCCTGCTGCCGAGCTTGCGCGCCGAAGGCCAATCCACGGCGAAGCCGTGCGTGGCACTCGCCGCGTCGGTGTATGACGCTCGGTTCGCGCGCGAAACGCACGCCGCCGTGCGCCGCGCCGTCGAGCACCTCGGTGCGCGCGGCATCACGATCGTGAAGCATCCGCTGCCCGCAGCGGTCGCCGCGGTGCGGGCCGAAACCGCCGTCATCGTGCCGTACGAAGCGCGCGCGAGCCTGCGCCCGCTGCTCGGCGAGGCGCTTCCGCCCGAGCTGCGCGCGCTGTTGCAGCAAGGTGAGGGCATTTCGCGCGATGCGTACGAGCGCGCGTTGGCGCGCCGCGAAGTTGCGCGTGCCGAGTTGGAAGAGACGCTGGGCGCGTACGACGCTTTCATCGTTCCCGGCGCGGACGCGGCACCGGCACGCGAGAGCACGGGCGACGGATCGCCGTTTGCGCCGTGGAGTTATTTCGGGACGCCGGCCGTCTCGATTCCGATTCCCGGCACGCCGCCCGCGGCGGTGAGTTTGCAGATGGTGTCGGCGCGCGGCTGCGACGCACGGCTGCTCGCAGTGGCGGCAATCGCCGAAGCGGCGCTGCGGTAACGCAACTTTCGCGAAGCTGCGGGCGTCTTGCTGGTGGGCAATCGTACACCTCCCGAAAAGGACACCTATGGACCTGACCAAGACGTTTCCGGTTAGCGTGAGAGAAAAGATGCACGGCATCGTGCAGCTGCGGCGCACCATCGATAAAGGCAAAGCCAAAGCGCACGGCAACCCCGGCGAATACAATTTCGACTGTCCCATGGATCGAGCCGTTTTCGATTTCCTCGGGATGGACGGCAACGCGCTCTTCGACGTCATCAAGAACGCCAAGGGCGACGCGGAGATCGAGAACTACGTCGTGCCGTTCATTCAGAAGAAAAGCCCGGCGGAAATCGAGGCGTGGAACGAAAGCTGGCTCACGCACGGTCCGGATCCGGGCAGCGACGCCGAGAAGTATTTCCTCCAGCTGCGCAGCAACGTTGCGCCGGATCGCACGGACGTGAAGTCGTGGGCCGACCTGCTCGATCTCGACGAGAAGCGTCCGGTACCGGTCGCCGCTTAGCAGTTTGCCGGCTGCGCCGGTAAGCCGCGACGAGAATTGGCCGCCGACAGGCGGTCAATTCTTTTTTGCATGGAAATGCGGCGCGTGGCGACGTATCGCTGCGTGATCGAGTACGACGGTACCGATTTTTGCGGCTGGCAATTTCAGCCGGAGCTGCGTACGGCGTGCGGCTCCGTCGAGGCCACGTTGTCCCGGCTGTTCGGCGAACCGATCAAGGTGTCGGCGGCAGGCCGCACGGACGCCGGCGTGCACGCGACGGGCCAGGTGATCTCGTTTCGCAGCGACCGCGCCTTTCCGGCGGAGCGGCTCGCGCTAGCGCTCAACGCGAACCTGCCGCCCGACGTGAGCGCGCGCGACGCCGCGCTCGTCCCCGACGGTTTTTCGGCGCGGCATCACGCGCGCGAGCGGACGTACGAATACGCGATCCTCAACCGCGCCGAGCCGTCCGCGCCGCTGCGGCGCTTCGTGCATCATGTTTGGAAGCCGATCGATGCCGAACGCTTTGCGAACGCCGCCGGGGATCTGATCGGTGAACACGATTTTCTCGCGTTCTGCGGTGTCTTGCCGCAAAAGGGCGGCACCGTTCGCAGGGTGCGGTCCGTAGAAATGACGCGCACGAACGACATCGTCCGCATCACGATCGTGGGCGACGGATTTTTGCACCGCATGGTGCGCATCAGCGTCGGCACGCTGCTCGAAATTGCCGTCGGCCTGCGCGCCGTAGAGGACATTCCGCGGATCATCGCCTCGTGCGAACGCAAAGAAGCCGGTTATACCGCGCCCGCTGCGGGACTCTTCCTCGCGGGCGTGCGTTACGACGACTTCGACTCGTATCGCGCCGCGCGCTAGTCGTGCCACTCCCACGTGTTCCACAGCGGCGAAAACGTGCTCGGCTTGAGATTCTTGAGCCACGCCGGCGCCACGTCGATCTCACGCGTTCGATACACGAAGGCGAACGGCAAGTCTGCGAGGAGCCGCCGCTGCACGACGGCGTAATCGCGCAGGCGCCGAGCGCGCTCGTACGTGCCCTTCGCATCGGCGAGCGCGGCGTCCACCGACCGGTTGCAATAATGATAATAGTTGAAGCCGTGCGGCGCGAATTGGTCGCAGGCGATCAGCCACGACAGATCCGGGTCGGGATTCGTGACCAAGCCGTCCAGCGAAAGTGCGAATTTTCCGGACGTCATGATGCCGCCCTGCGCTGCCAATCCCGTGAGTTGCGCGAACGTGTAGGTTTTCTGCTCCGTGCGAATGCCGACGCGTGCCAACGCATCCGCGATCATCGTCGCGGCGACGCGATACGTCGCGGAATTGTTGCGGTAGACGAAGAGCAGCGAGAGCGTTTGTCCGTTGCGGTGCCGCGCGCCGTCGGCGCCGCGGACCCACCCGGCTTCGTCGAGCAGACGATTCGCGCGTGCTTCGTCGTGCGCCGGCGGCGCGAGGTGCGGGTCGCGCGCCCAGCCGAACGCCGCCTCCAGGACGCCGTCGGTGGTTTCCACGCCGTGCGCGGCGGTTGCGGCGATGCGCGGCATATCCAGCGCGTGGGCGATGGCGGAGCGCACGCGTACGTCGGCGAGCGCCGGGTCGCGCATGTTGAACCCCACGTCCACCCAGGCGCGTATCGGCGTTAAAGCGATGCGCGCGGACGGCAGACGCCGCAATTCGGCAATGAGATTGGCGTCGGCGTTCCACCAGAAATTCGCTTCGCCGGTTTGCAGTTGCGTGAGCGCGGTCGGACCCGCCGGAACGAACTTCACGGTGATCGCGCCGATCTTCGGCCGCCCGCGCCAGTAGCGGGGATTGGCCGCGAGCGTCAAACGGTCGCCGCGTTTCCACTCGACGATGCGGTACGGCCCGCTGCCGACGGGCGCGCCGTTGAACGGCACCGCGTTGAGGTTCGGGTAGCGCTGCAGCAGGTGGGCGGGCACGATCGCAGTCCAAATATCGGAAAGAAACGATGCCGTCGGCCGCTTCAGCCGGAAGACGATCGTGTACGGATCCGGCGTCGTCATCGCGGCGATGGAAAGAAACGCTTCGCGGCTGCCGACGTTCGTTTGCGGGTTCAGGTTCGCTTCGTAGGTGAATCGCACGTCGCGCGCGGTGAGGGCGGCGCCGTCCTGCCAGCGCAGGCCGCGCCGCAGGTGAAAGATGACGGTTTTGCCGTCCGCGGAGATCCCGCCGTTGCTACGCTTCGGTTCGGCGAGAGCGGCGTCCGGAATCCACCGGCCGCGGTCGTCCAGCTGCAGCAGCGTCTGGAAAGCGAGGTCGGCGATCAATTGATAGTTCGAGCCGGCCTCCAAGACCGGGTCCAGCGACTTCGGCTCGAAGGTCGCGACGATCGTCATTCGATCGTGCGGAGCTTCCGGAGAAAAAGCGGCGTTGTGCGCACACGCCGCGAGCGCCGACGCACACATCGCCGCCGTGAGGGCGGCCCTCGCCGCATATATCATGGCGGCGGTTTCTCCGGCGGCCGGTGTTTTGCCCGGCCGCTCGCATCCCTGACGAGCGGCCGCCGGCAGGCCGGCTGCGCATTCCTTGACGGGACGCCGCCGTCCCCGTATACTCCGAGGGTTGCCGCGGCCTCGGCTGCGGCTCTTCTTTCGATTCGGATTGTTGTCAAATGCAGCGCACATATCAGCAAAAAACGGCGGAAACGAAGCACGACTGGTACATCGTCGATGCGGCCGGGCAGCGCCTGGGCACGCTGGCGGTGCGCATCGCGCGCGCGCTCTCGGGCAAGCATAAGC
>JBHEMQ010000045.1:0-17969 GCA_046262475.1 Candidatus Velthaea sp.
GCGCCGCACTGGGCGAACCGAACGACATCGACATCCAGCCGAGCGGCGCGTCGATCATGCGTTACAAGTGGCGCTGGACGTGCGGTTGCCGTGCCGAAGGGACGGCCGAATCGGCGCTCTGCGCGCCGTGTCCGCGACACGGGCTGCAGTTCGGCCGCCGGTAGCCGCACAGACCGAAAGAGCCCGCGGCAATACGCGGTGACGCGGCGGACGCTCGGTCCGACCGCGACAGGTCATCCAAATGTGTCGTTCGACGTCTCGCGACCATCACGCACCACCCGCATTTCCCAGCGCGTGGTCGCGCACGACAATCTCGTCCGTTCGGCGATGTTTGCGACTGAGGAGCGGCTGTGACGCGGCCGTCCATGCCGATGACACGGGTAAGAAGGCGTAAAGATGTGCTTGCTTGGTATCCAAGCAGACGAGCCAGCATAAACTAAGGCACCAGCCGACCGATATCTATGACTGAGGACACAATTCCGGCGGGCTCGTCAAGCACGTACGGATTCATGTTGCACGGAGGCAGCATTTTAATGGCTTATGAAGTCATCAAGCGGGTAGGTGGCCGCGCATATCGCTATCGCGTCGAGAGCTACCGGGATCCGGAGACGCGCCGCGTGCGCGGCAAGTGGACATACCTCGGCCGAGTCGAAGGCGAAGGAACGCTGTCGCCGGAGCGCCAGGCGCGCCCGAGTTCGCGGACGCGTCTGCTGGACGCACTCGAACGGCTTCTCGAGAACCACGAGCTCGGCGGAATCTCCACGGGTATGGTCGCGCAGGAAGCGGGCCTCGCCTACGGCACCTTCTATCGCTACTTCAAGGACCTCGACCACATCGTCCGCGAGGCCATGCTGCGCCGCAGCACCGCGTCGGAACGGCTTCGCGAGGATCTGACGAGTCCCACCGGCAGCGCCGGCGGCGAACGCGACAAAATGATCGCGTGGGTTCGCGAGACGGTCGCCAACGCGCAATCCCGGCCCGGCCTGCTGCGCGCGTGGTACGTCGCGTCCAATCAGGATGCGGCGGTCGTCGCGGAACGCCAGTCGCGCTTCGACGCGATGGTCGATTGCTTCGCAGGCTACATCGAAAAACTCAACGCCGCCGGACTCGCGGCGGTGTGCGCGCCGCGCTTCAACGCCTACGCGCTGGTCGCCCTGATCACCGCCGTCGTGCGCGAATGCGCCGTCGAGCGAACGTTCACGGACGCCAAGCTCGACGGTATCCTCGATGTGGTCGTGGACCTGGCCGGTCTGCCCGTACGCGACGCGCGGCATGCCGTGGTCGCCTAAGGCACCAGCGCCCGGCGCATCGCGCGGTGGACGATGCCGGCGTCCACGAACGCCGGCCCCGCGGCGACGAAGCCGGCCTTCGCATAAAAACCCACGGCATGGTCTTGGGCATCGAGCCACGCCGTCGCGAAGCCGCGACGGCGTGCTTCGTTCATAAGGGCCAGCAGGACGGCGCGTCCGATACCCGTTCCGCGCGCCGCAGCCGCGACGGCCATTCGGCCGATCTGCACCGCGTCTGGGGCACGCATGAAAAAGCGGCCCGTGGCGACGGCAACGCCGCCGGCCCGTACGAGGCCGTGAACCGCTTCGGTATCCGTCCGGTCGTGCTCGTCAATTTCTTCCGCCAGCGGCACGCGTTGTTCGTCGACGAACACGGCGATGCGCAGCCGAATGGCGGCGCCGATGCGCGGATCGCCGACGCCGAAGAGTTCAACGTGCACGGCGCCCCCTTCGTTTTGGACCGGCCGCGTTGCTGCCGCTCCCCGCGGGGTAACTGCCGCTACGACGATGGACGAGAGCATCGAGGCGCGCGCCACACCGCCCCCGGCGGCAGATTCGCACGACGCCGCGCCGCTGCGCCTGCGGCCGCTCGCGCTGGGCGCGCTCGGCATCGTGTTTGGGGACATCGGAACGAGCCCGCTGTATGCATTCCGGCAATGCTTCGGCGAAGGCCGCGGGTTTACGCCGACGCCGGACCACGTGCTCGGCATTCTGTCGCTGATTTTTTGGGCGCTGGTCGGCGTCGTCTCGATCAACTACGCAACGATCATCCTCCGCGCCGACCATGACGGCGAAGGCGGCGTGCTGGCGCTGCACGCGCTCTTCGCCCCGACGAGCCGTAGCGGCTCGCCCGCGGCGCTGACGTTCATCACGTCGCTCGTACTCTTCGGCGCGGGGATGCTCTACGGCGACGGCGTGATGACGCCGGCGATCTCGGTGCTGTCCGCCGTCGAAGGTCTTAACGTCGTAACGGAGCGCGCGCAACCGTTCGTGGTGCCGCTCACCGTCGTGATTCTGCTCGCGCTCTTCGCGTTTCAGCGCCGCGGAACGAGCCGTATCGGCGCCGTCTTCGGCCCGGTCATGCTGGCGTGGTTCGGAGCGCTCGCGGTCGCGGGCGCGTTCGGCGTCGCGCGGAATCCGGGCGTTTTCGCGGCGATCGATCCGCGGCATGCTCTCGGCTTTCTGATCGGCAACGGTTGGGCCGGCGTGCTGGTGCTCGGCGCGGTGGTGCTGTGCGTGTCCGGCGTCGAAGCGCTGTACGCGGACCTCGGACACTTTGGGCGCGCGCCCATCCGGCTCGCGTGGTTCGCCGTCGTTTTTCCCGCGCTGCTGCTGAATTACTTCGGTCAAGGCGCGCTTACGCTCGCCGATCCGGCGGCGCTCGCGAACCCGTTCTACAACCTCATGCCGCCGTGGGCGCTCGTGCCGATGGTGGCCTTAGCCACCGTCGCGACGGTGATCGCATCGCAAGCGCTGATCTCGGGCGCCTTCTCCTTGACGCAGCAAGCCGTGCAGTTGGGCTACTCCCCGCGCTTTCGCGTCGTCCACACGTCGCGGCATCACGGCGGTCAGATTTATCTGCCGACCATCAACGCGATTCTCGCCGTCGCGTGCATCGCGCTGGTGTTGACGTTCCGGAGCTCCGATCGCCTCGGCTCGGCCTACGGGCTCGCCGTCACGGTCACGATGCTCTCCGTGTCGATCACGTATTGCGCCATCGCGCGCAAGCGTTGGCAATGGCCGATTTGGCGCGTCGCGCTGGTGGCGGTGCTCTTCTTGCAATTCGACCTGTCATTCCTAATCGGCAACTTGCCGAAGGTCCTCGCGGGCGGCTGGGTGCCGGCGACGATCGCGGCGTGCATCTTCATCTTCTTTACCACATGGGTCGAAGGCCGAGGCGGAACTCGCGAAGGCGCTCGCCGCGCTTTCGACGCCGGTCGACGAATTTTTACGGGAGATCGGCGACCGCATTCCCGAACCGGGGGCCGGCACGGCGGTGATTCTCACACCGATGACCGATGCGATTCCGTTCGCCGTGCGGCACGAATGGCTGCGCCACGAGATCGCGCACGAACGCCTCATCGTTCTTACGATCCTGCACGAGCGCCGCCCGCACGTCTCCGTCGCAGAACGCGTGCACGTGGAGCAGCTCGCGCAAAATCTGTTGCGCGTCACGGCACGCTACGGCTTCATGCAGAATCCGCGCATCGCGCAGATCCTCGCGCTGGCGCGCAAGCGTGCACCGCGCGACGCCTTCGAAAATCCCATCTACTACTTCTTGGCGCGGCCGCGCGTCGTCACGGATCCGCGCCCCGGTGCGATGCGGCCGTGGCGCCGGGCGCTGTACACGACGATGCTGCAAACCGCGCGGCCGTTCACCGATTCTCTGGGCTTGCCGCCGGACCGCATCGTCGAATTCGGCGTCTCCATTCCGGTCTAGGTCTGGCGGCGCGTGGAGTGGCGGCGCATCCATCTCGGAACCGGTATCCTCGAGCGCGACGCGCGCGTGCTGCTGGTCGCGAGCCGGTATCCGAATCATCCGAATCCGTTATGGAATCTTCCCGGCGGCCGCCAAGAACCGCCGGAGACGGTCGCGGCGACCGTCGTGCGCGAATTTGCTGAAGAGACCGGGCTCGCGGTCTCGGTTGGCGCGCTCGCGTATGTCGCCGAATCGTTCGATGCCTCGACGCACACGCAGTTCACGAACTTCGCCTTCCGCGTGGCGGCAGGCGGCACGCCGCGCGTTGCGGCGGGCGATTTGCACGCCGTCGAGTGCGGCTGGTTCCCGTACGACGAACTTCGCCGCCGGCTGGTCGTGGCGGTGGTGCGCGAGCCGCTGCTCGCGCACCTAGGCGGCTCGAAGCAACGGTATTTCGGCTACGGGGATCCCGGGATTACGATCCAATTTGCCGACTAGCCGCCGCGCCGCGCTCGCGCGTCCATTCGCCGCGATGCAGAGCGTACAGCAAAACGTCGACGTGGCGCCCGCGGATCATGGCGCCGTTTTTCAGCAAGCGCACTTCGTGAAATCCGGTGCGGTCGAGCACGGCACGCGATGCGCCGTTTTGAGGGACGCAGCACGCTTGCAGCTCGCCGATTTCGGTGACGCCGAACGATTCTTCGACGACGGCTGCGACCGCTTCGGTGGCGTACCCGTGGCCGCGTGCCTCCTCGATCAAGCTATAACCGACCTCGCCGACTTCCGGCGTACGTTCGTTGATGCGCAGCGAGATCCAGCCCACCGGCGCCTGGTCCTGCACGCGGCGCACGAGCCACTCGAAGCGTCCCGTCGACTTCGGCCGCAAGGCCCGCGGCCGTGCGCGTACCTGACGCTCGAACTCCTCCGCACGTACGCGCGGGATATCTTGAAACCGGCGCAAATCCGGTGCGCCCAAAATGCGCCAGAGGTCGCGTGCGTTGCGCGGATCCACGGGCTCGAGCACGAGCCGGTCCGTGCGCAGCGGTTTCATCGATGAATTGAGTCGTCGCGCAGACTTCGTACGGACAGCAACCCCCCCGCGTCCGGAATGGCTTCGAAAGACACGCGGTCGCCCGGCCGCGCGAGGAGTACGTTCGGATCGCCCGCGTCGGCGATCGTAAAGATGCCGCGCCGCTCGCGCAGCGTGAAGTAAATGCGTCCGCCGCCGTTTCCGAAGCGGTCGATGGTGCCCGCGACGCGCTGCATCGACGGTCCGCCGCCGGCGGTCCGATCGCCCAGGTACGAACCGTAACTTCCGAACGCGTCGGTCGCGGGCGACGGCGCCGCGGTGTTGCCGACGACGACGTGACCGCCGGCGGCCTGCACGAGCGCGAGCGATTGGAATTTCCCGTTGTCGGCCACGATCGGCACGACCCACGTATTTTCGCGGAACGCGTTGTACAGGATCGGCTGCGTCGGAACTAAGCGTGCTTGGCGCACGATCGGATTGGCGCCGACGGAACGTTCGGCGGCAGCCGAATTGAACTGGCCGCCGGATGAGGTGTAATACGTCATGTCACCCGAGCGGCTATCCGTGTACGTGAAGCCCGTCATGGAGTCGTCGGTCGCATTCGGCGACGTGTGGTCGACGAACCAGACGAAGCGCGCGCCGGCGACGAGCAGACCAAACACTTCGGGGCGCGCCGGCAAATGGACGTCGCGCTTCGCCAGCTGCGCGTTCCACCAACCGTGCACGTAGCGCCCGAACCAGTCGTTGTATGCGAGCACCACTTCGGGCGGATACACGCGGCTGACCCACGCGGGCAGCGCCGCGAAGTCGGCGCGCGCGACGCGCTGCATCGCACCGGTGGCCGGATCGACGATGACGACGGCCGTGACCCGCGGTCCAGTCCAGCCGATCGTCGGCCGGCCTAGGGTGCACAGATACTTCGGGTCGCCCTTGTCGTCGAGCTGCAGCGTCGTCTCGAGAATGGCTTCGAGCCCGTACCGCATGTACACGTGGCGTTCGATGTTATCGTTGAAAAGCGCAGACGGGATGTAGTGCATCGGCGAGCGCATGCGCAATTCGGCCGGCGTGTCCGGGTTCTCCGCGCTGACGACGATGACGCCCGGACTGTTGCGCCGCGCGAGCCATTGGATCGGCCCTTGAAAATTGAGCGGCGCCACCCACACGAGGGAACCGTTCTGCGCTTGAATGTTGTACGTGCCGACGCGGTAATACGCGCCCAACTGGCCGACGACTTTGTTGCCTGCAAAGATCGCGGCCTCTTCGGGCACCACGCGCACGTGCTGGAGTTCGGCGCTCGGCGCGGCGGAAGTCGAGATCGACGCGCGAGCGAGATCCCGCAAACCGCCGGCGTCCACCACCGGCGCGACGACGAGCACCAGCGCATAGGCGCCGAGCATGCCGAGCGCGATGAGGTAGGGCCAGAGCGGGGTGCGCCGGATCGACACGATGCGGCGGGAGACGACGACCGTGCGCGCGGCCAGCGCGAGCGAATACACCGCATTGGGCACGAGCGTAAGCAGCAGCAGCGTAATGGCCTGCGGAAAAACCAGCGCGGGCATCGTCGCGTACACGTAGACGAGCACGACCGGCATGCCGATGATAAGCCGCCGCGCTTGGCCCCGCCACCATCCGCGCGAAAAATCGAGGTTCAGCAAGCCGAGCGACATGAAGAGGGTGGCGAGGAGTACGATCACCTGCGCCGCGCTACGTCGGGCCGCCGCACGGAACCTCTTGCTTCCTTTGAAAACCGCGTGAACGGACGCACGGGGTAGATATGACGAGCATCAAAGCCGCACTGGGCGGCCCGCTGCCGGTGGAAGTTCGTTTCGACGCGATGGTGACATCGACGCCGCGCTATTTTGTGGGCGCGCATAGCGGCGCGCGTCACGAATCGTTTAAGTGCCGTACCGCCGACGGCACCTCGCTCGAAATTGTCGACAACGTCGACCTGGCGCCGCCCGTCCCCGTGCAGTGCGGCGACCGCATCGCGGTTCGCGGCGAACTGGTGCACGACCGGGGCCGCGAGCCGGTCGTGCACTGGACGCACCACGACCCCGCACGGCGGCATCCGGGCGGCTGGATCGACTTCGCGGGTACGCGCTACGCCTAGGAGC
Source organism: Candidatus Velthaea sp. (assembly GCA_046262475.1). Classification (GTDB taxonomy): domain Bacteria; phylum Vulcanimicrobiota; class Vulcanimicrobiia; order Vulcanimicrobiales; family Vulcanimicrobiaceae; genus JBHEMQ01. The sequence goes on from JBHEMQ010000045.1 coordinate 6,853, forward strand.
GTGCCAGCTCGGAGATCGTCACGAAGCGGTAACCGCGTGCCTTCAGCGCCGCGATGACCGGCGCCAGCGCCCGGGCCTCGTAGGTTCGGCCGCCGCGCGTATCGCGGCCGCGATCGCCGTCGTGCAGCACGATGATCGCACCGTCGCGCACCTTGGCGAGCAGCCGCTGCGCGAGCGCCGGCGGCGGCAGACTCGACGGCTCGTCCTCGAGCATCGCCGTCCACATCACGACGGTGTAGCCGCGCCGCCGCGCTTCGGCGATAGCGGGCCCGTTGCGTGCGCCGAACGGCGGGCGCAGGTAGCGCGGCTCGCGGCCCGTCGCGCTCACGATCGCGGCGCGCGCACCGTCGAGTTCCGCGTCGATCGCCCGCCGCGTCAGCAGTGCGTTCAGGTGCGCGTGCGTGTCGGTGTGGTTTCCGATTTCGTCGCCGTCGGCAGCCATGCGGCGCAAGAGGTCGGGATGTGCGCGCGCGGCCCGTCCGACCACGAAGAACGTCCCCCGCACGCGCTGGCGTTCCAGCAGATCGAGCACGCCCGGCGTCACGTAGGGATTCGGACCGTCGTCGAACGTTAGCGCGACGACGTGCGCATGCCCGCGCACGAGCGTCGGACCGAGGGCTTGCGACTGCGGGCGCTCGACCACCTCATACAGTCCGAAGAGGCCGCCGGCGCAGACGGCGAGCGCAATCGCGGTGCGCGCCGCGCGAACCGCGCACGCGTTCACGACTTCAGCAGTTTCGCCCGCGCCGAAGCGACGGTCCGTTTGAACGCGGGTGAACCGAACGATCGGAAATCCTCGACAATGCGCAAGTACCGCGCATCCGCGCTCGAGGTCGAATCCAGCCGCAACAGGTCGGCTTGGCTCGGCGTCGGTTTCTTGGGATCTAGATGGATGTGATATTGCCGTCCGGCCGCTGTCGCCCAATACTCCGGATTCGTAAAGCTTACGGTACGCGTGCCGCGCTGCGCCTGCGCGATCTGTTCGATCGAGACTGTGTATGCGGCCTCATCGAGCGCGCGTCGATGCTTGCTGTTGATCTGCCATATGCCGTCTTGCACCAGCTTGTCGAACGCAAAGGCGACGTCATATCCGCGGATTGTCTCGTCGAACGTCGCGACCGTCCCCTTGCGGTCGGTCGCCGCGTAAAGCGCGCTCGATTTGCCGTCGTCGTCGACGAGCGTATACGTCTCGCGCGCGATGGGCCCGGCCGGGTATGCGGCCTGCATCACGAGCTTGATATACGACCGCGACGTGCGCACCCGCTCGACCGCGTGAAACCGCGCCGCTTCGTTCTGCGCGAAGAGCCGCCAACCGCCGATGATGCCGGCGACGGTGAGCACTAAAATGAGAGCGGTGGTGGGAAAGCGGCGCATGAATGTCCCTAGAGCGGGTAAACGAAACCCATATGGCCGAGTGGCAAGAGCGCGCTATCGATGGGGGGATCGCGGGCGGGCTCGTGCTTTCCCTCGGTTTCGCGATGCGACCGCAGGCGCACCCCCTCGTACGTAGCACGGCCGCCGCATTGTCCGTGCTCGCCTCCGTCCGCATGCTGACCGGGCGCCGCTCGGCGCCGCCGCGCGAACCCGCGGTTCTCATGCCGGAACCCGGCGAGAACGGCAAGCTGGTGTCGATTGTCGCTCACGAAATTCGCGCGCCGCTCGCCGCGATTCTCGGCGCTGCCTCGCTGCTCGATCAGTACGACGGACAAATCGAACGGCCACGGCGCCGCGAACTGTTGCGCGTTGCGCTCGATGCGACGCATCAGCTGGCGCACCTGATCGACGATCTGCTTCTCGCCTCACGCATTTCGGGCGGGCATCTGTCGGTCGAACGGTTCGAGATGGACATGGTGGCGCTGGTCCGCGACGCGATCGAAGCGGAACTCACGCATTCGATCACGGTCGCGGCGCAGGAAGTGTTGCCGAACGTCTACGGCGATCCCGTGCGAACGCGGCAAGTCGTGACGAATCTACTTACCAATGCGCGCGCCTATGCCACCGACAAATCGATCGTCATCGTGTCCATCGTCGCGGACGCTGATGCGGTGCGCACGACGATCTTCAACGAAGGACGCGGCATCGCGCCCGAAGAGCAATCGAAGCTCTTCCTGCCGTTCGCGAATCTGAGCGAACGGCGCGTCGATTCCACCGGCTTGGGCCTCTACATCGCAAAGGAACTCGTCGAGGCGATGGGCGGCACCATCGGCTTCGACACGCAGCCGGGGCGCAACGCCGTCTTCTGGTTCACCCTGCCCGCGGCGCCCGCGTCGCTACATGCGACCATGCGTGTCTAACGTCTGATTGACCAGCGCGTCGGCGGCCGCGTTTTGCTTGCGGCGGACGTGCGCGATATCGACGTTCGCGAACTTGCGCAGGAGCGTGCGCGCCTTGGCATACAGCGGGATGAGTCCCGGATGCTTCACGCGATACGCTCCGGACAATTGCTTCACGACGAGTTCGCTGTCGAGCCGGACGACGACCTCCGTCGCACCCAGTTCCAGCGCCGCCTCGAGCCCCGTGATCAAGCCGGTCCACTCCGCAACGTTGTTCGTCGTAACGCCGAGGAAGGTGCCGACTTCGCGCACGACGTCGCCGCGCTCGTCGGTAACGACGGCGCCCGATGCGGCCGGCCCCGGATTTCCGCGCGAACCGCCGTCGGCGAAGATGGTCAGCTTCACCGAAGCGGCGTTCGCGCTGCGCTCTATTTTCGCTTGTGCAGAATGAAGCCGTTACCTTCGGAGTCGACGCCGAAGGCCATGTGACAGCCTGGCGTATCTTCCGTTCCGTTAAACTTCACGCCGGCCGATTTGTGCGCGTCGACGGCTGCGGTAAAGTCGTCGACGGCAAACATCACTCCGCCGCTGGGATGAAACTCGCCGCCGTCCTCACCGGGCTTGTAGAGCCCGAATGATTCACCGCCGGCAAACGTCCATTCCGAAACCATGCCCGGCATTTGCAGCGTCGGCTCGGCGCCGAACAGCTTGCGGTAGAATTCGGTCGCGCGTTCGAGATCCTGCGCGAGATAGTAGGTCGCGTCGATACCGCTGACTTTTGGCGCGGTTGCATGCATATGTCACCTCGTTCTACGGCGCGCACGCCGTTAGAAGAAAAGCCCGCAAACTAAGGGTTGCGGGCTTCTTCGTGGTCGGGCAGACAGGATTTGAACCTGCGACCCCCAGTCCCCCAGACTGATGCGCTACCAAGCTGCGCTACTGCCCGTGCCGACTCGGATTGGGCGAGCCGCGCGGCATCCCTGCCGCGCCGTTAGCGTCCGCGCCCGCCCTTCTTGACTCCGCCTTTTTTCTTGGAACCGGCGACCGCGTCGCGCAGCGCCTTGCCGGCGCTGAACGCCGGTACGCGGCGCGCGGCGATGACGAGCTTCTCGCCCGTTTTCGGGTTGCGGCCCTCGCGTTTCTTGCGGTCGCGCACGACGAAGCTTCCGAATGGAATCAACTGAACTTTGTCGCCGTCCTGCAGCGCGGAGGTGATCTCGCCGAGAAACATTTCGATCATCTCGCCGACCTGCCGCTTCGAAACCTCGAATTCGTTCGCCAGCGAGTCGATGAGGTCGGCCTTCGTCAATTCAACACCTCGAAAAGCGGGAATCGCGAAGGTATACGCAGAGCATGTTTGCCCTCCTCCCGAAGACGGCGCGGAAAAACCTTTCCCGCAACGGAATTTCGCGCCGATGGTTTTGAAACCCGAGATGCAGGATCGACTCGTCACCGCAACTGCGGCCAACGGAACCGTTTCGCTCGTCGGTGGCATCGCGACCGACTTGGTGCGCGAGGCCCAGGAACGCCACGCGCTCGCGCCGACGGCCAGTGCCGCCGTCGGACGTCTCATTACCGGTGCCGCACTGCTCGGCGCGAGCCTCAAGGGCCGCGAGCGTCTCACGCTCCAGATTGAGGGTGACGGACCCATCGGTGCAATCGTCGCCGATGCGTGGAGCGGCGCCGAGGGTGTCGTCGAGGCTCGCGCCTACGCCCGCCATCCGGGGGCCGACGTTCCGCTCAACGCGCGCGGTAAATTCGACGTTGCCGCCGTCGTCGGCGCAGGACGTCTTCAAGTCACGAAAAGTTACGAAGTGGGACAGCCGTACAACGGCATCGTTCCGCTTGCATCCGGCGAGATCGGCGACGACCTCGCGGCGTATCTGCTGAGCTCCCAGCAAGTTGCCAGCGTCGTGGCACTCGGCGTGCTCGCCAATCCTTCCGGCATCGTCGCGGCGGGCGGCGTCATCGCGCAGTTGATGCCAGGCGCCGACGAGGAAACGGTGGCGCTACTCGAGCGCAACGCCAATGCGATGCTGCCGGTCACGCAGCAGATCGCGGAGGGCGCCGGCGCTGAATTGCTCCTGCGCGCCGTAACGGCCGGACTCGAATTGAAGATATTCCGCGACTACCGTCTGCGTTTCGGCTGCCGCTGCACGCGCGAAAAAGTCGAAACAGCGCTCCTCGTTCTCGGCCGCGACGAACTCGCGAAGATCGTCACGGAACAGCCGCAGACTGAAGCGACCTGCGAATTCTGCAAACGCCGCTACGTGCTAAGCGCCGGTGAGGTGAACGATCTGATAGCCCGCCTAGACACCGCAAAACGCTAACCATCACGACAATCCGGCTGGAAGTCAGAGTTGGGCGAGAGATCGAAGTCGCGCAAATTTGGACTTCTCGCCGACGCTAGCCGCCGATGCGGGGTTTGAACTCCTCCACGATTTTGCCGTGGCCGCGGTTGTAGTACCACCACCCGCACTCGCAGCGGATAGGTGCGCCGTGATCGTGCGGATACGGATACACGCGGTGACACCGCGAGCACGTGAACGTCGGACCGGTGATGGCGGGCGCACCCGTGTACGTGCTGCTGCTCGACATGCTTACCTTTCGCTGGGGACGATGCGGGCGAATTTGCGCGAACCGACTTGCAGAACCGCCGGCGCGGTGGACGGCCAGCGCGCGGCGGGATCGGTGACCGGCACGCCGTCGATCCTGACGGCTCCCTCGCCGATCAGGCGCTGCGCGGCGCGCTTGCTCTCGGCGAAATGTGCGGCAATCAGCACTTCCGCAACCTTCTCGTCTTTTCCCACGGCAAGCTCGGGCATCTCGTTCGGCAATTCTTTGCGCTGAATGGTGCGCTCGAAGAACTCGCGTGCGTCGCGTGCCGCGTCCGCGCCGTGGTAACGGGTGACGATGCGCTCGGCAAGATTCTTCTTCTCCTCCATCGCCGAACGCGAACCGTCAGCGATGCCGCGGGCGAGCGCATCGCACTCGGCCCCGGGCCGAAAGTCCGCAAGCCGCGCCCAGCGCGCGATGAGCGTGTCCGGAATGCGCATCACTTTGCCGAACTGGTCGCGCGGCGGCTCGCAGATCGCAATGTAGTTGCCGAGCGATTTGCCCATGCGCTGCACGCCGTCCGTGCCCTCGAGGATGGGCAGCGTCATGCAGATCTGCGCCGGCTGCCCGGCGTGCGTCTGGTACGTGCGGCCCAAGAGAAAATTGAACAGCTGGTCGTCGCCGCCCAACTCGACGTCGCACGCCAGGGCGACCGAGTCGTATGCAACGGCGACCGGATACATGAACTCCTGGAGCGTGATGGGGCGCTCGGCCGTGAAGCGTTCGCGGAAATCTTCCCGCGCCAGCATCTGCGCGACGGTCGTATACTGCAGCAGGCGGATCAGGTCCGCGTGCGTGAGCGGCGCGAGCCATTCCGAGTTATAGCGGACGCTGATGCGTTCGAGATCGAGGACGCGCGCGGCCTGTTCGGTGTACGTGCGCATGTTATGTGCGATTTGCTCCGAGGTCAGCGCGGGGCGCGAATCCTTACGACCCGTGGGATCGCCGATCAAGGCCGTGAAATCGCCGATCAAGAGCGTCACGTCGTGACCGAGTTCCACGAATTGCTGCATCTTGTGCAACGTCACCGCGTGTCCGAGATGCAGCTCGGAGCCCGTCGGATCGATGCCGAACTTCACGCGGAGCGCGCGGCCCGGCCGCAAGCGATCGGCGAGTTCGCGCGGCGTCTCGACGTGCGCGCAGCCGTCGACGAGCACCGCGACGGCGTGGTCGACGGCGGAGTGTTTCAGTGCCATTGCAAGCCGCCAAGGTTGGCGCGGTGCGGCAGCGGCGCCTCCCGCACGCTAGCGCAACTCGAAAACGGTAACACCGGAGCCGCCCTCGTCGGCGTTGCCGTAGCGCACGCCGCTGACGTTCGGGTGTGCGCGCAGGTACTGCTGCAGCCCGCGCCCCAAGAGCCCCGTGCCTTTCCCGTGGATGAGGCGCAGCGGCGAGTGGCCCAGCATCACCGCCTCGTCGATCCAGCGTTCGACGTCGGGCTCGGCTTCGACGTAGCGTTTTCCCCGCACGTCGAGCTCCGTCTGCGCGCGCGAGGCCGCTTCCAAGTTCGGCGCGGCGGCGCCGCCGCGCGGGGCGGAGTCGCGGGGCGCAACGCCGCGCCGCTGCAGCTGCGCCTGCGACACCAGCGTGCGCATGGGCCCGATGGTCACGAGCGCGTCGGCGCCGAGAACCTCCGCCACGACGCCTTCCTGTTCGAGCGACGCGACGTACACGCGGTCACCGACACCGATCGCAAGCGGCGCTCCGTCATCGGGCGCGGGGGTGCGCTCGAGCCCGAGATCCTTGCGCATCGCCTCGATCGTACGCGCAAGGAGCTCGCTTTGACCGCGCGTCACCCGTCCGCGCCCGCGGCTCGCGTCCGGCGCGCGGCGCTGCAACTCTGCCGTAAATGCATGCAACGCGTCCGTGAGCCGCGCCTCGGCGCGCGCGGCGATCTCGCGGCGCTCGCGCTCTAGCGCGTCGGCGCGCTTGCGCGCGCCTTCTTCGAGCGTGTGCAGGCGCGCGCGCTCGCCCGCGAGCCGCTCGCCTTCGCGCGCCGTTTTCGCGCGCTCCCCGGCGAGTTCGGCCAGCGCGCGGTCGTAGGCGCGTTCGGCGTGTGAAAGCAATTCTTCGGCGCGTGCGACCACCGCAGGGTCGACGCGCATCGCACGCGCCAGTGGAAACGCCAGCGACTGGCCCGGCGAACCGACGTCGAGCTGATAGGTCGGCGCGTGCGTCTCGGGATCAAACCGTACGCTCGCGTTGCGCACGTGCGCGTTTTCCGCACCGAAAAGCTTGAGTTCCGTGGCATGCGTCGTCGCAATAACGCGCGAGCCGGCGGCGATGAACCGCTCGAGCGCCGCAACGGCGAGCGCGGCGCCCGCGTTCGGCTCGGTCCCTGCGCCTATTTCGTCCATCAAAATCAAGGTGCGCGCGCCGGCGCCCGCGATGACTTCGGCGAGCCGTGCGAGGTGCGCCGAAAAGGTCGACGCGTTCAGCGCGATGGACTGCTCGTCGCCGATGTCCGTATACACCCGCGTGAACCGGCCGATCGTCGCCTCGGCGGCCGGCACCTGGAGTCCGCAGCCGGCCATGGCTACAAACAGTCCCGCCATCTTGAGCGTGACGGTTTTGCCGCCCATGTTCGGGCCGCTGATGAGCAGCAGCCGCGCATCGTCGTCGAGCCGAAACGATTGCGGAACGGCGCGCACATCGAGCAGCGGATGGCGCGCGTCACGCACGTCGAAAAGCGCAGCGTCGGTCAGCACCGGCGCGGTCGCGTCCATGCGCTCGGCCAGCGCCGCGCGGGCCGCCGCGAGATCGAGCTCCTCGTAGATGCCGAGGTCCGTCACGAGCGCGGACGCATCGGCGCCGACGAGGGCGCTGAGTTCGGCAACGATGCGCGCGACCTCGTGCTCTTCCTGCACGCGCAGCGCGCGCAGCCGATTGTTCGTCTCAAGCGCTTCGAGCGGTTCGACGAAGAGCGTCGCGCCGCTCGAACTCGCATCGTGCACGATGCCCGGCACCTCCCCCGCGAATTCAGATTTGATCGGCACGACGAAACGTCCGTCGCGGACGGTGACGATCTGGTCTTGCACCGCACGCGCGTACTTGGGCGACCGGACCAGCGCCGCTGCGCGTTCGCGGGCATCGTCCTGCGCAACCGTGATGGCGCGCCGGATGCGTCCGAGGGCAGTCGACGCGCGGTCCAGTACGCTACCACGCTCGTCGACCGCATCGGTGATGCGGCTCGCAAGCGCCGGCAGCGGCCGCAACGCCGCCACCCGCTCGTGCAGGAGCGGCGCATGGGCGGCGGCCCGAATCGCGCGCGCAGCCGCCGCGGCGGCGGCCAGTGCATCAGCGACGGAGCGCAAATCCGTCGGCGAAATCGGCAACCCGCGCGCCGCCGTCTCGACCGCGGCCGCGACGTCCGCGACCCGCGCCAGGCCGAAACCGTCGCCCAGCAACGCGCGCATTTCGGCCGTTTCGCCGCCGAGGCGCCGGGCGAGCGAAAAATCGTCCGCCGGCACGAGCTCCATGGCACGCGCGAAACCGCGCGCGGTATGTGTCTGCCCCGCGAGCCGCTCGCGTACGCGTACGAAATCGAGCGCCGCCAAGTCGCGCTCATCGATCATGCGGTCGTGGGTCCTACGCGCGCATCCGTTCGCGCAGGACCGTTTCGACCAGCGCCGGATTCGCTTTCCCGCGGCTCACTTTCATCACCTGACCGACGAGAAACTTCAGCGCGTTTTCCTTGCCCGCACGAAAATCGGCGACCGACTTCGGGTTCGCGGCCAGGACCTCGTCGACGAATGCGGCGACCGCGCCGGGATCCGACACCTGCGCGAGCCCATTGCGCTCCACCACCGCCTTCGGCGAGCCCCCGTCCGTCCACACGCGCAGCAGGACGTCTTTGGCAATCTTGTGGTTGATCGTTCGCGCGTCGATGAGGGCGAGCAGTTCCGCGAGCGCCTCGGGCGTTACGTTGCACGCGGCAACGTCCGTGCCGGTTTCGTTCGCCATGCGCGAGAGGTCGCCGAGCACGAAATTCAAAACGCCGGCGGCGTTGTTCGCGACCGCAACGGCGCGGTCGAAGTACTCCGCGAGCGGCCGGTTCTCGACGAGCTGCGTAGCGTGCGCGACGCCCATGCCGTGGCCGCGAACGTACCGTTCGTAGCGTGCGATCGGCAGTTCCGGCAATGCGGCACGCAACGTCTCGACGCGCGCCGCGTCGATCTCCATCGGCACGAGGTCGGGATCCGGAAAATAACGGTAATCGTGCGCCTGTTCTTTCGAGCGCATGGAATGCGTGACGCCGGCGGCTTCGTCCCAGCCGCGCGTCTCTTGAACGATGCGCCCGCCATTTTCGAGCAGCGCGATCTGCCGGTCCAGTTCGCTCTCGATCGCCCGGTGCACGCTACGGAACGAGTTCATGTTCTTGATTTCCGTCTTGGTGCCGTACGCGGCGTCGCCGACCAAACGAATGGACACGTTGGCATCGCAGCGCAGCGAGCCTTCCTCCATCTTGACGTCGGAGACGCCCAGCTGCACGAACGTGCGCTTGAGGGCGTCGAGAAAGGCGACGGCCTCATCCGCCGACCGCAAATCCGGTTCTGAAACGCATTCCATCAGCGGCACGCCGGCGCGATTGAAGTCGACCAGCGACGAACTGGAGCCGGCGATGCGTCCGTCGGCGCTGCCGGCGTGCGTGGATTTGCCGGTATCTTCCTCGAGATGGATGCGCGTGAGACGGCATTCGCGCAAGCTCCCGTCGGCGAGCCAGTACCGCACCGTCCCGCCTTCGGTCAGCGGCATGTCGAACTGCGAAATCTGGTAATTCTTCGGCATGTCGGGATAGAAATAGTTCTTGCGGTCGAACTTCGAGAACGCGGGGATCGTCGCGCCGAACGCGAGCCCCGCGCGCAGCATGTGCTCGATGGCCGCCGCGTTCGGAACCGGCAGCGCACCGGGCAGTGCGAGACAGACCGGACACACCTTCGTGTTCGGCTCGCCGCCGAATTCGTTCGCGCAGCCGCAGAACATCTTGCTCGCCGTTTTCAGTTCGACGTGGCATTCGATGCCGATCACGGCCTCGTATTTCGCGCGCGCCTCGACGCTCACGGCGAAGGTGCCCGTGCGGCTTCCGTTCGCGGCGATCATGCGAGGCTCGTCTGCGCCGGACGCAGCGCCGATGCGTGACGCGTCGCGTTTTCGTACGCGTGCGCCGCGCCGAGCAAGAGACGCTCCGTGAACAGCGGCGAACACAGCTGCAGACCCATCGGCATCGCTTGTGCGCCGCCCTCCGGCCTCACTGCGCCGCACGGCACGGACAGCGACGGCAGGCCCGCAAGCGAGACGGGGATCGTGTAGTAATCCATCAGATACATGGACACGGGATCGCTCTTCGCGTTGAAGCCGAATGCCGGTGAGGACGCCGCAGGCGACGCGATGAGATCGCAGCGCGCGAAGGCGCGTTTGAAATCGTCCGCGATTGCCGTGCGTGCCTTCTGCGCCTTCACGTAGTAGGCGTCGTAGTAGCCGCTGGAGAGCGCGTAGGTGCCGATGAGAATGCGCCGCTTGACTTCGGGACCGAAGCCCTGCGCGCGCGTCCGCTCGTACATCTCGCCGACGTCCCCGCCATCCACGCGCAAACCGTAGCGTACGCCGTCGAAGCGCGATAGGTTCGACGAGCACTCCGCCGGCGCGATGAGGTAGTACGTAGCGAGACCGTATTTCGCGGTCGGCAACTCCACCTCGACGAGCTCCGCGCCGAGGGTGCGTAAATCGTCGTAGGCGTGCCGGTAACAGGCGTCGATCTCATCACCGAGGCCGTCCGTGGCAAATTCCTTGACGATGCCGACGCGCAAGCCGCGCAAATCGGTGCGCAGGTGGTCGGCGGTGTTTTCCACGGCGCGCGCGACGCTCGTCGCGTCCATCGGATCGTATCCGGCGATCGCGTCGTACACCAGCGCCGCATCCTCGACGCTGCGGGCGAACGGTCCGATCTGATCGAGGCTGGACGCGAACGCGACGAGGCCGTAGCGTGACACGCGGCCGTAGGTCGGTTTGAAGCCGACGACATTGCAGAAGGCGGCCGGCTCGCGGATGGAGCCGCCAGTGTCGCTGCCGAGCCCGAGCGTGGCCTCATATCCGCCGACCGCGGCGGCGCTGCACGCCGAGCTGAGCGCAGCCGCGCGCGAGCTCGCTGTGACGGTGCCCGCGCGCAACAGCGCGGCGGTGCCCGTGCGCAACAGCGCGGCGGTGGACCTGCCGCGGGAGATGAAGCGA
>JBHEMQ010000045.1:17979-23947 GCA_046262475.1 Candidatus Velthaea sp.
ACCCCGCACAGCGCGCCAGGCTGACGGATGGAGCCGCCAGTGTCGGTGCCAAGCGCAAACGGCGCGAACTCCGCGCCCACCGCCGCAGCCGAGCCGCCGCTGGAGCCGCCGGGCACGCGTTCGAGGTCCCACGGGTTGCGGGTGGGAAAGTAGCCGGAGTTTTCGGTCGACGAGCCCATCGCGAACTCGTCCATGTTGGTTTTACCGACAGGCAGCGCGCCGGCCCCGAGCAGCCGTTCGACGGCTGTGCCCGTGTACGGCGCGACCCAGTGCTCGAGGATCTTCGAACCGCACGTCGTGCGCGTCGAGCGAAGGCACATGTTATCCTTGATCGCGACGGGCACGCCGGCCAGCGGCAGGTTCTCGCCCGCCGCGACGCGCGCGTCGACGGCCAGCGCATGCGCGCGCATGAGATCCGGAGTCAGCGTTAAGTACGCGCCGAGCGTCGCGTCGGCGTGCGCGACGTGCGGAATCATCGCGTCGGCGATCGCGGATGCGGACGTCTCGCGCGCGTTGACGGCGCGCGCGAGCTCCCGCGCCGTCGCCGTTATCGGGTCCATCAGTCGGCGGCGATGATTTTGGGTACGCGAAAAAAGCCGTTCTCCGCTTGCGGAGCGCGGGCGAGCGCGTCCTCGCGCGAAAGTCCGGGGCGCAGCGCATCCGGCCGCTGCACGTTGCGCGATTCCACAACTTGCGCGGTCGCCGTTACGTTCGTGGTGTCGAGTTCGCGCATCTCGTCGACATACGCGAGCAGGTTCCCGAGTTGCGCGCCGTACAATGTCACCTCGTCGTCGGTGAGCGCCAAACGTGCGAGTTTTGCGACGTGTCGAACGTCGATCCGGTCCGATGCCATGACGGTCGATCTTCGACGGTGCTGACGCATGCGCCCTCGGCGAGCGGTGCGGCGTGAGTACCATCCGCATCGGCACGTCGGGCTGGACCTACAAGGATTGGCGCGGGCGCTTTTACCCGGAGCACCTGGCGCAGCGTGACTGGCTTGCTTACTACGCCCGGCATTTCTCGACCGTCGAGCTCAACGTCACCACCTATCGTCTTCCGAAAGAAGCGGATCTCGCGCGCTGGAGCGCCGTTCCGCGGGACTTCCTTTACACCGTCAAACTCAGCCGGCTCATCACGCATCGGCGGCGGCCCGGCGAACCGCAGGCCTTCGTCGACAACTACATGCGTGCCGTGGAGCCGCTGCGCCCCTTCATCGCGAACCTCCTCGCCCAGCTTCCGCCGTGGCTGCAGCGCGATGACGCCGCGCTGGCCGATTTTCTCGGGCGGCTGCCGCCGCAGCACCGCTACGTCGTCGAGTTCCGGCACCCGTCCTGGTACTGCGAGGAGGTCTACGCGCAGTTGCGGCGTACCGGCGCGGCGCTCTGCCTGCACGACCTAGCCGGCAGCGTCGCGCCGCACGTGATCACGAGCGATCTGCTCTACGTGCGCCTCCACGGCCCGGTTCGCGCCTACGCCGGCTCCTACCCCGGCAAACGTTTGTTGGACTGGGCGAGCCGCATTCGCGACCTATCGGCGCAAGTGTCCGAAACGTACGTGTACTTCAACAACGACGAGCGCGCGTTCGCGACGCGCAACGCGCTGCGCCTGCGCGAACTTCTCGGCGTGTGATCCTTGGCGTGGGCGGCTCAGCGTTCGACGAAGTCGGGATACTGATCGTGCGCGAAGCGCTCTTCGGTGGGCCAGGCCGGGATCGACTCGTCCCACGGCGTGCGCTCGGCCTCGGGCAGCACGACGTCCGGCTCGTCCGCGCGATGCAAGGTAGCGAGCGTCTCGACGTGGCCGGTTTGCGGAAACATGTCGAACGGCTGCACGACGCCCAGCACGTAGCCCTTCATGCGCAGATGCACGAGGTCGCGTGCGAGCGTCGCGGGATTGCAGGAGAGGTACCAGACGTGCTTCACGCGCGCCGCGGCGATCGCATCGAGGGTCGCCTCGTCCGAACCTTTGCGCGGCGGATCGAGAAAAACGATGTCGGCATCCCGCAGCGCAGCCTTGCCCTGCGCGTTGCCGACGGCGCCTTCGACCCGGCCCTGCACGAACGTCGCCTTCCCCGCAACGCCGTTGAGGTCGGCGTTGCCGCGGGCTTCGCGCACCGCTGCGGGGTTTTCTTCGATGCCGACGACGGTGGCGCCGCGCATCGCGAAAAAGATCGCGAACGTCCCGGCGCCGCAATAGAGGTCGACGATCCGCGGGCGCTCGCGCAAACCCGGCACCATAAACCGGAAGATGTTGCCCACCATTTCGCTGTTCACTTGGAAGAACGATGCCGGCGACACGCGGAAGCGCACGCCTTCGATAATCTCTTCCATCTCGCGCGCGCCCCAAAGGTAGGCCATCTTGCGCCCCAGCACGGAATTCGCAGTGCGCGGCTCGAACGAGTTCGACACGCCGACCACGCCCAAAATCTTTCGCGCTAAGCGCACGGCGCTCGCCGCGAGCGCCGGAGACTGGCGATCGGTCGTGAGTGAAAGGACCGCTTGCGCGGATGCCGTGCCCACGCGCATGACGGCGTGTTTGACGCCGGCGAACAGCGCGGCGGTGTCCGGCGCCGCGGCCGCGGCGCGCAAGCTATTGATGGCGGCGTCGAGTTGGGGGACGACCACCGGACAACCGTCGATGGGAACGAGCGCGTGCGAGCGCGCCTGGTAGAAGCCGAATTCCACGACGCCCGGCGTCCGGCGCACAACGAGCGACATCTTGTTCCGGTACGCGCGCGGATGCGTCATCCCCACCGGATGGCGCACCGCCACGTCGGCGAATCCGCCGATGCGGCGCAGCGCGTTGCGAACGATCTGCTCTTTCCACGAGAGTTGCGCCGGATACGTCATGTGCTGCACTTGGCAGCCGCCGCAGACGCCGAACACCGGACAGAACGGCTGCGCGCGGAACGGCGAGCGCGCCTCGTACTCGAGCACCTCGCCGACGGCGTATTTCGTCTTGACCTCGCTGATGCGCACGCGGGCGGATTCGCCGGGCAGCGGTCCGGTGACGAAGACGACGAGACCCTCGACGCGTCCGACGGCTTGACCGTTCGCGAGCAGATCGGTGAAGGTGACGCGCGCGACGGAGCCCGGCGATAGTGCTACGCTAGGCGTGTTTCTTCTCGTCCAGCGTCTTCAGAAGGCGGTTCGCCTCATCGATCAGTGACTGAATGCGTTCGCTCGTCTCGTCGAGCGGGGCGCGGCGCATCGAGGCGCGCACGAGAAAAAAGGTGAGCGCGGCCGACGCGCCCGCGATTCCGACCCAGACGAGCGTGCGCTGCAATGCCGGATTGCCGCCCAGCCTCGCGCGCGCAGTGCTGTTCTCCGATTGTGCTGAAACGTCCATTTCCGTCTTCGTCACCTGCATCGAGTTCGCCGCGGCCGCGGCCCGGCCCCGGCGGCCTGTCGCCGCCGATTACACGGCAACCGGTTCGGCGGCCTCCAGCCCTTGCAATTCGCGCTTTTCCGCACGCGAAATGATGCGCCCGAGATCGAGCAAAATGATCAGCCGTTCGCCGACCTTCCCGACGCCGCGGATGTACTCGGTATCGACGCCCGCGACCATGTCCGGCGCATCTTCGACGGCTTCCACCGGAATGCGCAGCACCTCCGAAACGGAGTCGACGACCATACCGACGCGCTTCGATGCGATCTCGGTCACGACGATGCGCGTGTTCTTCGTGTGCTCGGCTCGCGCCATGCCGAAGCGCGTGCGCAGATCGATGATCGGAATCAGTTGACCGCGCAGATTGATCACGCCTTCCATGAACTGCGGGGCGCGCGGCACGTGCGTGATCGTGACCATTCGATTGATTTCCTGGACCTGCGCGATATCGACGCCGTATTCTTCGGTGCCGAGCGCAAAGCTGACCACTTGCATGGTCTGGCCGGAAAGCTGCGTGTTGACGGTGTGGTCGAGGGCTGCCATGGTGCTGAAGAGTCCTTTCGTATGAGGCTCAGACGCCGGCGAATTCGGCGCGCGCCGCACGCGCGCTCGAATACGCGCCGGCGACGAGCGAATGCACGTCGATGATGAGCGATATTGAACCGTTGCCGAGAATGGTCGCGCCCGAGATGCCTGCAATGCGGCCGATGACGTCGGAGAGCGGCTTGATGACGATCTCCTGTTCGCCTTGGAACGAATCGACCACTAGGCCCACTTGGCGCCCCGCGAGGCCCACGATGACGATCATCACCTTGTCCGGGTCGCGCTCGGCGCCAAGCTGGAAGAATTCGCCGACGCGAATCAGCGGCACGACTTGGCCGCGCAGCGTGATAACCTCGCCGCCGTGAACGGTGCGCACGTCGCGCGCGTCGATGCGCTGCGATTCGATGACCGCGTCGAGCGGGATGGAATACAGTTCGTCCTTCACGCGGACGAGCAGCGCTTGAATGATCGCGAGCGTGAGCGGCAGCTTGATGGTGAACACGCTGCCCTGCCCCGCCCTGCTGCGGATCGTCACCGCGCCGCCTAGGTCGGACACGTTGCGGCGAACCACATCCATGCCCACGCCGCGGCCGCTGACGTCCGTCACTTGTTCGGCCGTCGAGAATCCGGGGCTGAAAATGAGCTCGATGATCTCGCGGTCGGTCAGCCGGTCCGTTTCCGCGATCAAGCCCTGCTTGATGCCGCGCCGGCGTACCTTTTCCAAGGCGACCCCGCCGCCGTCGTCGTGCACTTCGATGATGACCTGGTTGCCTTCGTGATAAGCGTTGAGGCGAATCGTGCCGGTGCGCGGCTTGCCGCGCGACTCGCGTTCATCCGGCGCTTCGATGCCGTGGTCGATGCAGTTCCGCACGAGATGCATCAGCGGCTCGCCCACTTCGTCGACGATGGTCTTGTCGAGGTCCGTATCCGCGCCGCTGATCTCGACCTGGATTTCTTTGTTGCGCGCTTTCGCGAGATCGCGCACCATCCGCGGAAAACGGTCGAAGACCTGACCGATCGGGATCATGCGAACCTTCATGATCGATTCTTGGATCTCGTTGGTCGTCCGCGCGAGCAGCGCCGAGGAATCGGCCAAGTCCTTCGCGAGCGGAACGACGACGTCGCGATAATGGTTCGGATCGCCCGCGTTGCGCGCGAGGGTGTTCGCGATGTCCGATATGCGCGTGCGGTTGATGACGAGTTCGCCGACCAGGTTGAGCAGCAGGTCGAGCCGCTCGACGTAGGCATCGGTACCGTCCGGCATCGCGTCGCCGTCGATTGCGGCGTGCACGACGCTCGTCAGAACGTCGCGGCCTTCGAAGAGCAGGTTGACGCAGCCCTCGGAGAGCGGCATGCGGTCTTTGCGTAAGAGGTCGCAGAAGTTCTCGAGTTTGTGCGCGACGTGCTGAACGTCTTTGTAGTCCAACATTCCCGCACTGCCCTTGATCGTGTGAAGCGCGCGGAAAAGCGAGTTGACGAGCTCGCCGTCCACGGCACCGCCGTCGACGAAGCCCTCGAGCCGCAAGAGATCCGAATCGATGCTTTGCAGCAGCTCTTCCGTCTCATCCCGAAAGTACTGGATGAATTCGGTACGGTCGAAGAAATCGTCGCCGGGCATCATGCGGTTTGCAGCTCCGCCATTTCGAGCGCCTCGGCCGGCGCCGCGACGGCGTCCGATTCGGGCGCGGCTTCTTTGTCGATGCGGAACGTGGACACGAGGGAGCCGAGCCGCTCGGCCTGTTCGCGGAGCGCCGCTGCCGTCACGTCGATCTGCTGCATCTGCGCGGCAAGTTCGGCCGTCGAGGCGGACACGTCGTCCGCGCGGCCGGCCTGTGCCTGCGCCGCCTCAGCGATGGGCGCGAAGCTGGCGGCCGCGGCATCGGCGCTCGACTTCATCTCGTTCGAGCCAAGCACGCACCGGCTTCGATCGACGGTGGCTCTGGAGGGACCACCCGACAACGGCGGGCAAGTTTGTCTTTGCTTCGATCTCCAAGAGCGGGCCGTGGCGCTCGACGTTGAAGCTCGGCCACTGCGGCGC
>JBHEMQ010000046.1:0-9316 GCA_046262475.1 Candidatus Velthaea sp.
CTTTTCTTTCGCGCAAATAGTCTTTTGAGGAATTCTGGACCGCTCCTTCAGCGTCTCATGAAGTCGAGGTCGGCCGGTGCTGCGGCCCCAGCCTGGTCCCGGATCAACCGAATATCGATCTCGCGGTCAACGTACGTCCACTCCTCTGTTTCGCGAAGGGCTGCCACAAGCTCGTCAAAGGCGGCATTATCGGACGGCGCATACTCGAACCACGTCAAAAAATCGAATGGCTCCTCTGAACCGAGGTCACGGCAGTGGTAGAGGCGGCGGGCAACGGCCGGCAGATATTTGAGACCCGTTTTCACGTGGTTGGACCGCTCCTCGATGATGCTGCGCCTTTCGTCCTGCGCCAGACCCCACCACACAGCCGTTTTTTGAATCGGAATGAGCGCCGCGAACGTCGCTTCTGCGCGGCCCAGTTCCGGCTGCTGGGCGGAGAGCCGCTCTTTTTCAGAACGATTGACATAACGCTCGTTGCTCGTGACGCCCTGCAGGAACCACGCCGCTTCGGCGGCGGACTGCGCTCCTTGTACGACGTTCACTCTCGCAACGTGCGCGAGGGGATCTCCAGCGACTACTTTCATCTGCGCGACGCGCCACGGGCCGGCCTCTCCACCCGCGAAACCGAAAAGTCGCCCGTTCACATCGGTATCCTCATTCTTGGGTGATTTCACGATGTTGCCGTTGAGCACTTTCGCCATTCAGCCACTTGCATTGTAGTGCGCAAGCTCTAACCCATCCGCGTATAAAAGTACACGCGCCGAATTGTGTCCATTTCAGGAACGCGCTTGGTCGACCGTTTGCAAGCGGGCTTTAAGAACTATGGGGCGAGGGCGGCGTACATCAGCGCCGTGACGGCGCCGTAGGCCAGATGTGGCGCAAGCTCCGATGCCCATTCGTTCGGCTTCCATTTGACCGGATTACTGACGCCGAGTGCGCTAGCGAGAACTTCGGTAGAGAGCATCGCCCCAAGACCAAGCGCGGCTGCAGCACGTGCGCTAAACGCCGACCGGTCGCGCCTTAAGTAGCCGTAGGCCAAGCCAAAGCTGACCAGCGTTGCGAATCCGAGAAGCTCGCCGATCGCTTCGCGCCGACTTGCCCGCCGACGGTCTTCATCTGCCTCACCCGTGTTGTTCAGATCGTGGCCGAGGAGACGACCGAGGGCGACTGCGATCCCGGGCGGGACGTCGCTAGGTTTCCGTCGCGTCAGTGCCATATCGCCGTACTGCACGACTTGCATCGCAACTGCGCCCGCACCGGCAGCAGCGAATGAGACTAAGGGAGTGTTCACTGTTGGCTTCTCCTGCTGAGGCTCGGGGGATGGCCTTTTCTGCCAAGCGAGACATTGTAAGATGCGCTCCGTTGTCGCGGGAGCGAGACGAAGTCCCCGTGGCAGCAGGGCCGCAATGCCAATCCGTGCTTCGCGATGTTCGCGCTCGATAACTTTCCGAATGCCGGGAGCCGTCGCCCTCGCGAAGATCTTCATCGCGGCGACATGCGCGACGAGTGGCGTGTCCACGAACGGCGGAAGCACCTCGAGCACGGTAACATTCGACGGAACTTTCGCGCGCATAGACCGGATGACGGAGTGCAGGGCCGCCTTCGCGGCCGAATATACCGGAAACCGGTACAGCGGGAAGTAGGCGAGGCGCGCGGCCGGCGCATGCGCGCTCGCATTGGAGCGTGGGGCACGGCGCGCTGCTGGAATTGATCGGCGAACCGCTCGTTGCGGCACCCGATGCGAACCATACGGCGTCGACGGTCGTCGAGCTGGGGCCGGGCGCGCGCGTCGTCGTCACCGACACGGCCGACGTCCCCGCCGGGGCCCGTGTCCGCATGCGCACCGTCGTCTTGGGTGACGGGCGCGAGCTTTTGTACGACGCGTCGGCGCGCTGTTCGCGCGCTAAGCGTCAGGCCGCGTCCGCGTCGAAATCGTCGTCGACGCGTTCGACGAAGCGGGTCGTGGTGAAGCGGCCGATGTAGGGCGCGGTGAACTGGCCCGATGTCGGCGCGACGTCGGCGTAGTCGCGGCCCGCGGCAACGAAGACATAGTCGAGGTTCGCGCGCCGGTCGTGCGTCGGATCGAACGCGAGCAGCTGCGCACCGCCCGGCGTTCGCACCAGCACCTCGACCCATGCGTGCGTGCCGCCTTCGCCGAGAAGATGGCCCGACACATAGCGCGCCGGGATGTCGCAGGAACGGCAGAGCGCGAGCATGATGTGCGCGTAATCTTGGCAGACGCCGGTACCTTGCGCGTACGCTTGCGCGGCGGTGGTGTCGACGCTCGTTACGCCGGGCACGTAGCGCATGTGCGTCGCCACAAAGGTGTTGATGCGCGTCGCAAGCGTCTGCGCATCCGCCCCTTCCCTCGAAAGTTCACGCGCCGCCTCGAGCAGTCCATCGCTTGGTTGCGTTAAATCCGTCGGCGTGCGCAAGAGCTGCTCGTGCAGCCGGCTTGCGTCGAGTGCGGGAGCAACGGCTTCGCCGCGCTCGATCAGCGCTTCATACTGGATGTGAATCGCGCGTTCGATCAGCGGTGCGTCGACGGTGGCCACGGCGTTGCCGAAGGCGTCCTCGCTCCAGCGGACCGGCAGTTCCGGTGCGACCGTGAGCCGATGCGCGAGACGTCGCTGGTCGCCATGCGTCCGCGGCGGCGCGACGACCAAGCGATGATGCAAATCTCGGATCGGCCCCGGATAGTCGTACCGGAACTCTTGCTGCAGGACAAACACAATTCGCTTCGCGTCGGCGGACTCGGCGGGTCTCACGCGCGTGCCTCCTCACTCAACTTGGCCGGCCCAAACTGTCATTTTCTGAAACGTCGCGCTGCCGTACGTCGTCACCATCGGGACGTCGATGGCGTCGCGGCCGCGCCCGATCGCGATGTGTCCGATGCGGCGCTGATTGTTCCGCGGATCGAACGTCCACCAGCGGTCGCCCAGATAGGCCTCGAACCACGCGCAGAAATCCATCGGCGAGTCGGGCGGCGGAACCGCGATGTCAGGCAGATACCCGAAGGCGTAGCGCGCCGGAATGCTCATGGCGCGGCAAAACGTGATGGCCAGGTGCGCAAAATCGCGGCAAACGCCGACGCGGTCGCGAAAGACGTCGGCCGCGGTCATGAGCGGCCGCGCCGCTGCGTAGTCGAAACGCACGTTCGTGTGTACCCAATCGCAAATCGTCTGCACGCAGGCCCATCCGGGGGTTGTGGGGCCGAACAATCGCCACGTCTCGGCTGCCAGTTCGTCCGACAGGCAAAACCGGCTTGGCAGCGTGTATGCCAGCGCGTCGTCGGGCAGTTCTTCCACGGGCAGCTGGGGCGCGCTCCAATCGGTTGCGGCCGGCTCGGGTGAGGCGTCAACGCGCGCGTCGTAGGTCAGCGCGAAACGCCCGGCCGGAATCGTCAGCCGCCGGCAACGATTGCCGTAGAGGTCGATGAAGTCGTGAAACGGCACCGCCGGGTCGGTTTCCCAGCGCTCGGCACGCAGCGCGTGGGCGGACCCCGCTTCGGGCCGCACGAGAAAGACGGCCGGCGTCGGCGCCGTCGAATCATACTCGATCGCGCATCCAACGCCCAGGCTGAGCGTGACGGTCGCATTCGCCATACAGGTCGGAGCTTGCGCGCGCGCCACGTGGCGCCTTTCGACATTCGTCGAGTTCGCGCACGCCGGCAACCCCGCCGCTATCGCCTTTCTGACCGCGATTCGACGCTGCGCTTGTGCATCTGTCGAACAGGTTCGGCGTCCGGCACCGACAAGGACGCATGTCTGATGCTCGATGTGGTGCGGCGCCCTGAGCTCGAGGGCGTGTACGACGAATTCATGCTCGAAGATGGAGCGCCGCGGCCGGAATACGCCCGTTTCGCACAAACGCTCGCCGCCTTCGCGCACAGCGAGCTGGTCAACGGCGTGCATGCCATCAATGCGGCGCTGGTGCGCCGCGGCGTCACGTTCACCGTGTATAGCGAGGCCGCCGGAACGGAGCGCATCCTGCCGTTCGATCCGATCCCGCGGATATTCACCCGCGAGCGCTGGACGCACATCGCTCGCGGCGTCGCGCAGCGCGTTCGCGCGCTGAATGCGTTCGTCAGCGACATTTACGGCGCCGGCCGGATCCTGCGCGACGGCCGCATCCCGCGGGCGATCGTGCAATCGTCGAGTCTCTACGTGCGCGAGATGATCGGCGTGCGCGTGCCCAACGACGTGTACATCCACGTCAGCGGCATCGATCTGGTCTGGGATGCCGGCGGGGAACCCTACGTCCTCGAAGACAACGTCCGTTCGCCGTCCGGGATTTCATACGTGCTCGAAAACCGCGACGTCTTGAAACGGACGTTTCCCCGTTTTTTCGACGGGTACCACATTCAGCCGGTCGACGACTACCCGCTGCGCCTGCTCCGAACGCTGCGCGAATCGGCGCCCGCGCGCGTGGTGGAGCCGGCCGTCATCGTGCTCACACCCGGCGTCTATAACTCCGCATACTACGAGCACGCGATGCTCGCGCGGCAGATGGGCGTACCGCTCGCCGAGGGCCGCGACCTCATCGTGGTCGACAACGCCGTGTTTTTAAAAACGACGCGCGGCTTGGAGCGGGTCGACGTGGTCTACCGCCGCATCGACGACGATTTCTTGGATCCGCTGTATTTTCGCGCCGACTCGACGCTCGGCGTCGTCGGTTTGATGAACGTGTACCGCGCGGGTAACGTCACCCTCGCCAATGCCATCGGCACGGGCGTTGCGGACGACAAGGCGCTGTACCGCTTCGTACCGGAGATGATCCGATTTTATCTCGCCGAAGAGCCCATATTGCGCAACGTCGAAACGCTCGACTGCACGCAGCATGACGTCCGCCGCCACGTCATCGCGAATCTCGCGAATTTCGTCGTGAAGCGCACGAATGGTTCGGGCGGGTACGGCATGCTAATCGGGCCCGCGTCGACGCGCGGGGAACGTGAGGATTTCGCGCGGATGATCGAGGCGGAGCCGCGCGACTACATCGCGCAGCCGGTCGTGCAGCTATCGTCGCATCCGACGCTGATCGGCGACGCGCTCGCGTCGCGGCGCATCGACTTGCGGCCGTTCGCCTTGTACGGGCAACGCCTCGACGTGCCGCCCGCCGCGCTGACGCGCGTGGCGCTGCGCGAAGGATCGCTCGTCGTCAACTCTTCGCAAGGCGGCGGAACGAAAGACACCTGGGTTTTGGCGGGCTGAACGGTGCTCAGCCGTTTCGCGGAATCGTTTTACTGGCTCAGCCGCAACGTCGAGCGCGCCGAGACGGTGGCTCGCGTCCTCGACGTCACCTACACGCGCGCGATCGACATGTACGCCGGCGGCTCGTGGGCCGCGCGCTCGTGGCGCGCCGCGCACGCGATCGGAACGCTGAGCGATGTCGACATACGCGGCGACGGTGAACCGGCGTCGGCGACCGTGTTGGAGCGGTGCGCGTTCGACGCTGAGAATCCGTCGTCAATCGTTTCGACGCTGACGGTCGCGCGCGCGAACGCGATCGGCGTGCGGGCGGAGCTTTCGACGGAAACATGGGAGCACATCAACGAACTGTATCTCGAAGTGAACTCCCAAACGCTGGCGACCGTCACGCGGGAAGGACCGTCGCGGTTTTTGCGGCGCGTGCGCGACCGCGCACAAGCGATCGCGGGCGTCAGCGACGGCACGCTGCTGCACGTCGACGGCTGGAATTTCTTGCAGCTGGGACGGTACTTCGAGCGCGCATCGCTCGCGGTACGCATGCTTGCGACGATGGAATCGATGGAGGAGCCGTGGCCGGAATGGCAGCGCCTGCTCGAAATGTGCTGCGCGAGCGTTCCGTTCGCACGCGCCTCGACGCACCAGCCCAGCGCGAGCGACGCCGTGGCCTTCATCCTCTTCAACGCAACCTTCCCGCGCTCGCTGCAGTTCTGCGCCTCGGAAATCGAAGCGGCGCTGCACCGCATTTCGGGATCGCGGGGCCACTCGTATGCGAACGAGGCGGAAAAACTGGCCGGGCGCTTCGCTGCGGTGTTCGACTTCTCCGATATTGCCGACGTCATCGAGGAGGGCGTGCCGGCGTTTCTGCGCCGCATGTCGGTAGCGCTCGACGATCTCACGTCGGCGATCCAGGCGACCTATTTTCCGCGCATTCCAGCGCTTACGCCCATGACGCGCAGTGACGTCGCACTCTCCTGATGGAGTTCGCGGTGCGGCACGAGACCACGTATCAGTATCCCAGCAGCGTCGCGGAAAGCTTTACGGTCGTGCACCTGCAGCCGCGGACCAACCTGCGCCAGTACTGCACGCATTACGAACTGTCCGTCGCGCCGGCGACGCGCATCTTTTCCTACGTCGATCGCTTCGGGAACGACGTTCAGCATTTTTCCGTCATCCCGGACCACCGCGAGCTGCGTATCGTCGCCCAATCACGTGTGGTGACGATCGCAGGTGGTCCCTCGGAGATTCCGGCTCGCGTCGATGCGGCGGCGCTCGAGACCGATCCGGCGCTCGCGGAACTCGATGAGTTCCGCACCGACAGCCCGTACGTCACCGTCGACGATGCGGTGCGGTCGGTTGCGAACGCCATTGCCGCGCCGCGCGGCGACCTCGCCGCGTACTTCATGGCCGCCGGCAAATACGTCCACGACCGCTTCACGTACCATCCCGGGCTGACCACGGTGCAGACGACCGTCGGGGAGACGCTCGAGTCGCTCGCCGGCGTATGCCAGGACTTCGCGCACGTCCTCGTCGCGCTGGGGCGCGCGCGGGGTATTCCAACGCGGTACGCAAGCGGCTACATCCATCTCGGTGGGGCGGGCGTGCTCGGTGCCGATGCCTCGCATGCGTGGGCGGAGGCGTACCTGCCACCCTACGGCTGGGTGGGATTTGACCCGACGAACGATCGCGTCGTCGACGATACCTTCGTGCTCGTGGCGCTCGGCCGGGACTACGGCGACGTGAGTCCGACGCGGGGCCTCTACCGCGGACGCAAAGGCTCGCTGTCGGTCAGCGTTGCAGTCGCCGGTACGAGCGATCAATAAGCCAACGGCGTGCGCGCCGCGTCACGTTATGACGTTACCGCCCGGCGCGTAGGTTTTCTGCACGCCCGTCACGCGAACGGGCGCCGGTGCGAACTCGCCCATGCGGCGACGCTGTTAGTGAAAACGCCCTTGCGCCTGCGCGATGGCGCGATACGCCGGAATGCGGCGGACGTTGCAGACTTGCCACGCAACACGAAGGAGATCGCCCGCAAAACCGGCGGCACGAAGGTGCAGCGGACGCCGCGGCGTCGTCGGACGGGCGGCGGCACCGCTCGCAGCAACGCGCGGCCGTGCACGCGCGCGCCGCCAGATCTCCGGAAACGCGTACACCTCGACCGTGCGCGGCGCGTAGTCTCCGGCGCGTAGCTGGCTCTCGAAAAATTGCAGCAGCCGGCCGGCTTCGCGCACGCCCGACGGCGGGAGCGCGGCGCGCAGCGCGCGTACCCCCGCACCGCACGCGTGCGCCGGATCGCGCTGCGCGACGATGCTCCACAGTGCGAACAGCGACGTCGCAAGATCCGATTCCCGTGCGGCCGCGATCAGCTCGGTGAGATCCCAGCGCTCCGGCGCACGCGTCCACCACGCCGCCAGGTCTGCCGCATCCTTGAGCGTCGATTGCGCCGTGAAATAGCCGCGCAAGGCATGGTGCACCGTGACGAGCATCGCGTCGAGCGGCGCGGCCACTCTCACGGGCGTGCCGCGGAGAGCAATCGTCTCCGCATGCGCCAGCACGGCTTCGACGCCGAGCGCCGCCGGCGGCTGCACGCCGAAGCGCCAATGCACGTCGACCTGAAAGCCGTCGTGCTCGAAGGTACGCGCGAAGTTGTGCAGCCGCATGCTCGCCGCGATGGATGCCACGTGGCGCTCGAATTCCGGGCTCATCGAGACGAAGCCGGCGTCTTCGAGTACGCGTTCAGCGCGCCGGTAGTCAGTTTCGCGCACGACGATGTCCAGGTCGGCGATCATGCGCGCGGCGGCATCGTTACCATAGAGTTGCGCGATCAGCGCAACGCCCTTGATGGCCACGGCGTCGATATCGGCCGCGCGCAGCGCGCCCAATACCGTGCGGCTGCGATGCACC
This sequence comes from Candidatus Velthaea sp., assembly GCA_046262475.1. Taxonomy (GTDB): domain Bacteria; phylum Vulcanimicrobiota; class Vulcanimicrobiia; order Vulcanimicrobiales; family Vulcanimicrobiaceae; genus JBHEMQ01. The sequence continues at coordinate 8,109 of JBHEMQ010000046.1, forward strand.
GTGAGCCCGGATTGCGCGGCCGCGATCGCGCTGAGGCGCCGAAGCTGCGCGCGCTCGTCGTCATTCGCCGCAGCTTCGATGCGCGCACGCAGGGCCGGCGCGACGCGCCACTGACCGGCGAGCGCGATGGTTACGCCGCTGAGGCCGCGCTCACGCAACTGCTCCAAACGCGCGCGCGCGGCCGCCGGCGGCGCGAACAGCAAGTCCGCGAGCGCCGGACGGACGAGCGCCCCGTCAGCCCTCGGCATCCGCGGTTTGCGGCCGCGCGCTCCAGCGTGCGCGCTCACGCCGCCGCCAATAGGTCGCGACAAAACCGCAGCGCTGTGCCAGTTGCTTTACGAACGTACCGCGCCGGAAAAGCGCCGCGTCGTCGCGCCCGGGACGGCACGCGTTCGCAGCCGCGCGCGCGACGGACCACCATGCGCCGACTTCGTGCGCCACCGACCAGGGAAGTTCGGCGCGGCGGCTGTGCATGAATTGGGCGTAGCCCACGCCGTATCCGAATTGCTGCCGGAAGTACGCGCGCCACGTCTTGCGATGCTGATGCAGGACGATCGCGCGCGGCTCGAAGCGGAACGCGCCGCCGTCGCCGCGGATGCGGTCGTGCAGATCGCAGGCCTCGTAGGTTTGAAACCGTTCGTCGAATCCGCCGACGCGCAAGAACGCGTCGCGCCGGTACAACACGTTACCGGACGGCGGAAACGGATAGCGCGGATGCGACAAGTGCCGTTCGGTGTCCAGCGCGCCGCTGATATCAACGAATCGCGCGGCCGCCGCTGCCGAGCGCAGTCCGAGGACGCGGCCGGCGGCGCCGAGGTACGGCGGGCCGGCCTCGCCGCCGCGCACCGTGCTTACCAAAGCTCGCAGCCAGCCGCGCGACGGTACGCAGTCCGCGTCGATGAACGCGAGCCACGCGCCGGCCGCTTCGCGGGCGCCGGTATTGCGCGCGGCCGCAGCGCCGCCGTTGCGCTGACGGACGAGACGTATGTCGAAGCGTTGGGCGATTGCGGCCGTTCCGTCCGTGGAACCGTCGTCGACCACGATGATTTCGTATTCGGCACGCGGGAGGCTCTGCGCTTGCAGCGCCGACAAACATTCGCCGAGCATCTCGGCGGCGTTATATGCGGGCACCACGACGGAGGTCTGAATGCTCATCAGTATTGGCCGAGCGTGCCGTCAAACCGGCCGCGTTCCGCGGAGACGTGCAG
>JBHEMQ010000046.1:9326-23846 GCA_046262475.1 Candidatus Velthaea sp.
GACTACCGCTCGCGCAGCCGGGGTCGCGGTAGAAGAAGTTGCGCGTGACCGTGTACGTCGCATCGGGCGCCGCGCCGTTCACGACGAACGACGTCGGTGCGCCCTGTTTGAACGCCATTACGAACGCGGCGCTCAGGATGCCGAGCGGTGCGGTCGCCGTTACGGCGAGCAGCGTCACCAGCACGAGCGCCGGCACGTCGATGTGATCGAGGCGCAAGCCGAGGAACATCGCAATGCCGATGTACCAAAACACTTGCACCGCCGTGAGCGCCAGCCCGAACAAGCCGGAGCCGATCACGATCGTTTCCGCGCGGGTCGGCGTCGCGAGCAGCATCTCGAGCGTTCCGTATAACTGGCCGTCGCGCACGGAATGATCGAATGTTTGAAGCGCCGAGGTGTGCAGCGTCAGGAACGCGACGTTGACGACGGCGAATTGAAAGTACGTCGCGCTGGCCCCGTCGTAGCCGAAGTGCGACGACGCCGGGACTAGCTTCGAAACGAACCACAGCGTGCCGACGCTGATCGGGATCGCAATCCAGCTGAGCACGAACGAGTACTTGTACGCGAGCACGAGCCGCAGATCGCGCACGAAGAGGACCGCGAGTTTACCGGCCATCGGTGACGGCTTTCGTGAGGTGACGGAACAGATCGCTCGGAGATGGATCCTCGGGTCGAATCGCCAGCACGCGTACGCCGTTCGCGCTGACGGCACGCAGCAAGTGCGTCAGGCATTGGTCGCGCGAATCGATCCCGACTCGCAATGCGGTGCTGCTTTCGACGGGCGATACGGCGAGATCGATTACGCCCTGCACCGCGCGCGTGCGCGCGATCAGCGCGTCGTCCACCCGATCGAGGACGATCGTATAGTCGAGCCGGTTTCCGAGCCGGCGCAGGTCCGCCGGCGCACCGGTCGTGAGCAGCCGCCCCGCGGAAAGGATGCCGACGCGGTCGCACATCTGCCACGCTTCTTCGAGGACGTTCGTCGTGAGGACGACTGTCGTTCCGCGTTCGCGGACCAGCCGGTCGCGGATGAAACGGCGCAACTCGTCCGCATTTACCGGGTCGACCGCGCGCGTGGGCTCGTCGAAGAGCAGAACGTCCGGCCGGCCGAGCAAGGCGCGCGCGACGGCGAGGCGCTGGCGCATGCCGGAAGAAAACGCGTCGAACCGGCGGTCCAGATCGTCCGCGAGATTCACGACGCGTGCAACCTCCACGACGCGTGCGGCGCGCTCGGCGCGCGGCACACCCGTGAGCCCCGCGAAAAGTTCGAGATTCGCGCGAGCGCTGATGCGGTGATAGAAGCTGCGGTCGTCGCTGCTCGAGAGACCGATGCGGCGGCGGACGGCGACCGGATGGGCGACGGCGTCGACGCCCTCGACCTCGAGGCGTCCGCGATCGGGCGTGAGCAGTCCGGCCATCAAGCGCAGGATCGTACTCTTGCCCGCGCCGTTTGCGCCGAGCAGTCCGAACAGCTCGCCGCGTTCGACGCGGAACGACACGTCGTCGAGCGCGCGCCGGCGCGGCGGGCGGCCGCGATGCTTGCACCATGCGACGACGCCGTAGCTTTCCGGAAACGTCTTCGTCACGCCGTCGAGAACGATACTCATCCGGCGAACGCGCGATCCACGGCGCGCAACGGGATCTCGCGGAGCAGGCCGACCGCCGTGTCCGGCGGGCCTTCGAACACTTCGCCGTCGACGGAGATCCAAGCATGGCCCCGCAGGCGCGCGTCGCGTGCGACGGGCTCGATGCCGAAGTGAATGTCCACGCGCCGGCCGTTGCCGTCGAGGAAACGGTACAGTGCCAGCGCGCGGATGTAGCAATTGTCGCGATTGCGGAAAAACGGCATACCGAGCCAGGCGTCGCGAATGCGCGCGATCCGCTCGCGCGCCTCAGCGACGTGCGCGGCGCGGGGGCGGCGGCGCGCGCGCAGGCGCGTGAGGTACCGTTCGAGATGTTCGCGCCGCAGCTGCGCGGGCGCGCGCCACACGAACCACCCGATGCGCAAGGCGAGCACCACGTCGCCCGGCTTGCGGATCACGCGCAGCAGGCGCGCCGTGAATCCCGCCGGCGACCACTTGGGCGCGAAGTGGGCCGCCGCGCGGCCGTAGTAGGCGTGTGCGAATCCGCGAAAAAAGTTTCGCGTCCAAAGCGCATGGTAGCGTGCGAACTCGAGACGTTCCGCGCTGACGCCGCCGAAGCGATGACCTGCGGCGAGGACGGCGGGCCGGATCGTGCGCACCGCAACTTTGCCCGCGACGTTCAGTGACTTCGCAGTGTCCCAGGCGGCCTTGTCGGGATAGCGCCGGTACATGTGCGCGATGCCCTCGCCATAGGTGAAGGCCAGCTTCGCCAGCGCCGCCGGTGTCGAACGCACGCGGTGAAAAAGCACGGCGTCCGCCGCATACGCGATCGGTCCGGGGAAACGCGCGAGGATGCGCTGCGAAAAGTCCACGTCTTCGGCGGTCATCAAGTCTTGGCTCCACCCGCCCACGGCGAGCGCCGCGCTGCGCCGCACCGCCATGTTCAGCGAGGGTGCGAAGGGAAACGGCGGCCGCGAAACGGCTCGATCCGTTTCGTACAAACCGGCGGCCGCGATGTAGCGTTCGGCGGCCGTGCGCGGCGCGAAGCACAGCGTTCGGCCCGCCGCGAGGACGACCGCCGGATCGGCGAACGGCGCCACGAGCGGTGCGAGCCAGCGCCGCGTGGGCAGCGTGTCGGCGTCGAGGTGGACGACGATCTCGCCGCGTGCTGCGCGCAGCCCGCGGTTGCGCGCAGCGGCTGGACCGCGCACGGGTTCGTCGAGCAGCTGCACGTTCGCAAAACGCGACACGACGGCGCGCGTGTCGTCGGTGGAACCGTTGTCGACGACGATGATTTCGAGGTCGGGCGGTGCGCCCGCCTGACCGCACAGCGCGGCGAGCATCGCGCCGATGGTTTCGGCCCCGTTGTACACGGGGATCACGACGCTGACCTGGGTCATCGCGCCGCGAGGACGTCCTCAACGCCGTCGACGCACGCCGGATCACCGTAGGCATCGTCGCCGATGTCGAGCTTGATCCCGCGCAGCTGCAATGCCGTTCGCGTGATGGTTCCCACGATCGTGCGCGCGACGGCCGGTTCGTTCGGGATGACGGTTTGCCGAAGGAGCGTGTCGAGCAGGGTCGCACGGTCGAGCGGCGATGCGGAGATGCCGTGCGCGCCGGCGACGCGGTTGAGGAGCACGAGCGCAGTCGGCCGGGCGCACAGCGCTCCGATGCTCGGCCAAATGTCGGCGGCCTTCACCTTGCGCTTCTCGGTCCACACCGAGTAACGCGGCAGCCGTTCGAGGTTACCGACTTCGGGAAACCACGTCCGCGTGCGCGGGTGGAGATTGAACGTGTGCAGCAGAGCGTTGACTTCCGGCACGCCGCCGTTGACGCGCAGCAGCAGCTTGTCGTCGCCCAGCGTGCGCCATCCGCGCCGCACGAGCGCGGCCGTGAGCGTACTCTTGCCCCCGCCGGTCGCCGCGCACAGGATCGCGCAGCGATCGTTTTTCACCACCGCCGCGCCGTGCACCGGCGTGAATCCGAGCTTGCGCCATCCGGTCGTGAGCACGAGGCTCAGGATGTCTTCGATCTCCTCGAGCTTGCCGGTGTCGAGCAGCACGTCTGGGACGGTGACGTGCCACGAATTCTGCGCGGCGCGATAGCGCGCGGCCGCGCGCGATGCCGTCGTCGCGTACAGGCCGCCGGGCACCGCGTCGACCGCCATGCGCGCGCACAGCAAGAACGAAGCTTGCGCGGGCACGACCGGAGCGTTCGACCGTTCGGCGACGATTTCGACCGGCGTGAACGGACCAGGCCAGCGTAGGTCGTACAGGTGCAGGGTTTCGGCGATTTTCTCGCGCAGGCCGGCGATGGCGTGCAGGTGCACTTCGAGCGGCCCGCACGAAAAAACGCCGTCCGGCGGGAGCGCCGCGGTCGAAGCGCTCATCTCATTCGACCAGCGGAACGCTCGGGTCGAACGCGCTGATGATGATTCGCTGCAGTGGCTCCGCTTGGCGTACGATCGTCGGAGTGACCCAGTTGCCGGACAATGCCGCCGTGTCGGTGGCCGGCGCGTCCGGCGTCGCCGTGACGAGACCGTCCTCGACGAGCGTGCGCAGGACCGCATCGATCGCCGCGTCGTCGTGGGGCGGCGCCCCCCATGCGCGGCATTGCGCGCGTACGATCTCGCCGTTCACCCCCCGCTCGAACATCGAGGCGATTTCCCAGCCGGTGCGGTTCAGTTCGTAAAACAACTTCGTCTCCAGGTCGAGCAGCACGGCGCCGTCTTCCAGGACCGTGGCAACGACGTCCGGACGAAACAACAGGCAGCGATCGGTCGCGATCATGTGGCTCCTCGAGTGCACAAAAAAAAGGCCGGGTGTTGGCTCAGCGCTCAGTCTATCAAGGCCCGTTTCGCACCGATATGCCTAACCGGGGCACCGCTGTTTACCTAAAGTCCCTACTGACGGCGCCGGCTACCGCAGCTCGCACCGTCGCCCTCAGCGCCTCCCAGGAATACCGTTCGGTGACCGTGCGCAGCGCCGTCGCCGCGAGCGCTGCCGCACCGTCAGGTTCGCGCAGGAGCTCGCAGACAGCGGCGGCGATGTCGGCCGGAGTTTCTCGCATCAGCAACTCGACACCGTCGCCTACCTCGAGGCCTTCGGCGGCTTTTGCCGTCGCGACCACCGGCCGGGCGGCGGCGAAGGCCTCCAGAAGCTTCAACCGCGTTCCACTGCCGTGCGCCAGCGGGACGACGACGACGTCGGCGAGCGTCAAGTACGGGCGCACGTCCGCAACGCGGCCGGTAACGACGATGCCGCGGTCCAGGTTCGCGGCCGACAGCATCGCCTCGCTCGGTGCCGCTCCGACCAGCAGCAGCCGAACGTCGCCCCCGAGCTCCGCGCGCACGCGCGGCAGGATGTCGGCGACGAGCGTTTCGGCCGCAAGCCGGTTCGGCTCGTACCAGAACGATCCGACGAACAGCAGGGCCGGCGCGCGGCGCGCCATACGCCGTGTCTTGCCCGCGCGAATGTCGGCGTAATATGCCACGTCGATGCCGTTGGGGATCACCCGCACCGCGGTGCGGGCGCCGCACGCCGCGCGCAGTGCCCGCGCGTCGTCCGCGCTGCAGACCCACGCTTCGTCAACCTCGCGCAGCGTCGCGCACTCGAGGGCGCGGGCTGCCGCGACGTCGTCCCCGATGCCGGCCGCGTACGCGGCGTAAACGTTATGCGAGTCGAAGATCGTGCGCGCGCCGCACCGGCGCACCGCGCTTTGACTGCCGTCGATCCAGACATTCGCGAAGACGATCGCCGACGGCCGAAATTCGCCGAGCGCGCGCTCGAGTTCGGGACGCACCTCGTCCGCCGCGGCGCCGGCGACGAGCGGATAACCGCCGGGACTGCGCCGCGCGGCGGAACGCAGAGTGACGTGACGCCAGACGTCGACGCCGGGGAGTGTTGCGGCCTCCGGCGCCGTGCTGCCGATGGAGAACACCGCGACGGCGCCGGCGTCGCGCGCGAGCGTGACGTTCTGCCAATTGCGCAGCGGCGTCCCGCTCGTCGGCGGATACGGCGCATTCGCCGTGACGAACAGCGTGCGCGCGGCGGCCCTCAGCTAGCTCCCCGCGGCCGCGATTTCGTCGGCGACCCGGTCCGCATGATCGATCTTGCGCAGCGTACATGACGCCGTCCGAGTGCACGGCGACGGCGCGGTTTGCGCGGCCGTCGTACGCGTAGTCTCCGGCCAGCGATTCGATGGTGTTGTCGAAGACGAGGCCGACGGTTTCGCCGCGTGCGTTGATGACGGGGCTGCGGAGTTGCCCCCGATGATGTCGTTGGCTGATTGCCGAATGCGGTCGAGGAACGCCCCGGGCGGCGCGAACCCGTACGCCTTGGCAGGCTTGGCGGCCGGGAAATGAGCAAGTGCCGACATGCCTTCGTCGGCACCGGCGGCCGCGGGCAGCGCGAACGTCAGCGCGAGCAGCGCGATCGACCCACGTCTCATCGCAGTGGTCTTCACCGCGCCGGAACACTTTCATGCGCCCGAACGCGGATTCGTGCGGCGTTCGTGCGGGAATCATCAGCGGGTGCCGATGCGCGTTCTCCTCGCGACCAATCCTCGTGCGCGCCGCGGTGCGGATGCTCGTGCGCGCGCCGAGGCGGCCTTGCAGGCGCGCGGCCATACCTTGACGTCGATCGAGTGCACGGAAGATCGCGATCTGTCGGATCAGATCGCCGAATATCGCGGGCGCGTCGATGTCGTTGCCGTCGGCGGCGGCGACGGCACGCTGATTCGGGCGATTCGCGGCGTTCGCGCCGCGGAGGTTCCGCTCGCGATCCTTCCCCTCGGAACCATCAACGAGCTGGCGCGCACCTTGCGCGTGCCGACCGACACCGAGGCGGCCTGCGCGCTCATCGATGACGGCACGCCGCATCGGATCGACGTTGGCTGCGTCAACGGCTTTTGGTTTTTCAACGAGGCGAGCATCGGCCTCTCGACGCACGTGGCGCGCGAGCAGACCGGTGAGGTCAAGAGCCGCTGGGGCATGCTGGCCATTCCGCTAGCGACGGCGCGGTCGCTGCGCCGGATGCGCGCGCATCATCTCGAAGTAGAAACGGACGCCGGCGAGGTGCGGCATTTCCGCACGGTCCAGTTGACGATTGCGAACAGCAGCCGGTTCGGCGGCGTCGTCGAGAACCCGGACGCCAGCATCGACGACGGCCAGCTCGAAGTCTACAGCATCGATCTACGGCACTGGTGGGACGCGCTGGCCATCGTCGGCGCCGTCGCGCTCAAGCGGCTCCCGGATGCGAAAGGCGTGCGGACGCTGCGCGGCCCGCGTTTCACGGTTCGTTCGCGCCGGCCGCATCAAGTCTTCGCGGACGGCGAGCCGGCAACGAGTACGCCGGCGGAGTTCAGCGTGCTGGCGCGGGCGGTTGCGGTGTTCGTTCCGCGATGAGCGCGCGGCGCCGCTGGTGGTGGCCGACCTCGTACGCGCCGCGGATCTCGCAAGTTTCCTTCGAGGACTTGGCCGCCGCCGGCGTGCGCGGCGTCATCGTCGACCTCGACAATACGCTCGTCGGGTACCGCAAGCTGACGCCGGACGACGAGGACGCGGCGTGGATCGTCGACGCGCACGAGCGCGGCCTGCGCGTCGTGATGGTCACGAACAACAGCACGCCGTGGGCTGCGCAAGTCGCCGAGAACCTGAAAATTCCGTGCATTGCCAACGCGCGCAAGCCGTTCCCGGGCGGTTTCCGCCGCGCACTCGGCGTTCTGGAACTTCCGCACGACGCGGTCGTCGTCGTCGGCGATCAGCTCTTTACGGACGTGTTCGGCGCGAAGCTGTGCGGGCTCGCCGTCATTCTCGTCGAACCACTGGTGCTGCGCGACCCGCGCAATACACGCTGGTTGCGTTCGCTGGAACGCTGGCTGCTGCGCGGATTGCCGCGCGCGTAGCCGGGAGCATCGATTCGCTGCATGCGCTACCGGAAACTCGGCCGCTGGGGAACGAACGTGTCGGTGATCGGCCTCGGTTCGTGGCTTACGTACGGCGGCAGCGTGGAAGAAAGCGCCGCCGCGGCGTGCATTGTGCGCGCCTTCGAGCGGGGCGTGAACTTTTTTGATACGGCCAACGTGTACGCGCGCGGACGCTCGGAAGAAGTCGTGGGCCGAGCGCTGGCGCAGTTCGACCGCGACGACATCGTGCTCGCAACCAAAGTGTACTTCCCGATGGGCGACGGTCCGAACGACCGCGGGCTCGGCCGCAAGCACATCCGCGAGCAAATCGATCGCAGCCTCGAGCGGTTGCGCGTCGAGTACGTCGATCTGTACCAATGTCATCGGTACGATCTGACGACGCCGCTCGAAGAGACGTGCGGTGCGATGAACGATCTCGTGCGCGCCGGCAAGACGCTCTACTGGGGCACCTCGGAATGGAACGCGGACCAAATCGCGGCGGCCGTGACGCTGGCGCGTGCCCGCGGCTGGGCCGAACCGGTCAGCAATCAGCCGCAATACAGCGCGCTGTGGCGGCGCGTCGAAGCGCGCGTCTTCCCGGCGTGCCGTGAATACGGTCTCGGCAACGTCGTCTGGTCGCCGCTCGCGATGGGCATTCTGACCGGCAAATACACCGATGCCTCGAAGCCGCCGTCCGGAACGCGGGCCGCCGGCAACGCCGCCGGCATGATGGAAGATTATTTCACGCAGCCGGTGCTCGACGCGGTGCAGCGCGTGAAGCCGCTGGCCGCGCGCGCCGGTTGTTCGCTCGCCCAGCTCGCGCTCGCGTGGACGCTGCGCGATCCGGTCGTTTCGTCGGCGATCGTGGGCGCGACGCGGCCCGAGCAGGTCGACGACAACGTTGCGGCCGCGGATCTCAACGTCGATCCCTCGATCTTCGCGGAGATGGACGCCCTGCTCGAGCCCGTTGCGCCGTTCGAACCGTACGTCGCTTAGAAGGGCACCGTCACGCGCGCGTTGATGCGCCGGCCGGGCGCCCACTGCGTCGTGTTCAATTCGATGCCGTTGCCCTCGAGCGATTCGATGCCGTAATACACGGCGGCCAGCACGAACACGGTGCCGGCATGCGGCAGCGCGCGCCCGGCGCGCACGCGCGCCAGGGCCGCCGTCCGCGTCGTGGCGCCCGCCGTCAAAAACAGATGCACGTCGCGAGCGCGATAGCCGCGGATCCGCCGAGCGCGGCGCCGCCGAATGCAAACGCGAACGCTGTTTTGCGCAGAAAAGCGAGCATAAGCTGCCGGCGGAACGTTCGGCGCCGCCGCCCCGCTGTCTTAGGCGGCGCCTCCGGCGATGGACAGTGTCAAAATCGCAACGTCATCGCGCGATCCGTCGAAGAGCACCGCGTCGCGGATTGCCGCCGCCGGCCGCTCGGCTTGGCGAACCGCGGCCTGGGCCAGGGCCGCGCGCACGCGGCGCTCGCCCTCGTCGAGGCTCCGCGTCGATTCCGTGAGGCCGTCCGTGTAGAGCACGAGCAGGCTGCCGCGCGGAAGAACCGCCGTTTCCACGACGACATCGGAGAGGGCGTGGAGGCCCAGCGGCGGCGCGGCCAGCGTGAACGGCTCGGTGACCGTACCGTCCGGCGCGCACAGCAGTGGACGAGGATGGCCCGCGGTGGCGCAGGCCATCGTGAGGGTTACCGGATCGAGGATCGCGACGAGCGCCGTCGCCATGCCCTCGAACGATTCCAGGACCAGCGTGTCGTCGACGGCGCGCAGGACGGCGGCGGGATCCGGGTTGATCACGGCGGCGAGGCGCAGCCCTTGACGCACGCGCCCCATCAGAACCGCGGCATCCAGACCGCTGCCCAGCACGTCGCCGATGGAGAGCACGACGCGCCCGTCCGGCAGCGCGAAGGCGTCGTACCAATCGCCGCCGATTTCGGCGTCGCTCTGGCCGGGCTGATACACCGCGTCGAACGCAATGCCGTCCATGCGCGGCAGCGTTCGCGGCAGCGAGGCTTCCTGCAGCCGCTTTGCGACGCGGTGCTCGCGCTCGTACAATCGCGCCGTTTCGGCCGCAAGTTCGGCGGACTTTCGCGTGAGCCGGCGCTCCGTCGTGACCATCTCCAGCGCGCGCAAGCGCAGCTCGAGTTCGTCGACGACGACCGCGGCCAACGTCTCGAGCGTCTGCGCATCGCTCGGGGAGAGCGTGCGCGGTTCGCGGTCGAGGACGCACAACGTGCCGAGGTTCGCGCCGTCGTGCGTGCGCAGCGGCGCGGCAGCGTAGAATTGCAAACCGAATTCGCCGGCGACCAGCGGGTTCGCCAGCGTGCGCACGTCGGCGCGCGCATTTTCGACGACGTACACGTCGTTTTGGCAGATCGCGGACGCGCACAATCCCGGATCGCGCGGGATCTCGGTGACATCGTCGAGACCGATTCGCGATTTGAACCAGATGCGGTCCTCGTCGACGATGGTGACGAGCGCGATCGGGACGTCGAGCAAACGCGCGGCCAGCGCGGCGATGCGGTCGAACGCGCCGTCCGGCGGCGTGTCGAGGATCGCGAAACGCCGCACGGCGTCTAGACGTGCGGCGTCGTCGACCGGAATATGGACAGCGCTCATTGCGACCGTAGGACCAGGTTGGTCCGGCCGAGGTTTCAGCCTTACCGGTTGATTCAATCATAGGTGCCGCGGAGACTCCACGCCTCGCCCTCGCGAGCGATGCGGACGAGGGCGCCGTCTTCGAGCAGCACGTCGTACTCGTCGCGAACGACCGGCGCGTCGCCGCCGGTGGCCGACGTCCACCAGCCCTCATCGACGCGCCACGGCCCCGCGACCTCGAGCACCGCTTGGGGCGGCGAGCCGACGAAACACGGGACGCCGCCGCCGACTGCGACGTCCACCGGCGCCGGCTCGATCATCCGGTACTGCAGCGTGGCGCTACCGGGCAGTGCCGATGCGCCCTCCGGTGCACGGCTCCAGGTCGTGGCCGCGACGGCGTCCAGGGTGAACGGTTCCAGCGCGAAGCGGCGTTCGATGCGCGGCCCGTCCAGCACGCGCGCACGCAGCGCATGGCGTTCGCCGAGGGCCGCGTCGAGGCGCGCGAGCGCGATGCCGAGCGCGTCAGGGTCGGGATCGCTGCCCGCGAAGAGCGCGATCTGCAGGCCGCCGTCCTCGAGCCCTTCCGTGGCGAGCCGCAAACCCGTCACGGGCGAACGGAGGACGACGCCTTCGAGCCGCGCGCGCAGCAGCTCGAAGAGCGTCGCAGGCTGTGCCGTCGGCTGCGCGACCCGCGAGGTGATCTCGCGAACCTCGCCATCTTCGCATTCGAACGCGAGCACGAGGCGGCCGCAGCGTTTACCGGCCGCGCCGAGATCGTCGACGACGCGGCCCACGAGCGCGCGCAACGCGAAGAGCACCTGCTCTTCGCACGCCGCGGTGCCTTCGCCGTAGAGCGTGCGGTCGATGCGCATCGCGCGCGCTCGCGGCCGCAGCGGGCGGGGATCGATGCCGCGCGCGCGGTCGTGCCACCCTGCCGCCTCGGCGCCGAAGCGGCGCACGAAAGGTCCGTGCGGCAGTTCGGCCAGCTCTCCCAGCGTCCGCACGCCGAAGATGCCGAGGCGCTGGAGCGTCGCGGCATCCAGTTCGAGCGTTTCGAGCGGGAGCGGTGCAAGAAATTGCGCAGCGCCGCCCTGGCCGACGACGGTACCGTCGGCGGTCAGCGCGGCGGCGCGCGCCACGAACTTGGACGTCGCGAGCGCCAACCGGAAGGCCAGATCGAACGGCGCGAGTGCCGTTCGCACGGCGCCGAGCCAGCCCTCTGCGCCGCCCGTGATGCCGTGCATCTCGAGGTAAGCGCAGCCGAGCCCCGCATCCTCGATCAGCGGCGAGGCCGCGTCGAGCGCTTCGAGAATCGCATTCCAGACGCGCGCGTCTTCCGCCGGATCGTCGATTGCGACGAGCGCGTCGCGCGCCGCCGCTTGGCCTTGCACGAGCGTCATGCCGGGGCGCGCGCCGAGCGCGGCGGCCGCCGCCGAGCACTCCACGATTCGGCCCCGCTCGCGTTTGTCGGCCACAAGCACCGGCCCGAGCGCCGGGACAGCCGGGTTCGAGAGCCGGATGACGCCGAGACGGAAGGCCGGGACGACGACGCAAAGGACGGGCATGGGAGGCGATGATAATCGAACATATGTTCGATGTCAAACACGAACCGTCCGACTGCCGGCAACGTTACCGGGTCATGCTGCCCGCCCTTCCCGCGGCACTTGCCGCCCGCGCTCCGGCGCCGCCCGCTCCCGCCGGCGCGACCATCGAGAGCAGCGGTTCGACCAACACCATGGGATTTTCGATCGCCGTGCGGCCCGACGGCGCCATCACCGTGACGCAGCCCGGCGCGACGCGCGACGCCCGCGTTCCCAGAGTGCTTGCCGAGCGCCTCTACGACGATCTCGCGCGCATCGGCGCGCTCGACGCGCTGCCGGCCGGCGCGTGCATGAAGAGCGCGTCGTTCGGAAGCCGCCTCAGCGTTGAATACAAGGGGCGCCGGACGCCCGATTTGTCGTGCGTGCAGAACGACGCGGAGCGCACGCTGAGCGCCGATGCGAATGCGATCGTCAACGCGGCCCACATCGTGAACCGCATGCAGTACGGGCGGCCGTCGCACACGGTTCCGATGGACACGCCGAGCGCGCCGCCGGCGGCAAAACCAGCCTAAGAGTTCGTCCGGACCAAACGGACATCGCGCCGGCAAGTCGGAAAAATCGCGCGTGCTGACGCGTGCGACTACGTTGATTCTGGCCGTCACCGCGGGCATCGCGGTCGCGAATATCTACTACATTCAACCGCTGCTCGAGATGATCGCTCGCGACCTGCATGGCGGCGCACGCGAGGCCGGCTGGATCTCGCTTTTGATGCAGCTCGGTTACGCGCTCGGCATTCTGTTCTGCGTGCCGCTCGGCGACATCGTCGAACGGCGCACGCTCGCGGTCACGTTGATGACGTGCGCCACCGTGGCGCTCGCGGCGATGGCGCTCGCGCCCGGCGTTGCGCTGCTCGCGGCGGCCGGTTTCGTCGCGGGTGCATCGACGATCGTGGCGCAGGTCGTCATTCCGTTCGCGGCCGACCTCGCGGCGCCGGCGACACGCGGGCGCGCGATCGCTACGGTACAGACCGGGCTCGTCGTCGGCACGGTGTATTCGCGCGCCGCCGGCGGCGTCATCGGCGCGCATTTCGGCTGGCGCGCCGTGTTCTGGTACGCGGCGGCGATCACGGCGCTGGCGACGGTCGCGCTTGCGCGCGCGCTGCCGTTGCGCGCGCCGCACGCCGAACTGAGGTATCCGCAACTGCTACGTTCGCTCGCGACGCTCGCGCGCGCGCACCCGACGTTACGTGCGTCGATGGGTCTCGGATTTTTCGTGTTCGCGACGTACAGCGCGTTCTGGACGACGATCGCCTTTCATATGAGGGCGCTCGGCTACGGCAGCGACGTCGTCGGCACGCTCGGGATCACGGCACTGGCCGGTGCCTTCGTCGCGATTCCGTTCGGCGCGCTCGCGGACCGGCGCGGCACCACGTTCACGGCGGCGTTGAGCATTGCGGCGCTCGCGGCGGCATTCGTTATTTTTCTCGCCGGCGCGCGTTCGCCACCGGCGATCTTCGCAGGTATGCTGTGCTTCCCGATCGGCATGCAGCTGAATCAGATCTCGAATCAAGCGCGCGTTTTCGCACTCGATGCGGCGGCGCGCAGCCGCCTGAACACGGCGTATATGTTCACGACGTTTTCGGGTGGAGCGGCCGGCGCGTTCGCGGGAGCCGCCGCGTGGGCTGCCGGCGGATGGCCGGCGGTTTGCGGGTGGTCGTTACTTTCGATCGGCTGCGCGGCCGCCATCGTGGTGTGGCTGCGCCTCAGAGCAGGCGCGGTCCCCACCCCGCGAACGTCGGATGTCCCGGCGGGCGGTTCGTGATGGTCTGGCTCGAGCGGATCGGCTGGAACTGGGGTGAGGCGATGGTCATGAGACGTTCCTTTGCATGGTATGACGTGACGCGGCGATCACTTACAGAAATAGTATCAGCACGTCCCGAACATTTCAACTAAAGAAATAATTAAAGAAAGCGCCTTCGCCGGTTAAAGCCGGCTTAAGGGGCGATGAGGGGTTGATTGAGCGCGCATACGGCGTGCGGCGTGAGCGCGTACCATGAGCATCCGCTCTCATTGCCGGCAATCGTCCGGCTTACGAAAGGACTCGACGCATGAACAAGACCCTCGTCGCCAAAGCGCTGATCGCCGCCGCCGCCCTCGGTCTCATGGGCGCCCCGTTGGCCGCGAACGCCGGTGAAGTTCAAAACCGCATCCATCGCGAGAACGCGCGCATCGACCGCGGCGTGCGCGACGGGCAACTCACGTACGGCGAGTATTCGCGCCTCGACACCAGCCTCGACCGCATCCAGGCGCAGCGCCGGCGCGATCTGCGCGCGAACCGCGGCCGGCTGACGCCCGCCGAGGAACGGCAATTGAACCGCGAAGAGGACCGTCTCTCGGACCGCATCTCCTTCGACAACCACAATCGTGCGCGGCAGGATCGCCGCTAAACCCTCTCAACCGCCGAGTGCGGCCACGCCGGGATTGCGCCGGCGTGGCCGCACGGCATCCAACGTACGTTCGCGGATCGCCACGAGCGGTGCGCGATCCTCGAACGGCAGACACGCAATGAGCGCGCTCGCACCTGGTGCGGCGCGTTTGTGTTTGCGGACGACGGCGCGCACGTCGTAACCGGCCAGCTCGGCGAAATGCCCGGGCGGTCCGTTCCAGCGCACGCGCGCGAGCGCGGTTTCGACCCGCACCGACGCGAAGTAACGAAGTTCGCTCGAGGCGTCGCTGCCGAGCGCGAGCGCGCGGCGGTAACCCGTCACGATCGCGGCGCCGACCCCGCGGTTCTCCGGGTGGCGGACCAGCTCGACCGCGCGTCCGGCGTCGGTCGCGAGACCGGCGGTCCCATCGCGCGAGGCGTCGTCGACGACGACCACGTGAT
>JBHEMQ010000047.1:0-377 GCA_046262475.1 Candidatus Velthaea sp.
CGCATGCTCCAGCAGGACGTGAAGTTCAAGAACCTCGGCCTGCTGGTGGTTGACGAGGAGCAGCGCTTCGGCGTCATGCACAAGGAGCGCCTCAAGGAAATCAAGAAAGACGTGGACGTGCTGACCATGACGGCCACGCCGATTCCGCGAACGCTCGCGCAAACCCGGTACGCCGACTTGGACGTTTCCGTGATCGACGAGCTGCCGCCGGGCCGAACGCCGGTGGAGACGTACGTGCTGCGCGCATCGCGCAAAGCGCACGCCTATCAGTTCGTTCGTAAGAACGTCGAACTCGGCCGCCAGGCGTACGTCGTCGCGCCGGCCATCGACGCGAGCGAAACGGCGCTGACGAGCGCGCTCGCCGAGGCTGAGGATGT
>JBHEMQ010000047.1:387-23711 GCA_046262475.1 Candidatus Velthaea sp.
GCAGTACGGTTTGGCGCAGCTGCACCAGCTGCGCGGGCGTGTCGGCCGCGGCGTGGATCGCTCGTTCTGTCTTTTGATCGCACCTGATGACGCGAGCGACGTCGAACGGCTGGAAATTCTCGCGGCGACGACCGACGGCTTCAAAATCGCTGAAGAAGATCTGCGCATCCGCCGTGAGGGGGAGTTTGCCGGTACCGCGCAAGCGGGAGCGGCGGCCGGCACGATCGGCAACATCGTCGCCGATTTCGAACTGTACATGAAGGCAAAGGCGGAGGCCGACGCGATCGTGGCAAGCGACCCGGACCTCACGGCCGAGGAACACCGGTCACTAACGGCACTGGTCGACAGCGTCGCCGCGGCGCGGGCCATGCTGGTCACGTCGTGACGATCGCCTTTGGGTTTGATTTCGATCACACGCTCGGCCGCGATCACGGCCTCGAAACAATCGCGTTCTACCGCCTCGCCGCGGCGGTGGACCGGCCGCTGGACCAAACCGATTCGCTGTGGGCCGAGCGCATCGCCGAGCTGTTGCGACGGTTTCGCGCGAACTCCGCGACGCTGGAGGAAGCGGTCGCGGAATTCGTGGTTGCCCTGGGGGTTGCGGGCGAAACGGCGGACCGCCAAGCGATGCGGTATCGCGACATCTGCTACTCGCTCGTCGACGAACTCGTCACGCCGGTCGAGGGTGCTCGCGAACTGCTGACAGCGCTGGCACAGCATGGCGTTCCGCACGCGATTCTGACCAACGGTTGGAGCCCGCTGCAGTACATGAAGATCGTGCGCGCGCTCGATTTCGACGGCACCATTCTCGTGAGCGACGAAGTCGGTTTTGCGAAGCCCGACGCCGCCGCGTTCGCGAAGCTCGTCGACGCACTGGGCGTCGCGCGCGAATGCTGTTGGTACGTCGGCGACAATCCGAAAATCGACGTCGCGGGCGCGAAGAAAGCCGGTTTGCACGGCGTCTGGTACGATGCGCGCGCCGCGACGTATCCGAGCGATGCGACGCCGCCCGACCTGCGCATCACCGCACTGGACGAATTGCTCGCGCTCGTGCCAGGTCACGACGCGCTGACGGAGAAACAGCGGCACTAACGGATGGGCACGCTGAAACTCACCGGAGGTTCGCTCCGGAGCCGGCGTGTGTCTGCGCCGAGCGGACGCGCCGTTCGACCCACCCCCGCACGCGTCAAAGAGGCGTTGTTTTCGATCCTCGGTTCAACCGTCACCGATGCGCGGGTGCTCGATCTCTATGCCGGCAGCGGCGCACTCGGTTTCGAGGCGCTCTCGCGCGGCGCGGCGCACGTCACGTTCGTTGAAGCGCATCGGCGCACCGCCGGCATGCTGGCGCGCAGCGCCGCTGAACTCGGCGTCGCCGAACGCTGCCGTGTCGTTGCGGCACCCGCGGAACGCGCCGCGGCTCGTTTGCACGAGCGCTACGATCTGGTGTTCGCGGATCCGCCGTACGCCTTGCCGTACCCGCGGCGCACTTTCGAGGCGCTGCGCGCCGCCGGTGCGATCGACGCGGGCACCGTCATCGTGTACGAGCACAGCGCGCAGGTTTCGGCGCCGCAGAACGACGGCTTCGAGCTGCTGCGGAGCGCGCGCTACGGCGCCGTGGCGCTGGCATTCCTGAACGCCGCGCCGGTCGTATGAATGGTCGGGGACGGGGCGCGCGCGCGGTGTATCCCGGGTCGTTCGATCCCATGACGATGGGCCATCTCGACGTCATCGAGCGCGCCGGGGCCATCTTCGAGTGCGTTCTCGTCGCCGTCGTCGTCAACCCGCAGAAGCGCGAGCCGCTCTTCACGCTGGATGAACGCAAGGCGATGATCGCGGAATCGATCGGGCACCTCGGCAATGCCGAGGTGACGGATTTTCGCGGCCTGCTTGCCGACTTCGTGCGCAAGTACGACGTCGACGTGATCGTGAAGGGACTGCGCGTGGTGTCCGACTTCGAGAACGAGATGTCGACCGCGCTGATGAATCGCTCGCTGTCGATGGTCGACACCGTGTTCTTGCCGAGCGATCCGCAGTACTCGTTCATCAGCTCGAGCTTGGTCAAAGAAGTTTTTCTCCTCGGCGGCGCGATCGATCAGTTCGTACCCGCCGCCGTGCTGCGCACGATGCGTGAGAAGCGCGCGCAGCTCCGCCCCACGTAACCCGAAGGAGGTCGCACTAGTGTCCATTTACCGCGTGATCGACAAACTCGAGGCGTACGTCAAAGACGGAACTGTCCTGCCTCTCAAATACCGCATCTTGAGCGAAGAGCGTTTGCTCGAATTCATCGAGAAAATGCGCTCGACGCTGCCCGAGGAGGTCGGCCGCGCGAAGCTGATCGCCAAGGACAAGGATCGCGTACTGCGTGAAGCGCAGGAGAAAGCGCAGTCCATCGTCAGCGAAGCGTCAACGGCCCATGCACAGCTCATCGACGATCACGAGATCGTTCGGCAAGCGCAGCGCACGGCGGAAATCGTCTTACGCGAAGCGGAGGAACGGGCCGCGCGAATTCGCGCCGGCGCCGACGCCTACGCCGTGCAAATCCTCACCGATCTGGACGGCCGGCTCGCAACCGCGCTGGGTTCCGTGAAGAAAGGCATCGACGCGCTGGCCGCCCCGCGCGCGGCGCAGCTTGCCGCGGCCGCGCCGGCTGCCGCCGCGCCGCTCGCGGACGCCGCGGCGAAGTCGAAACGCATGGCGTTCGACGCGCAACACGACGAGACGCAGCTGGAAACGGCGGCGTTGGAAAGCGTGCACGGCTAAGGCGGCCGCGGTGCGGCGGCGCGAAGCGGCGTTCACGGGGGTGCTGCTCGCGGCCGCACTGCTGTTCGTTGCTGCCGTGCTTCCGCTTCCGGCCTATCTCGTGATGCCCGGAACGGCGGTGGACCTGTCTTCGGCGGTGCTCGTCGCTTCCGCTCGTGCCGCGCCGCACGACCGGTTCTTTCTCACGGACGTGAGTTTGCTGCGCGCGTCGCCCTTGCGGCTCGCCTTCGCACTCATGCCTGGGGTGAAAGTCGCGCCGCTGGACGCGATCGTTCCGCCGGGGGCGACGCAGCGCTCCTTCACGACGGCAATGGAGCGCGCGATGACGCAGAGCCAAACCGTGGCGGCGGTGCTCGGCGAACGCGCGGCGGGGTACCCGGTCGCACTTCCGCGGGCGGCCGTCGAGATCGAGTCGGTGGCGCCGGCATCGCTCGGGCGCGGCCGGCTGCTTGCCGGTGACGTCATCGAGCGCGTCGGCGCGCAGCCGATTCGGGCGGCGGGCGATGTCCGCAGCGCGCTGCGCGCGCTCGCGCCCGGTTCCGTGGTGACCGTGCGCCTGCGCCGTGCGGGCCGCGAACGGCTCGTCGTCGTCCGCACCGTCGGGCTCCAGGGGCGAACCCGCCTGGGCGTTGTGTTGACGGCGCGGTACGCCTCGCCGCGCTTGGCAATTCCCGTGCGCTACGCGACCGGCGACGTCGGCGGCAGTTCCGGCGGACTCATGATGGCACTTCGGATCTACGATGCGTTGCATGGCTCGGCATCGCGCGCGGAGCGCCGCATCGCGGGGACCGGGACCATCGCGCTCGACGGCCGTGTCGGGCCGATCGAGGGAACGCAGCAGAAATTGATCGCGGCGAAGCGGGCCGGCGCGCGCGTTTTCTTCGTGCCGCGCGAGAACTACCGCGACATCTCCGCCGAGCGGGATGTTCGCGTCATCCCCGTCGCGACGTTCGGCGAGGCGGTGCGCGCGCTCGACGGCTAGCGCGCATTCACGAAACGCCCACGTTTGCGGAGCCCGACTAGGGTGGATGCAGCGGGTCGGCATCGCGGCGGCGACAGCGCTTGTCGCCGCACCGGCGTGCGCGGCCGATGCGCCGTTCTCAGCGACGGATATTTTTCACAAAGACAACGCCGCGGTCATTTACACCGACTGCACCGACGCGCGCGAGGCGGCGGATTTTCTCGCGAAGCACGCCGCGGTTGACTGCATGAACCTGAAGCGCGCGACGGCGGATCGCGACCGGATGCGGTATTTGATGTTGGCGGCGGCGGGGGCGGCGTATCTGGAAGCGCAGAACGCAACGTCCGACGACCGCCAGGCGGCCGCGATCAAACGCGGCCAGACGTATTTGTCGCGCATCATTCCGCGCTCGAACCGGCCGGGAATGGTCGCGAGTTACGTGCCGCGCCGCGCGAATGCGAGCGGTCAGGCGGTGGGGCAGAAACCGGGCGCCGCACAGCCTATGCGCCAAACGGTGCAAGCCGGCGTCGTCATGTTGGGCGCGCGCCCGAACTGGCGCTTCGGCGCGGTCGCGCAGGCGCTCGACGAAGCCTACGACGCGCTGCTGCACGCGCCGCCCGCCGACGCAACCGCAGTTGAATACGTTTAGGACTTCCTACTTCAAACCGGGGGCGCGGGAACGCCGTAGGCAAAGGCTTCGAGCCGCGCGCGGTCGATCGATCGCACGCGCCCGCGATCCAATTCCACAGCGGATGCGTTTTTCAAGCGCAACAGCGCGCGCGCGGCCATGTCGCGGACGGTGCCCGCCGCGGCCGCGATTTGCGCCTGCGAGAGATTTTCGACGCCCGGTAATCCGGGCGCCATGCCCGTCGTTGCGGGCGCGTACGACATCAAGAATTTCGCGACTCGCTGCAGCACGTGCGCGAACGCGAGATCCGCGATGGTGTCGATCGAGCGCCGGCGTGCCTGCGATGCGGCGGCGAGAAATCCCAAACCCAATTCGCTGTCGTTGCGCACCGCGTGCAGCACGGCTTCGGTCGGAACGAGGACGATGGTGCAATCGGTCAGCGCCTCCGCGCGCGTCGTGGCGCCGCCGCCGTCGAACGTCCCCGATTCATTGAGCGGATCGTGCGTGAGACGCTCGCCGAGCGAATGCGTCTTGCCGTCGGGCGAAAGCAGCGTGTAAACCACCTTGCCCGTGCGCACGAATGCGAGATACGGCCAGATCTCACCCTCGTCGAAAATCGTTTCGCCTTGCCGGTAGCTGCGTTCCGTCGCCGTCGCTGCTAATTCAGCGATCGTCGACTGCTTCGCGGCGGCGAACGGCGGGCAATGCGAGAGAAACGTCGTCACGTCGGCGCGCTCGTCGATGCGCTCGAGGCGGATGGTCCAGCGTCCCGACCCGAGGTTGCGCGCGTCCCACGAAAACCGGCCGGCACGATACTGCCCGAACTCATTCCGCAACGAACGCGGGTCCGTTTCCTCGTTCAATTCGAGGATGCCGCCGACCGTCAGCTTATCGAACGCCTCGAAGATCTTCGCGCTGCGGTTCGTCGCCGGAAGGGCGCGGGCGTCGATCGTAATGGCCGGCGCGCGGGTTGTGGGCATCGCCGGTGTAGATGCGTCCCGAAGGGTGCGCTTTCCCTGCGGACCGAACTGCGCGCGGATGTCCGCCGAGAGCAACGCACCCGTCAAGGGCGCCGGGAACCCGGTGGCTCGCGCACTCGATGCGCTCGCGGTGCTGATCGTGCTCTACGCGCTGTTCCACTTCTTCGTCGCGCCGCGCCTGCAGGGCGGCGGCGCCGTCGCCGCACCGGCGGTGCAACTGGCGGCGCTCGACGGCGGCACGTTCTCGCTCGCGCAACATCGCGGCCGCGTCGTCTTTCTCGATTTTTGGGCGTCGTGGTGCGAGCCGTGCCGGTTTTCGCTGCCGCTCGTCGAGCGTTACGCGCGCGCTCATCGCGATATCGACGTGGTGGCGGTCGACGCCGGCGAATCCGCTGCGACGGCGGGCGCATATGCCCGCGCACATCGCCTCTCCAACGTCGTGCTCGATGAATCGCAGGCAACGACGCACGCGTACGGCGTCACGGCGTTTCCGACGATGGTGGTGATCGATGCCGACGGCAACGTGCGGGCGAAATGGGTCGGATTCAATCCCGACGTCGAGCGTGCCATGGCGGATGCGGCGGCGCGCTACGGCGCGCCGCAGCGCACGTCGTCGCGCTGAGCGAAACGACGGTCACGCACCGCGGAACGCGGCCTTGCGTTTGTCCAGAAACGCTTGCGTGCCTTCGCGAAAATCCGCGGTGCCCACCATGTGGCCGAACTGCAGCGCTTCGAGCGCGAGTGCCTCGGTCAGCGCTAAGGCGGAGCCTTCGTCGATCGCGCGCTTCGCCGCTTCGACCGCGAGCGGCGCTTTGGCGGCGATCAGTTGCGCGATGCGGCGTGCTTCGTCCAGCAGCGCCGGAAGCGGAACGACTTTTTGCACCAAGCCGACGCGCAACGCTTCCTGCGCGTCGATCGTGTCGCCGGTAAGACACAAGTACATCGCCGTTCCGCGTCCGGCGAGCCGCGCCAGGCGCTGCGTTCCGCCATAACCGGGGATCAATCCCAAATTGACTTCCGGCTGTCCGAACTTCGCGTTCTCGCTTGCGATTCGGATGTCGCCGGCCATCGCAAGCTCGCAGCCGCCGCCGAGCGCGAAGCCGTTGACCGCGACGACGACCGGTTTGCGCATCCGCTCCAGCGCGAGCGTCAGCGCCTGCCCCTTGCGAGCCTGCGCCGCGCCGCGAACGCCGCTCGGCAGCGCGTTGAGTTCGGCGATGTCGGCGCCCGCGGCGAACGCGCGTTCACCAGCCCCCGTCAAGATCACGGCGCGTACGCCGTCGTCCGCATCGAGCGCCGCGAACGCCGCGCCCAGTTCGCCCAGCATCGTTCCGTTGAGCGCGTTGAGGACACCGGGCCGGTTCAGTGTAACGAGCGCGACGGCGCCGTCGATGCTCGACGTGATCGTTTCGTACATCGGCGCCCGCTTTGGATGTCGTGGTCGCGCGCCCTTTTTCCGCGAGCAAGCACGGTGCCGCGGCGATTATGGTATAAAGGACCTATGCGGACGGCCTACCACCAGACTTTGGAGAAGACACGGCTCGACGTGGTCCGCCTCGGGGCGCTGGCTGCGGATGCAGTGCATTCGGCGACCCAAGCGCTCGAACGCCGTGACGTAACGCTCGCCGGCCGCGTGATCGCGGGCGACGACGAAATCGACGACATGCGGCGCGGCGTCGAGGCGTCGTGCATCGAGTTGATCTGGAAGCAGCAGCCCGTCGCCGGCGAGTTGCGCGCGATCGCGGGAATGCTGCAGATCGTCACCGACCTCGAGCGCATCGGCGACTATGCCGTCGATATCTCCAAGAATGCCATCAAACTCGCCGACGTTCCGGTTCGGCCGGCGAGCGTCGAAGCCGGGCGCATCGCATCGCTTGCGCAGACCATGCTGTCGGACGTCATGCGCGCGTATCGCGAAGGCGATTCGGCGCTGGCGGATTCGGTAATCGAACGCGACGATGAGGTGGACCAGTTGTATCGCTCGGGTCTCGATTCGCTGCAGTCCGAGATGCAGGCCGATCCCGCGGTGGTTCCGGCCGGAACGCTCCTGTTGTTCGTCATCTCGATCATCGAGCGCGTAGGCGACCGCGCGCAAAACATCGCTTGGCACACGAAGGACATCTACGCTGCATGAAACCCATCGCGATCTGCGCGCTCGCCGTGCTCGCATCGGCCCTGCCGGCGAAAGCCGCGGATCGGCCCGTCACGCTGACTCTCGACGGGCGTCCCGTCGACCGTCACGGGGGCATCGCGGTCATGCGCGGCGACGTCGTCTTCGCCGACGCGAGCGATGCGAAATCCTTCAACGGCCTCATCAGCCTGCGCCGCGACGGCAGCGCCACGATCACCATCGGGGCGAATACGGGCACCTTCGTCCCGGCGATGCCGCGGGCGCGCATCAACAGCCGCAGCGTGCTGTTGCCGGGCGCGCCGTTCCTGCGCAACGGCGACCTGTACGTTCCGCTGAACGCGTTCATCGCGCGCATGGCGAACGCGCGCGTCCGCATCGACCGCCGCCGCGCCCGCGCGGACATCGTGGTTAACGCGAATCCGTTGAGCCGCGCCGCGTCGGCCGCGCCCCGGCCCGCCGGGTAGGCCGCAATCGACGTCCAAACCCGAGCGCCGCTCAGCCGCGAGCGCTTCGCGCTCGAACCCGCGCTGACGTATGTGAACCACGCGGCCGTCGGCGTTCTCCCGATCGCGACGCGCGACGCGGTGCACGCGTTCGTCGACGCGCACGCGGCGCGCGGCGTTCTCGGCACGTACAAGGTCGAACTCGACCTTCCGAAATATCGCGGCACGATCGGCGCTTTGATCGGTGCGGCGCCTGACGAAATCGCACTGCTGCGCAATACGGGCGACGGTGCCACGGTGCTCGCACGCGGTTTGCGGCTCAAGCCCGGCGACGAGGTGATCACCGGCCGCAACGAGTTCGGCGCCAACGCGTATCCGTGGCTCGCCCTGCGGGAAGAAGGCGTCGCCGTCCGCTTCATCGACGCGCCGCGCGAGCGCATGACGCCGGGCGTCCTGGCACGCGAGCTGACGCCGCGCACGAAGGCCGTCGCGGTCTCGTGGGTGAGCTTCGACGACGGTTACCGTCACGATCTGGCCGCACTCGCCGAGGTGGCGCACCGCAACGGCTCGCTGCTGTTCGTGGATGCCATTCAAGGCCTCGGCGTATTCCCGCTCGACGTGCGCGCGGCGAACGTCGATGCGGTGTACGCCGGCGGCGCGAAATGGCTGATGTCGGTTCCGGGCGTCAGCTTTCTGTACGTCGCGGCCGCCTTGCAAGAACGCGTCGCGCCCGTGCTTCCTGGCTGGCGCAGCGTTGCGGATATTTGGGACTTCCTCGACTACGATCAGCCGTGGGCGCCCAATGCGACGCGCTACGAAGGCGGCACGCCCAACATGCTCGGCGCGCTCTCCATGGCAACGTCGATTGCGATCCTGCAGTCGGCCGGCATCGACGCGATCGCGGCGCACGTCCTGCGCATCACCGACCGTCTTGCGGACGGCCTGCAACGCAAAGGGTACACGCTCAAGAGTGTCCGCTCGGCCACGGAAAGCAGCGGCATCGTGACCTTCACCAAGGAAAACGGCGACATTCTCGCCCTCGGCAAGCACCTCGCCGCACAAAAGATCGTGACGACGAACCGTGCGACCGGCATTAGAATCTCCCCGCACGGCCACAACACCGACGAAGAAATGGATCACATCCTAGCTTTGCTCTAATACGGCGGCTCACACCGTGGCGGTGCGGCACGCCGCCGCGCGTTACCGGAACAAGCTGGAAAGCAAATTGATCATGAGCGCGATGATCGTCGTGTTGTACGCGAACGACATCAGCGCATGAAAGAGCGCGATGCGCCGGACGCCGGGATCTTCGATTGCGACATCCGAGACCTGGAACGTCATGCCGATCACGAAGGAAAAATACGCGAAGTCGTAATCGCTGGGATTGGCCGTACCGGGAAATTTGAGTCCGCGCTGCGCCGTTCCGTCCTCGTCGCTGTCGAAATAGTACATGTGCGCGTAGCGGAAGGTGAACGTGCTGTGGATTAAGAGCCAGCCGGCAACCACCGCAAACAAACCAAGGCCGTACGAGACGTAGCGTTCGGACGCCGTTGCTACATGCGGTCCCGTGCCGAGGATGACGACGGCGGACGACAGGCCGAACACGACTGCGAGAAGGACGATTCCGAGCGCGACGTCGCGTCCCGGATCTTCCAGCGCCGCGCGGCATTCGGTGTCGAGCGGGTCGCGGCGCATCGCGTACAGCCAATAGAACCCGAGCAGAGCGAGCGCCGCGGCGTCGTACGCGGTAACGGCGCGGAGCAGACCGGTCATCCAATGCGGTGCCAGCAGCGTCGCGATGGCCCCGGCCAGCAACGCCGCCGCCCACGCGACGAGGCGGTGAATCCAAGGAGTTTCCATGCGCCGCGGCTTGCGACGCACGGCCGCGGTCCGGCTCAGACCCCCCCGTCCGCAACGGCGCAGGGCGCCATGACGGCGTCGCTCATCCCGTGGATGAGGCGTTTGTCGGCGGGCGTGACGGTCGCGAGAATGCCGCCGAGACGCGTTTCGTCACCGACGACGAAGTAGTACGGACAAAGGCGCACGCGACCGTCCAGCGTCTTGACGGCACCGGTCGCACGGTCGAGGTAGTCGACGCTGACGCGGCGGCCTTTGTGAAAGCGCTGCAGGATATGCGGCGTCTTGGCGTACATCGCGACCGCGTTCGCGAGCGCCTCGTGCCACTCGTCTTTGGTCAAATCGTTGGCGACGCGCACGCCTCGCGAACCCCACGCAAGTTCGCTGAAGCCCGACGGCTTCACGACGAAATCGCGCTCGCTCTTGCCGAGCGCCTCGAGCTGCAGCCAGTCGCGGACGGGCTGGCCTTGGGCGAACAGACCGATGATCGCTGCTTGCGGCGGCAAGGGACGCGGGTCGATGATCCAGGTTTGCGGGAAAAGCGCGACCAATCGCGCGTAAACGTCCGCGCCCAATTCTTTTTTCCACAGCGCGGCCAGCGCCGGATGGTGCAGGAGCGCGAAACTAGACTTCTCTTCGAGCGGCGCGCGCGGCGGCGGGGTGAGCGCCACGCGATTATGCCGGGCGGCGTAGAGCATCAGCTCTTGCTTGGGAATGTTCAGCAAGTCGAAGAGCTCGAAGTTGCGATAGACCACGTCAATTTTCTCTTCGCGACCGTCGTCGAGCCGGACGAACAGCGCTTCCTCGGTAAACACGACGTCCTGCGGCGCACAGACGTACGCCGATGCGGTCCGGCGTTCGTTCATGCGCCGCGCGAGCCACTGCAGCTCGTTTCGGTAATCGGCCGATTCTTCGGACACGACGATGGCGACGACGGGGCGTTCCTTACCGGCCGTCGCCGCGAGCATGGCGGCGAACTGGTTCGGCATGCCGTCGCTCTCGCCGATGGTGTCGAAACCGATCTCGCAGTACGTGCGCGCCATCGCGCCGACGAAGCCCATGCCGCCCGGAACGCTGTCCAGCTCGCTCGCGACGAAATCACCGCCCTCGGTTAAGATCAAGTCGGGCCGGATCACGCGCGGAACGTCTGACTTGAAACGGTTCTGCCGCGCGAGCTTGACGATGTACTCGGGTTTGCCGTGATCGAGATACTCCGCGAGAAAACGCGGTGCGGTGCCGCGCGTACTACGCATGTACAATGCGGAGAGCGCCCGGTAAAACGCGAGCAGGTCCGGGCCCAAAGCCGTAATGCGTTCGAGGGTGCGCGGCGCGATGCGGAACGGTTCCGGGGCGATGCGCCACGCGATGGCCGGTGTGTCCTCACCGGCATCAATGGTGCGGAAAAGGCCCGGCGGGAGATGCTCGAGCACGTAGCGTCCGCGTTCCGCTGCGGTCAGGTCGGGGGCGAGCGCCGAGCAACCCATTGCGGCTAGCTTATACACGCCATGTCGGAAGCTGGAAACCTGGCCGCGCGCCGCCGGTTGCACAGCCGTCCGGTACGGCTTACTTCAGTGGTACGGCTCCCGGCAGCAGCAGCGCGTGTTCCAACGTGACCGTGCCGCCGTCGTACCTGAGGGTCATATGGAGCGAACGGCCTGTCACGATCGGCGAGAGGTCGACGTCGTCGAGGGTCCGCGACGCCTTGGCGCCGGGAACGATCTCGATCGTCAGATCCTTGGCGGTCGATTTGCCGGCCCCCGTAAACGACTCGTGCACGACGACGCTGCGTCCGGCAGGCGCACCGGCGGTAAAGGTCGCGCAAACGGCCACGCCGCCGACCGGCAAAATATCGCCGGCGCATCCCTTCGCGGTCTGGGCGACCGCCGGCGCAGAAAACGCGGCCGCGAGGGCGAGAACGGCGGCGGAACAGAGCGGGCGCATATTCCTTGAAACGGCCGCAAGCCGCCGGCCGTTGCGCATCCGTGTCCGCTCCGGCCGATATCTGAGGAATCGCGTAGCGCGACGGTTCGGGGCGCTCGATCCGGGTATCGACCTCGATACGCTTGCCGCGCCCGTGTGCGCCCAACCCTTCACATGGAGATCCGGCTGGATGCCGAACCGTTTACCAAACCCCACCATGCGGTCCATCGAACTCATCGCACTCGACCTCGACGGGACGCTCCTTTCACCCGACGAGTCGATCTCCGCGCGCAATCGAAGCGCCATCGCGCAAGCCCTGGCCGACGGTATTCGCGTCGTGCTGGTCACCGGCCGCGGCGTGGATATGCCGATTCGCGTGTCGCGCGAGCTCGGACTCAATTTGCCCGTCATCTGCTGTCACGGCGCCTTGACGAAGGACTTCGGCGCGAACAAGACGCTCGTGCACATTCCGGTGCCGCTTATCCACGCCAAGTCCATGATCCAGTTCGCGGAAGCGCAGGGGCTCGCCGTCGCCGTCTACGCGGACGAGTACTTCTGGCGTCTCGAAGGCTCGCATATTTACATGCAGGATATGACGGGGCCGGCCTGGCGGGAGGCCAAGTCGTTTGCAACGGTGCTCGCACAGGCGCCGACCTTCATCCGGTTCCTCGGAAAGGAATCGGTGGAGGCGATGCGCCGCGAGTTCGGCGACCTGCCGCTCAATTTTCATTTCGAGACGTGGCACGACTTCATCGAGTGCGCGGTGCTGAGCCGTGAGGCGAACAAGCAAACCGCGCTCGCGCGGCTATGCGCGGATTTCGGCATCCATTCAGAGCGCGTGCTCGCGATCGGCGATTCACGCAACGACGTCCCGATGCTCCGGTGGGCCGGCCTGGGCATCGCCATGGGCAACGCGCTTCCGGAAGTGCGAGAAGCCGTCCGCTACGTGACGGCCGCCAACGACCGCGATGGTGTCGCGGCGGCGATCGAACGGTACGCGTTGCAGGCGAAGAAGACCGCGTGACCAACGGCACGCCGGCGCCGCCGACCGCCCTGTACGAAAACGAACTGCGCACGATCTTGGCGGCGCGCGACTGGGAGCGCTTGCGCGAATTTTCTCGCGAGAAGAACGACGTCCCCGACGACGTCTACGCGCAAGACCGCCACTTCTGGGAAGTATTGCTTCACAAGCTCACCGTCAACCGTCTGGATCTGCTGGGTCTGCACGACGACAGCCGGGCTTGGCTCGAGACGCATGGATACTCAACCGACCTCGGCGGCTACTGAGGCCGATGACGCGAACGCGGTGACGGTGCGGGTACTCGCATTCGCCCGGCTACGCGAAGTGCTCGGCTTCGGTGAACGCGAAGTGCACTTGCCGATGAACGCAACCCTCGAAGACTTGTGGATGCGGGTGACCGCAAGCGCGCCGGAAGCAGCGGCATTGCGTCCCTCGACGCGGTTCGCCCGCAACGGTGCGCTTACCGACGGCAGCGCCCGGCTCGGTGACGGCGATGAGATCGCCCTCATGCCCCCCGTCGGAGGCGGGTAAGGGCCGCGTGATCCGGCTCGTCACCGAGCCCATCGACCCGCAGGCTTTGGTCGCCGCCGTGCGCACCGACGCGTGCGGCGCCGTCGTGAGCTTTTTGGGTGTGGTCCGCGAAACCTCACCCGAGGATCCGCGCGCGGTCGCGAGCATCAGTTACGAGGCGTATGCGGCAATGGCGGTTCCGGAAATGGAAGCGATCGCGCGGGAAGCGGCGGTTGCGTTCGGACCGCTCGAGATCGCACTCGTGCATCGCACCGGAACGGTCGCCCTCGGCGAAGCGAGCGTGGGCGTCGCGGTCGCAGCGCCGCACCGCGGGCATGCCTTCGACGCCTGCGAGTACGCGATCGACGAGCTTAAAGCGCGCGTGCCGATTTGGAAACAGGAGCGTTATGCGGCGGGCGGCGCCGCGTGGCGCGCGAATCGTGTCGCCGATGCATCGCCGGACGGGCCATAGTGCCCGACCTGTTACGCGTCTCTTCGGGGGCGAACGCGATCGCGGTGCTGGCCTATCCGCCGCGCCGCGCGCGCGGCGTCGCGATCGTCGCCGGCCATGGCTATTCGAGTTCGAAACAAAATCTCGACCTGCTCTGCGCGTTTCTCGCATCGCACGGCTTCAGCGTGTACAGCCTGGATTTTCCGGGCCACAAATTGGGCGCGACCGGCGGCTTCTTGGCGTCGGCGGACGATCTCATCGCGGCGATGACGGCCGTCGTCCACGTCGCGCGCGACCGTAGCGCCGGCCCGGTGTACGCGCTCGGTCACAGTATGGGTGCGGTGACCGCGCTCTGCGCGGCGGCGCGCGATCCCGCAATCGCCGGCGCGATTTCGATCGCGACGGGGCACGGCCGCCCCCAAGCGCTGCAAGCACTGGCCTTTCGCGGCGCCGTGGACTTACGGTCCTCGTACGTTGACGGGCGCAGCCTGCCCGAACTGGCGGACGAATGGGCGCCGCTGCTCGAGGGGGCCTTGCCGCGCTTGGCGGGCCGCCCGGCGCTTTTCGTGGCAGCGGAACGCGACGCGATGGTGGCGCCCGCGAGCGTGCGTGAGTTGTACGACCGCGCGCCGGAGCCGAAGACGTTCGCAACAGTCGCAAGCGATCACACGTCTGCGGGCGATAATGCGCGCGGCGCCGTGTTGGCTTGGCTGAACGAACGTCATCCGCGCACCGCCGGCGCGCCCGTCGACGCCGTGCACGCCGAGGGAGCGCGGTGACGATGCCGACGTCGCTCGCCGGCCGCGCGGAACTGCGCCGGTATAGCCGGCATCTGCTGATTCCCGAAGTGGGGCTCGCCGGTCAAGAAAAGTTGAGCGCCGCGCGCATCCTGTGCGTCGGCGCGGGCGGGCTCGGCTCCCCGGTGCTCGCGTACCTCGCGGCCGCGGGCGTCGGGCGCATCGGCATCGTCGACGACGACGCCGTCGACGTAACGAACTTGCAGCGGCAAATACTCTACTCGACGGCGGACGTGGGGGCACCCAAAGCGACGGTCGCCGCGGAGCGCTTGCGCGCGCTCAACCCGCAGATCGGGATCGATGCCGTCCCCGTGCGCCTGGATGCGAGCAACGCGCGTGAACTCGTGCGGCTCTACGACGTGATCGTCGACGGCACCGACACGTTCGCGTCGCGCTACCTCATCAACGACGCGTGCGTTCTCGAGCAGCGGCCCGACATCTACGGCTCGATCTTTCGTTTCGATGGACAGGTCTCGATTTTCGGCGCCGGGGGTCCGTGTTACCGCTGCCTGTATCCGCAGCCGCCGCCCGAGCATCTCATTCCGACGTGCGCGGAAGGCGGCGTGCTCGGCGTGCTGGCCGGGATCGTCGGCACGTGGCAGGCATCCGAAGCGCTCAAACTGGTGCTCGGCATCGGAACGCCGCTTGCCGGGCGGCTGCTCTTGATCGATGCGTTCGACGCACGGGTGCGCGAAGTGCGCATCGCACGCGACCCCGGGTGCGCGCTCTGCGGCGACGCACCGACCATCGTTGACGTCGGCAGCACGGCCGCGGCGCCGCCGGGGCTGCGCGTCCCGGGCCTCGCCAGCAGCGAACTGGATGCGCTGCTCGAACGCGATTCCACCGCGCGCGTGCTCGACGTGCGCGATCCGCACGAGCGCGTCCTCGGATCGCTGCGCGGCGCGGTTGAGATTCCGGCCGGCGAATTGGAAGCGCGCATGCACGAACTTGACAGCGCGCGGACGTATGTCGTCGCCTGCCGCGTCGGGCAGAAGTCGCGTTGGGCGGCCGCGCGCCTCAAGGACGCCGGGTTCGGGAAAGTCTATCATCTGCAGGACGGCTTGCTGGCGTACGCCGCGCTCGTCGAGACCTTCGACATCTTCTGATAAGGACGGCCGTGCTGCAGGTTCAACCGACGCTCTTTGCGGACGCAAAGATCTTCATTCCCGACGTGTTCGAGGACGATCGCGGCTACTTCAAGGAGACGTGGTCGAAGCCGAAGTACTCGGAGGCCGGGCTGGCGGTCACGGAGTGGGCGCAAGATTCGACGTCGCGGTCTTCGCGCAACGTGATCCGCGGACTGCACTACGACTTCCGCATGGCGAAGTTGGTGCAGTGCGTGCACGGCCGGATCTTCGATGCGATCGTCGACGTCCGGCGCGATTCGCCGACCTATCTGCGTTGGCAAGGCTTCATCCTCAGCGCTGAAAATCACCGTCAGCTCTTCGTGCCCGCGGGCTTCGCGCACGGTTTCCTCGCGCTCGAGGACGACGTCGTCGTGCACTACAAGAACAGCGTTCCGTTCGACGCATCGAGCGAAAGCGCAATCAGCTGGCGCAACGAGCGCGTCGGTATCGCGTGGCCGCTCGTCGGCGCGCCGCGCTTGTCCGCGAAGGACGCCGCCGTCGACCCTGACGCCGTGCCGTGATCGCGCGCCGCTTCGGCGCTACGATCCGCAACGTTCCGGTCATCGGTCAAGGAACGTGGAACGTTCCGCTGCGCGGCGTTGCCGCGGACGAAGCAAAGCGCGCGCTGCGGCGCGGCGTCGAGCTCGGCATGACGCACATCGATACGGCCGAGATGTACGGCGACGGAGGCGCGGAACGGCTCGCCGGCGAGGCGATTCGCGGCCTGTCGCGCGAGGGGCTCTTCATCGTGAGCAAGGTCCTGCCGTCGAATGCGAGCTACGAGGGAACCATTCGCGCGTGCGAGGCGTCGTTGCGGCGTATGGGGCTTGACTACTTCGACTGTTATCTGTTGCACTGGCGCGGCGCCACGCCGCTTGCCGAGACGCTCGGCGCAATGGAGCGGCTCGTCGCCGACGGCAAGATCCGTGCGCTCGGCGTAAGCAACTTCGACGTGAGCGACCTGCGCGAAGCGCAGTCGGCGCTCACGACGGAGCGCATTGCGTGCAACCAGGTGCTGTATCACCTCACGGAACGCAGTGTCGAAGAGCACGAGTTCGCGTATGCACGCGAGCACGGTATCGCTATCGTGGGATACACGCCGTTCGGGCGCGGCGATTACGAAGACCGGCCCGGCGCCGCGGTGCTTGCCGCCGTCGCACGACGGCGCGGCGTCACCGTGCGCCAAGCCGTGCTCGCGTTCCTGACGCGCGACCCGCTTGCGTTTACCATCCCGAAGGCGGCGCACGCCGCGCACGCGGAGGAAAACGCCCGGGCGGGCGATGTTCGCCTGGAACCGGCCGACATCGCGGACATCGACGCGGCATTCCCCGTGCGCCGGCGGCGCGGCGGGCTGCCGACGCTGTAGGCGCCCGATGCTGGAGCTGCGCGCCGCGATCCTTGCCGCCGCGCGCGAGGCGGGCGCGGCGGCGGTACGCATCGCGCCGGCCGAAGCGGCCGCAGCAACGCGTGACCGGCTCGCCGGTGCGTTCGCCCGCGGCGATCTGGCGACGTGGCCGTACGATGCGGCGTACGCCGCGCGCGCCGCCGATCCGCGCACGCTCCTGCCCGAGGCGCGCAGCGTCATCTGCGTTGCGGTTCCCTACGCGACGGCGAACGTGCCGGCAGCGCGCGGCCGCGGCCGCGTCTCCAACTACGCGTGGTCCGCGGATTACCACCGCTCCATGGGCAAGCTGCTCGCGGCGCTCGCGCGCCGCATCGACGCGCTGGCCGGCGGCGCCGTAACGCGCGTTGCGTGCGACACCGCGCCCATCGCCGAACGCGCCTTCGCCGAACGGGCCGGACTTGGATGGATCGGAAAGCACACGAACCTCATCGCGCCCGGACTCGGCTCTTTCGTCTTCCTCGGCGAGATCGTTACGTCGCTCGATTTGGAACCGGACGCGCCCGTGCGCAAATCGTGCGGGAGCTGCACGCGCTGCGTCGAGGCGTGCCCGACCGGCGCGCTGCGCGGCGACTACACCATGGACGCGACGCGCTGCATTTCGGATCTCACGCAGCGCACCGACGCCATTCCGCGCGAACTGCGGCCGCTGATCGGCGATTGGGTCTGGGGCTGCGATCTCTGCCAGGACGTCTGCCCGCCGACGCGCCGGGGCGCCCGGGGCGGCAGCGCGTTCGTTGCGCTCGAGCCGGCGACGCGCGCACCGGATCTTCACGAACTGCTGCGCATGCGCAGCGGCACGTTCAAACGGCGCTTCGCCCGCACGGCGCTCGGTTGGCGCGGCGCCGCCGTTTTGCGCCGCAACGCCGCCGTTGCGCTCGGCAATGGGCTCGACCGTGCGGACGTGCCGGTGCTCGGCGAGGCGCTGGCCGCCGACCCGCATGCGGGGGTGCGCGGACACGTCGCCTGGGCGCTCGGCCGCATCGGCTCGCCGCGCGCGTACGCCGCCCTGCGCGCCGCGGTCGCGCGGGAACACGATCCCTGGGTGCTCGCTGAGATTTGCGCCGCGTTGGAACCCATGAATGCGTTTCCGGCGTTGTAGTCCGAGAGGCTCTGATGATGACGAAACGATTAACGCCGTTCATACTCGCCGCGGTGCTTGCGTTGGGCGCCGCGCCCTCGGTCGCGGAAACCGGCTCCGCCGGCGACGTGTACATACGCATGCAAAAAGTCAACGTGAATTTGAAGTCGTACACCGCGCAACTGCACGTCGACGTGCAGACGCATTCGTTTCCGTATATCAGCCCGACGCTCGACGGGACCGCGTACTTCAAAAAGCCGGACAAAACCGCGGTTGTCTTCGACACGGTCCCAGCGCTCGCGAGCCAGTTCAAGAAAGTGTATCCGCAGATCGAGCCGCCTTCGGAATGGCCGCAGATTTACGACGTAACGCCGCTTTCGGACGATGGCGCCAACGCCGCATTCCGGCTGGTTCGCAAAAAGAACGGGCGGATCGATCACGTCGACGTCAAGGTCGACGACAAGACGGCGACCGTCACGTCGATGACGTACTTTTATAAAGATAACGGCGGGACGGTGACGCTCGCCCAGACGTACGACCAGATTGACGGAAATTACGTCGTCAAGGCGCAGAACGGGAAAGTCGACATCCCGCACTACAACGCCGACATCAGCTCGACGTTCTCGAACTACAAGCTCAACGTCAACGTCCCGGACAAGGTTTTCGAGCAGTAGGGCGGCCGCCGGCGCCGAAGCACGGGGTATGATCGATTTGGTCGAGCGGCTGGCGCCGCTGTCCGATCAGTTCAACCGGCCGATTACCTATTTGCGGGTGTCGGTCACGGATCGGTGCAACCTGCGCTGCGTCTACTGCATGCCCGAAGCCGGCTTGCCGTGGATTCCGAAAGCCGAGATCCTCAATTTCGAGGAAATTGAAGCGATCGTGCGTGCGGCCGCCTCCGTCGGTGTCCGCAGCATCCGGCTCACCGGCGGCGAACCGCTGATCCGCCGCGACCTGGCGCACCTCGTCGCGCGGATCGCACGCATCGACGGCATCGACGACATCTCGCTCTCCACCAACGGTCTGCTGCTTGCCGATCAGATGAACGCGCTGCGCACGGCCGGCTTGCGGCGCGTCAACGTGTCGCTCGACACGCTGCGCGCGGACCGCTTCCAGCGCATCGCGCGCCGGCCGGGACTCGACCGCGTGCTCGCCGGCATCGACGCCGCGCTCGCTGCGGGCCTCGCACCCATCAAAATCAACGTCGTCGTGATGCGCGGCGAAAACGACGACGAACTGCTCGACTTTGCCGAACTCACGCGCCGCCGTGAGGTCTACGTGCGCTTCATCGAAGTCATGCCGGTGCACGAAAACGTCGGCTTGCAGCGCGATGCGTACGTCGCTGCGGCGGAAATGCTCGAGCGCATCGGCGCACGTGACGGATTGCACGCCGTCTCGGGCCCCGGGGGCAACGGTCCCGCGCGCTACTTCGCCTTCGCCGGCGCGCGCGGCGCGGTCGGCGTCATTTCACCGCTGTCGCACGACTACTGCGAGACGTGCAATCGCGTGCGCCTTTCGGCGGATGGCCGCCTGCGGTTGTGCCTCTTCGGCGATAACGAAATCGACCTGCGCACGCCGTTGCGCGGCGGCGCGTCGCTCGAGGATATCGCCGGAATTTTCCGCGGCTCGATGTACGTGAAGCCGGAACGGCACCATCTGGATTTGGGGAAACCGGCGAGCGCGATGCGGGCCCTGAGCGAAATCGGCGGCTGAGGATTCGGGTTCCTGGACGGAACCCGAATCC
Source organism: Candidatus Velthaea sp. (assembly GCA_046262475.1). Taxonomy (GTDB): domain Bacteria; phylum Vulcanimicrobiota; class Vulcanimicrobiia; order Vulcanimicrobiales; family Vulcanimicrobiaceae; genus JBHEMQ01. Next base: position 20,201 of record JBHEMQ010000047.1, read on the forward strand.
ATCGCGTTTGCGGCCTGCGGCCGCAAGCCGCGGCCTTCGTCGCGAGGTGGCCGCGTTATCGGAGCTAGCTGATCGATTTTTTGAAGAAGGCGAGCATTTTTGTGGGTTCCGTCATGATGCGGAATTCGGTGAAGCCCCACGATTTCACCGCACTCAGCGCGCGGTCGTTGTTCATGGGGATGCAGAAGGTCAGCGTTTGCACGCCGCGCTTCTTGGCGAGCGTTTGAACGTCGGCGATCAGTTGCGCCGTCACTTGCGGCGGCGCGCCGTCGCGCGCGCGCAGCGATTCCACCATCGCGATGTCGCGGCCGTTCGCCGCTTCAGGATCGCTGTAGCCGGGCGGAAACTTGAAGACCAGCTGGACGGTGCCGAGTACGCCCGAGGCATCTTCCGCGATCAACATGATGCGGCGCCCCGCTTGTTGCTCGGCGAGCCATTTGTCGATTCGCGCGCCCCAGGTTTCACCCGGCGGTGCGGGACCGCCGATGACGCCGTCGCTCAGCAAACGGTGTGCGTCGCGGGGCGATGCGAATCGGATGAAGATGCGACGCACGCCGGGTCCTACTTGAACGGGGCCCGCTCGACCTGTGCGGCACAACGGTGTTGCCGGGTGCCGCGCGCGGGAAAGGGGGACTATGCGTTTTCAACCGATCACTGCTATCGCCGTCGCGGCGATGGCCGCAATCTTCATCGCGGGCTGCTCCAAGAGCAGCGATCAATCGTCGTCGAACACGTCGACAACGACCACGCAATCGTCACCCGCACCCGCCGCGGCCGGCAGCGCCGGCGCGATGTCAAACGCTCAATCCGCCGTCGCGAACGCGTCGGGCGACGCGGCGCACGGCAAGTCGATCTTCACGACAAACTGCGCGCAATGCCACGGCGCAACGGGAACGGAAGGCGGCGTCGGCCCGTCGCTCAAGAACGAGAAGAGTAGGAAGAATACGGCGCAGGCGATCGCGTGGATCAAGAATCCGCAGCCGCCGATGCCGAAACTGTATCCCGGCACCTTGAACGACAAAGACGTGACCGACGTCGCAGCGTACGTCGAATCGCTCTAGCCGTTACGGCGCGTATGCGGCCGCAAGCGCCGCCATGATGCCGGGCAGGCGCAAACGTTCCCGCATCGGCGCGCGCGTTGCGGGCCAGCGCCGCACGTTCGGCGTCGTCATCCAACAGGGTCTCAATCGCATGCGCGAGTGCCGCTTCGTCGCCGCGGACGACGGCGCGTCCGTTGTGCCCGTCGCGCAGCCATGCTCCGACGCCGCCGACGTCGTATGCGACGACCGTGCGGCCGCGCGCGAACGCCTCCATTCCGACGTAGCCGACGGGTTCCGCCCAGAGCGACGGCAGGAACCGGCTTGTCAAGGAGGCCAAGCGGGAGGATGATGGATGCGCCGCTGCGGACGATGGCGGATGCTCGTGCCGGGGGTCGCAGGATGAGCGGGCGCGCCCTCTTTGTCTTCAATCACGACTTGCGGCTGCGCGATCACGCCGGGTTGGCCGCAGCCGCACGGCATGGTGCCGTCGTCCCCGCGCTCGTGATCGACGCGTCGCTCGCGGCGCGGCTCCGCCGCTCGCCGCGCCGCGCCGCATTTTTTTGCGCCGCGGTGCGTGCGCTCGACGCGGACTTACGCGCGCGCGGCGCGCACCTGATCGTTCGGCGCGGCCCAGCCGGCTCGACGGCCCGCGCGCTCGCGCGCGCAGCGGGCGCGGGCGCGGTCGGTTGGAGTCTCTCGTACGATGCGAAGGGCATCCAGTCAGATCGCGACGTGCAGTCGCGCGTTGAAGAAGCCGGGTTGCGCGCCGTGCCGGCGCACGACGCGCCCGTGATCGCACCGGAGGACACGGCCGTCGCGAACCGCCGCGGGGACGGATATCGCGCGTTCGTTCCGTACTACGCGCGCTGGAAGGCCCAGATTCCAGCGCCGGCGTTTCCCGACGCGGCCTTCGATCCGGCGGACATCGCCAGCGAAGCGTTGCCGGACCCCGCGGAATTCGGCGCGGTCGGCGAACGCGAACCGCGCATCCCGGAAGCGACGGGGCTGGAGGCGCTCGACGCATTCCTGCAAATGCCGGTGTTGCACTTCGCGATCGCGCGCAACGTTCCGTCGATCGGCGGCACGTCGCGCCTCGCCGCGCACTTGTCGTTCGGAACCCTCGCCGCGCGCGGCGTCGTACGCGCGGCATGCGCGCGTGCCGCAGACCCGTTTCTGCTCGTCGAAGAGCAGGCGTCGATCAAGACCTTTCTGCGCGCGCTGGCGCAGCGCGACTTCTTTCTGCAGTTGGGCTGGCACAGCGAATCGCTCGCCGAAGGGCCGCTGCAGCCGAAAATGCGCGACTTCCGTTTCGCGCGCACGCACCGCGACTTGGATGCGTGGCGATCGGGCCGCACCGGCTACCCGCTCGTGGACGCCGGCATGCGGCAGCTGCGCGCAACCGGCTGGATGCATCCGCGCGTGCGCACGATCGCCGCGTCGTTTTTGTGTTTCGATCTCGGCGTCGACTGGCGCGTCGGGCGCGACGATTGGGAGCAGTGGCTCATCGAAGACGCGCCCGCGCTCGCGACGGGCAACTGGCAATGGATCGCGGGCGTCGGTGCCGATTTGGCGGCGTATCCACGCATCTACAACCCGCTGAAACAGGCGCGCCGCTTCGACCCCGCGGCGGAGTACATCCGGACCTGGATTCCCGAACTTGCCGGCCATCCGGATGATGCGATACTCCACCCGGCGTCCGCCCGCGCGAACCCTCAGCTGCAGCTGGCACTGTTCGGCAACGGGGACTATCCCGCGCCGATCGTCGACCACGAAGCCGCCGCGCGCGCCTTCCTCGAACGATATTCGCGCGAAGTGCGCGCGGTGACCGCGTAATCCCGCAGCCGGCTATGCCGCGATTTTATCGTCGAGGAAGTCGCTCACGATGGGTACCCGCACGTCTTCGCCGTGCCATGCTTTGAAGCCGTAGACGATGCTGGCGACGATCGTCACCGGGATCACGAACGGCAGCAGCGGCCAGGCCGAGATGCCGATGAACGGTATCGACGCGACGGCGGAAAGCATCAGAGCGAGTCCGTACATGCCGAAGTTGAAGCCGAGCGCCTGAAGCGCCTGACGTTTCAGAAACGGCGAGCGCGAGGAATCGAGCAGCGCGAGCACGGCGAGCGGCCAGAACGGATATCCAAGTGCGGCGAGCGCCCGGGACTCGGGACGAATCGCGACGGCCGTCGTGCGCGGGCGCTGTGCTGCGTACGCTTCCGACCGCGGCGGCGGCGCGTGGGTCTCGCGTTCCGGCCGCGGCGGCACGCGTCCAGGCAGTTCCCGCGAGTGCGCGGCCGCATCGAGCCGCGCGGCGAGCCGGCAACCCGGGCAATCACCCTGCTCGGAGCGGCATGTCGCGCAGATCGGCTGCTTGCATCCCGTGCACAGTGCGACGGACGGAACGGCGTGATGATAATAGCAATCCACGGTGGGGCCTCCCTGTGGGCAAACTCACCCATTGGTACGGCGGG
>JBHEMQ010000048.1:0-23359 GCA_046262475.1 Candidatus Velthaea sp.
CTCGCATGATGCGCGTCTCCGGTCTCCGCCGCGCCAATGCGGCTCGTAAAGGAAACTCTATGAAACGCTCGGCGCTTCTCGCGCTTACCGCATTGCTCGCGCTTTCCGCCTGCTCCGGCGGAAGCGCCGTCCCGGCCTCCGCACCGGCACGCATGCCCAGCGGAGCGGCGCTTGCGCCGTATCAAATTCCCGTCGTGACGAGCGTCGAGACGCAAGCGGCGGAAGGCGCTGCGAAATCCACGGCGCGTTCCATTAAAAATTCCTACGGCGGCGTACCGACCATGTTTGCCTCGCTGAGTTTCATCGACGCACCGGGCGGCGTCGACGCGGTCAATCTTGCAATCGTCGGTGTAGAGGCGCTGGGCAACGCAACGGCGTATCCGCTCGCCACCTACGACAAACCGGTCACGATCGACGCGCTCAATTTCCGCCACACCGCGTTGCTGCTCGGCTCGAACGATATTCCGGCCATCGCGTACGACGGGCTGCGTTTCATCATCGATGAATCGAAGAGCTCGGTCGTCCGCGGCGGGCGAACTTATCCGATGGTCGTCGGCAGCTACGATAAGGCTACGCGCGCGTTTGCCGCGTCGGCCGGTCCCATCGTGCCGATAGACTTCGCAATGCCCTTCGAGGGCGGCGCGGGCGGCTCGCTGCAACTGATCATGGATTTCAGCGCCTTCGAGTCGATCCGGATCGCCGGCGGCGTCGCGGACGTGGCGCCGGTCATGCACGGTGCGTCGCTCGTTCGTTCGGGCGTGATCGTCGGCAAGGTCGTCAATTCGCACGGGACGCCGGTCGTGGATGCCACGATCGAGGCGGTCGGCGATGACGGTTCGATCGCGGCGACGGCGCCGACGGGCTCGGATGGAGCCTTCGAGCTCCACGGCATGCGGGCCGGCAGCTACCACGTCGTCGTCGCGAACACGTTTGAAACGAAGTCGGGGCAGACCGTCACGGCGCAGCACGCGACCCGCTCCGAGTCGTTCGCGCCGGCCAGCGTCTACATCCCGGAAGGCTATCGCTGCGATGTCGGGGGGATCGCAGATTAGCGGTTAAAGCGCGGCCGGGGACCCCCGATAATCGGCCAGTCCGGGCCCAAAGCTCACCGTCGTGACAATTTCTTTACACTGCGTTTACACGCAGCGATAATGCGGGTGTCGCGACGGTCCGAGAACATTTAAGGAAGCGTCAACGTCCTGTGTCTTAAGGAGAAGGGTCGAGCGAATGAATCGTCGCGTCCTCGCAGCGTTAGCCGGCGTCCTCGCACTGTGTGCATGCAGCAGCGGGGGGGCCTCGCTCCCCCGCAACGCCACCCTGTCCGCGTCCGACGCGCGTTCCGCGCCGTATACGATCCCGGTGTCGACGAGCGCGACGGCGCAGGACGCGGAGCGGCGCGCCAAAGCGAAACGGCGAACGCCCAAGGACTCCTACGGCGGCGTCCCGACCTTCAGCGGATCCGCGGACTTCATGGATGCGCCGCTCGACGATGCGCGTCAAGTCAATTTGGCAATCGTCGGCGTCGACGCAATGAGCGGCGGCGTGGCGTATCCACTGGTTGAGTACGACACCGCCGTCATCGTCAACGCGCTCGACTTTCAGCGCTCCGCGCTGAATCTGGGCAGCAACGACTTGCCGGCGCTCGCATACGACGGTTTGCGCTTGAAAATCGACCCGGCGCACAGTTCCGTCGTCAAAGGCAGCACGACGTACCCGATGGTTTTTGGAACGGTCGATGCGGCGACGCGGGCGTTTACGCCGGGCGCGGGGGGAATCCAGTCGATAAACTTCGCGATGCCGTTCGACGGATCGAGCGGGTCCGCCGAACTCTACATGGATTTCAGCGCGGTGGATTCCATCGCGATTCGTGACGGCGTCGCGCAGGTCGCGCCGCGGTTGCACGGCGCGCCGCGCCGGCAGTCGGGCGTCATTACGGGAACGATCGTCAATCATGCCGGCAGCGCCGTCGTCAACGCGACGATTCAAGCCGTGCGCGACGACGGTACCGTCGCCGCAACGACGGTGAGCGCCGCCGACGGTACGTTCGAGCTGCACGGCATCCGCGCCGGTACGTTTCAAATCACCGTGTACAATGTGTACGTGACGGCGGCCGGTCAGACCATCTCCGCGCAGAACGCGGATTTCCTCCGTCCGCTCAACGCGATGGCGGGTACGGTACCTAACGGTTATCGGCTCGATCTCGGTCTCATCAGCGACTAGCGTTCGTAATTTCGTGACGTTGCTGAGGGGAAGAGCACGATGCTGACGGAGATTGTAGACCTCCGGCGGACGCTGGAGGCGGCGCGGACGGCGTTGCTGGAGGCTCGCTGGGATGCGGCGATGGACCATCTGCGCGGTTGCGAAGATTGGCCCTTGGAGATCGCCGAGCATGCGGTGCTGGTGCAAGCCGATGCGTTGACGCGCCGGGATGCGGCGACGGCGCTGGGATGGCTTGCGAGCACGCAAGATATCGTTGATTCGGATGCGGCGCACTTCGAGCGCGAGTTGCTGACGGGCCGGGCGTACGCCAACGTGCGCAATTTCGATGCGGCGGCGGCGCGGTTCGAGCGGGCGCGGGCCTTGGTGGACCGCGTGCCGGGTGGTGCGCCCAAGCTGGCGTATCAGACGGCGCGTTTGCGGTGGTTCCGGCGCGAAGCCAAGCCGGACGATGCGGATGTTGCGCTGGCGCTGACGGATACCGATCCGAGCGGCCGTGCGGCGGCGTATGCGGTGCGGGCTTGGACGCACGTAGCGAGCGGAAATTTCGCAGCGCAGATTGCGGATTTGTGCAGCGCGCTCGATACGGCCGAAGACGTCGATTACAAGTGCGACGTCGGCACCTTGGGGATCATCGTGCACACGTTGGCGCGCATTGCCTTCGAGACCGCCGATGCGGCGGGCTTGGCGGTGGCGCGGCGGGCCTTCGAGGGGATTCGCTGGACCGACGACGTGCGGGTGGACCGCTTCCAAACCTTACGCGCGTTGGGTTACGACGCGTTCATGCGGGGTGAGGCGGCGCGTGCGCAGTGGCTCTTCCGCGACGCCTCGGCGGCAGCGCCGAGTGCGGCGTGGCAAGCGATGGCGCATTTGGACCGGGCCTACGTGGCGCGCATCGGGCGCAACGAAGCCTGGGCGCAGAACGAGTTGGACGACGCGCTGCGCATCGTGCGTGGTGTGGCCTGGGGCCAGACCTTCGGTGAAGAGCGGTTGGCGCTGGTGACCTTGGCGGTGCTGTTGGCCCCGGTGGACGCCGGCGAAGCGCAGCGCTACGCGGCGACCTACTCGATGCTGGGCACCGACAGCGTCAGCCCGACCTTGGCGCTCTCGAACGAACCGCGTGCGCTGGCGGCCGAGAAGTACGCGCAAGCGCGGATCGCGCAGACGCTGGGCGACCGTGAGACGGCGCTGGGCGCGCTGCGTGCCGCCTACGACGTGTACGCCCCGATCGACCATCATTATCAAGCGATGCTGGTGGCCTCGAGCTTGGCGGAACTCACGGGCGAGGCGCAGTGGTTCGACCGGGCGCGGGCGCACATCGCGCACTACCCGGGCTGTCCGCTGGCCTCCCACACCGCAGATACGGGTTTGCAGACGGACCCGGTGCTCGAAGGGCTCTCGCCCTTGCAGCGCCAGCTGGCGCGCGCGCACTGGTCCGGTGCGGACCTCGATGCGCTCTCACAGCGCTTCAGCCGCAGCCTCTACACCATCGAACGGCACGTCGCCGACATCTACGCCGCCTTCAGCGTGGACTCGGCCGGCGCCCTGCGCGATGAAGCAATGCGCCGGGGACTGCTCTAGTGACGGTCTGCGCGCTCGTCGCCGCGGCACTCTTGCTCGCGGCGCTCGGCGCCGTTGCGGTGCTCGTGCGCAAACTCGCGGTTCTGCGCGCAACCGCGGCATCCGGCCGCGCCGCGGTGAGCGATGCGGTGGAACGCCGCTACACGCTGCTGGAATCGATTCCCGACGGCGTCTACATCATCGACGAAGCCGACCGCATTACGCACGTCAACGAGGAAGCGGAACGCCTCCTGCGTTCGACCGCCGGCGATATCGTCGGCCGCAGCATCGAAGCGGTGTTGGATCCGCTCGCTTCCGATTTGCTGCCGGAAATCCGGCGCGCGCATGCGCTGCGCCGAACGGTGTCGCGCGTCGCCTATTTCGGTGCGACCGGATGGTGGATCGAAATCCGCATAACGCCCGCGGCGAACGAAACGGTCATCTATTTACGCGACGTCACGATCCGCAAAGCCGCCGAAGCGCGCCTGCTCGAAAGCGAAAGCCGTCTGCGCATGCTGATGGAACAAGTGCCGGCCGTGCTCTGGAGCGTCGACCGTCTCGGACGGTTCGTTTCGCTCTCGGGCGCCGGCCTTGCGGCGCTCGGTCTGCGCGAGCACGAATTCATCGGCCGCGGCTGTTCGGCGCTCTTAGGCACCGGCGAAGCGACGCAATCGCTCCAGACGGTGTTTGCGGGCGCTCCCGTGCAGTTCGCCTCGGAGGCCGGCGAGCATTGGCTGCGCCACCATGTGGAACCGCTGCGGGGTTCGGAGGGTACGGTTATCGGCGCCGTCGGCGTGACGCTCGACATCTCGGAGATCAAACAGACGCAGGACGAACTCGAATCGGCGGCGCGCCGCGACGCGCTCACCGGACTCCCCAACCGGTTCGCGTTGGAAGAGGTCTTGGCCGAGGCGCTGTCCACGCGCACGCCCGCCGAACGCCGTATATCGGCGGTGCTCTTTCTTGACGTCGATCGCTTCAAAACGATCAACGACACGCTCGGGCACCGCGTCGGCGACGAAGTGCTGCGCGTCGTTGGGGAACGCCTGCGCTCGAGCGTCGACGTCGACGACGTGGTGGCGCGGCCGGGCGGCGACGAGTTCATCGTCCTCCTGCGGTCCGTCGATTCGCCGGACGACGTTGGCGCGATCGCGGCGCGGCTGCTGCGGCGCTTTGCGGAGCCGATCGTTTCCGAAGGCCGCTCGCTGTACGTCACCGCCAGCATCGGTGCGGCGCTGTGTCCGCAGCACGGTACCACCGCCGACGAGTTGATCAAGAACGCCGACGCGGCCATGTATCGCGCAAAATCGGCGGGTCGGGGCATTTTTGCGTTCTACGACACCGCGATGGAAAGCGACGCGCGCGAACGGCTATTGATCGAGAACGACTTGCGCGGCGCCATCCTCCGCGACGAACTGCGCGTGCTCTACCAGCCGATTATCGATGTGGCCGACGGCCGCATCACCGGGTGCGAGGCGCTCGTGCGCTGGACGCATCCCGTGCGCGGCGAAGTGCCGCCCGCCGCGTTCATCGGCATCGCCGAGGAAAGCGGCCTCATCGCGGACATCACGCGGTTCGTGCTCGCGCGCGCCTGCTCGTTCGCGGCATCGGTGCGCGAGCGGCGGCCCGATTTCCGCGTGACGGTGAATCTGTCTCCGACCGATTTGCGCGAAGGCGATATCGTGTCGGTCATTCACGAGCAACTGCTGCGCACGCGTCTCGCGGCGGATGGGCTGGAAATCGAAGTAACCGAGAACGTCCTGCTCGACGACACCGCGATCGTGGCCCTGAACGCCTTGCGGTCGTTGGGCGTACGCATCGCGGTTGACGACTTCGGCATCGCGTACAACTCCTTGCTGTACGTGAAGCGCCTGCCGATCACGTCGCTGAAAATCGACCGGTCGTTCGTGCACGACGTCGCGCGCGACCATTTCGATCAGGCGATCGTCCGCGCGATCGTCACGCTTGGCGCGACGCTCGGGCTGACGGTGATCGCCGAGGGTATCGAATCGCAAGCGCAGTGGGATTTCGTCAACGAACTGGGCTGCGACGAGGCACAAGGCTTCCGGTTCAGCGATGCCGTGGAATCGACCGCGATCGAGGCGCTCCTCGCACTGCCGCCGGGCCTCGGAACCTTCAAGCGCACGGCATAGCCGATCGGCCCTCGCGCGGTCTCCGGTAGGCCGGCGCGCGGCGGCACGGAAACCGCTCTACCGCACATGCTGCCAAGGCGCCTCGACGCTCGGCCGATCGTGATCTCGGCGCTCGTGATTGCCGCGATCATCTCCTTGCTGATCGGTGCCGCCGTGTGAGTGCACGGGGTCGCCGCCGATCCACTGACCACGCAAGAATACCTGCGCACCGCACGGCAAACAGTGTCGACCGCGTTGCGGCCGCAAGTGGGATGAAGAGACCCTAATGCGCGGGTACGCCGTTACGCACGACCGCCGTTTCTTGGAGCCCTAACCCGCGCGCCGGTCCCGAAGTCGAGGTGGCACTGACGGCAATGCGCGGTTTGAATTTGCGCGACGCTTCCGCAGCCGTTGACGACGCGGCGGCGACCAACGCGCAGTGGCGGCGCACGAGTCGCGCAGCCGGTCCTGCGCGGTGCAGGGCGCGACGCGGAGCGCCGTGAGCGCCGAAACGCGGTCGTTTTCGGCCGTCCGCAATTGGATCGCCTGCTCGCCGTTGCCGGTCTTGCGGATGCGTTCGCGCTCATCGCCGACAGTACAGAAGCACTGCGCCATCTCGCGGGGCCGACGCCATGAGCGGCGTCGCGCGCCTCGCACTGTGCGGAACGGCGGTTCCGCGCGCCGCGTCGATCACCCGCTGACATCTGCGCGCCTTTCTAGCCGGCGTCGCGCACGATCCGCATTGGCGCGACGACGTGCTGACCGCCGTCGGCGAAGCGGTCGCGAACACGGTGGAGCACGCGTACGATCCCGCCGCGCCGGGCGAGGTTCACGATTATGCGCGCGATCGCCGATTGCGTTCATGTCGAAAGCAGCAGCGGCACCTTCGTTCGCCTCACGTTCCGGCGCCGGTGACGGAACACGTCGGCATAACGATTGCGATCACCTGACTCGACGGGGCAGATGCTACGGGCACGCGGGCGTGCTATGCAACATGGACCTCGTGTGTGTCCACGTCCTGCGTACCGTCGACCCCTCGGGCGATAGTCTCGAGCTGATCGACAATCTCTTGCGAGTGCACGTTTCCTTTGAAGACGACCGTCGCACCGGTTTGGGCAACGTAAAGATGCGGTGCATCCTCAACGCCCTGTTGGTCGAATGCTTGAACGACGCGCTTCGCGAGCCCGCTCTGATCATAGGTTCCCTCCGGGCCGCGACGTTCGGGCGGCACGGAATCGGGATCAGCGCTCGCGGGCGCCTCCGCGGCGGCGGCCGCCGCATCGTGGTGTGGAAAGAGACGGTCGAACCAGCCCATATTCACCTCTAAGTCTACGTTCAGTGCAGATAGCCGTCGTATACCCGCAAACGACGAACGCGACTGCGACCGCTGCCCGACGCTACGCCGATTCGATCATCAACGGCATCCACGTGAATCGTTCGGCACGTCGCAAGTCAAGTGGAAATCTCAACGGCCGGTAAGTGATCCGTCGAACGATACACCGGCGGCCCCATTAGAAGACCCCTTGGTACACCGCACACGACCGGCAAATCTCCGGCGGTTCCGCGGAGTCGAGGCGAGCCCGAAAATCTTGCAGCACGGGTCCGTTCCACATTGCTGCGAAACCTTGCTCGGCGACGTTTCCGACGTGCGCGCGGTCGGGCGTCGCGACCATACAGCACGGCATCGCGGCGCCGTCGAAACTCACGTACGTGCCGCGCCACGGAAAATCGCAGCGCGACCGCCCCGACGCCGCGGCGGGAAACGGTCGCGGCTGCAGTTCCGGCAAGCGCAATCTGATTCCGCGCGCGGACGCTTCCGCGCGCGCCGCGGTAAACGCGTTTTCGATGCGCGAAGGTTCGTCGCCGGTAAGCGCTTGTTCGCGGACGAACGTGCGCATCGCGTCGTAGCGTGCGGGCAGCGTCGATTCGCCGAAATCGTGGCACAGGTGCTGCACGTTCACCTCCGCGATGCCGCACTCGCCGGCGAGCCGCACGAGATCCGCAAGTTCTTCTAAATTCTGGCGCATCACGACGACCGTGAACGACAGGGCCGGATGCCGCGCGCCGAAGCGCTCTTTTGCCGCCGAGAGCAGCTCGATGTTGCGCATCAGCCGCGCAAACTTCGAGCGCACGCGAATGCGCTCGTAGGTTTCCGCGGTGGCGCCGTCGATCGAGATGTGCAAGGTCGCGAGTCCGCTCGTCACGCAGCGCTCGGCACGGTCGGCGTTCAGCAGGATGAGATTGGAGTTGACGCTGACGCGTACGCCGCGCGCCACCGCGAAGGCGATCATGTCGAAAAAACGCGGGTGCATCAGCGGTTCGCCGAGCCCTTGCAGATGCAGTTCCTCGAGCGTCGGCAGTTCCGACAGCAGCGCCGTAAACGCGTCGTACGGCATGAACGCGAGCGGTCCATACGGCGGTCCGTCGCGGCGATATTGAATGGAACACATCGTGCAGCGCAGGTTGCACTGTCCGACCGGTTCGATCTGGGCGTAGCGCGGCAACTCCACCACGGTCGCCCCTTCCCGCAGCGCGGCGTCCGCACCCGGGAGCGTCCGCAGAAAGCAACGGCCGCAGCCTGCCGGTCCGGCCGGGTCGGTTTGCTCCGCGCGTCGGGCGGCTACAACATCTCTGCATGCATCCGCTGTTTGCCGTCGCACTGCTTGCGGCCGCGACGCCGGCGCCTGATCCGACGCTCATCGTGCCCGCGGCGCAGCTGGAGCCGACGCTTGCGGCGATCCTCAAGGATTTGCACCTGGGCGACAATCGCGCGCAAACGTATGCCGCACTCCGGGGCCACGGGCTGACCGCCGTGAATGCGGATTTCGCCGTCTACGACTGCACGGACGGACCGTGCATCACGGTGGATCCCGGATTTTGGCCGGCGCCGGACGCCAAACATCCATCACCGCCCGTCGCCGTGACCGTCGCTGTGGAAGTACCCGCCTGTCGGGACGAGACCACAATCGAGATCGCCTTCGACCGCCGCGGACACGTCATGTCGATCCGGCGGCGCGCCGTCGTCCGGGCCTGCCGATAAAAGAACGCCTTCCGGCGGTCCGTCGCCGGAAGGCGTTTTGAGTTCGAGCCGAGGCTCGGCGCCCTAGTGGGGCGTCTGACCGGCGCTTGCGGTGGCTGACGGCGAGGGCGAACGGTGGTCGCCCGGCGTTCCGGTCGGGCTCCGCGCAGCGGACGGCGTCGCGGTCGACGCGGCCGTTGCAGTTGCCGTCGGGCCCGCGGTCGGGCTCGGGCACGCCGCTTGCGCGCCGACGCTAAAAGCGGTGATCGGCGCCTTCACTTCGTTGATCTTCTTGTGCGCGCCGTCGTAGACGATGACGTGGATGCGCGTCGACGTCGCGATGGTCGCAAAGTGAAGCGGCGCCGTGAACGCAACCTCGAGATGCAGCTTGGCGTTGCTCGCATCCATGTCGTTGTCGTCGTTCTTTTCTTCAAACAGAACGAAAGCGACGGCGACCGTGGTCGGCGTCAAGGTGATCGCCGAGCAGTTGTTGACGAGTGTGAACGCCAGATTGGCCGACAGCACGTTCGCCTGCATTGCTCGTTCTCGTGTTCGTCTTCGTCGGCGGTGACGATGCCCGTGTTATTCGGATCGGCGGCGGCCACGATCGTGATGGTACTGTCGGCGTTGACGGTGATGAGCACCCCCGTCGCCGTCGTCGCCATGGCGAGGACGAACGTCGCCGTGAGCTTTCCGGCGATCATCGCAATGGTCGCGCCGGCCGGCACGCCGGCTTTCAGCGTGATCTTGACCTTCCCGTCGTGATCGATCGTACCGGTACCGATGACGGCCCCGTTCATCGTAACCGTAACCGGCGTTTGATTGAGATCGAGCGTCTGACGCCCCGCGGCCAGCGTGCTGGTACGAGCGAACGTGATGCCGAGCGTGCGCGATCCGGACGCGGGCACGGTACCGGCCGACGTACCCTCGGCGGTCCGAGCGGGCTAGCCGAACCGCTCCCGCCGCCGCCTCCGCCTCCGCATGCGGCCGTAGCGAGGGCCGCCGCCGCCAGCGCGGCAAGTACGAATCGCTGCATCATTTTTCAACGCTACGGCAAGATGATGGAGGAATGATAAAAACCGGCCCTCGCGAGCGCACATTCTTTAGGAAGAACAAGAACGTGCGGAATGATACACGCCCCCCGGAATAGGGGACGGCCGTACGCCGTTAGTGCGCGATCAGTTCTGCAGCCGGAAAGGGCGCGTCGATGAAACCGTAGCGCGCGGCGGCGTCGATCACCGGCTGGATTTCCGCGGTGGAATTGCGCTCGCTGTACGTCGAGCGCGCCATCGTCTTGAGCGTCGCGGGCGGCAGTTTCGTGTACTTCGCGAGGATCTCGGCGCTCTTCGCCGGGTTCTTGTTGGCCCAGTCCGCCGTCTCGCGCATCACGCTCTCGAAGCGGCGCGCGGCGTCGGCATGCGCCTTCACCCAGTCGTTCGTGGTAAACCAGGAGCCGATCAAAAAGTCGGGCGCGATCGACGTGTACGGTGCGGCGACGACCCGCAACGTCTTCGTGGCCTCGGTCAGACTCGGTTCCGCCATAAACGCCGCGTCGACGCGTCCCGAGGTAACCGCTGCCTCCATTTGCGCAAACGGCATCTCGACGAACTTCACGCTTTTCGCGCTCGCGCCGTTCTTGTCCAGCCATGCGTTCATCCCGAGTTCGAGGATGTTGCGCAAGCCGTTGACCGCGACCGTTTTGCCCGCGAGATCGGCGGCTCCGCGAATCGGCGAGGCATGCGTCGCGACCAGCAGTGATGTCGGACGCTGCGCGGAATAGCGGCCCGCCGGCGCGACGATCGTAAAGGGCAGCTTGCGCTTGTACGCGGTGATGATCGAAAGAACGTTGCCTTGGCCGAGATCGACCGCATTTGAAGCGACCGCCGCGGCGATCGCCGCGCCGTTCGAGATCGTTTGAATTTCGACGTCGAACCCCGCCTTTTTGAAAAACCCCATGTCCTGCGCGTAGTACACCTGCGCGCCGACGTCGATCGGGGTGGTCGCGATGCGCAGCGTTTCCGCGCTCGCCGCAACGGGTGAAAGCGCCGTCAGCGCTCCGGCGAACAGCATCGTAACGACAGCGCGCGATCGAATCATGTACGAACCTTATTCGCCGCGGCGTTCCTCCCTGCGTTGGGTGCGGCGGTGCCTTGCGGGAATCGGCGTACCGTCGTTCGTAAGGGGCAACCGTGATTTCGCTGGAACGTGCGGCGTGCGAAGCGATCGACGCCATCGTGGCGGCAACGCGCGAGGCCGGTTTCGTCGTAGCGGTCGCCGTCGTCGACGATTGCGGCGATCTCGTCGCGGCGCGCCGCATGGACGGCTGCCGGCCGCGCTGGATGCGCGCGTCGATCCGCAAGGCGTACACCGCGGCCGTGATGGACCGCGACACGGACGCGTTTCATGACGAAATCGTGCGTCGATCGATCGCCTTGGACGATTACGGCGACCCCTCGTTCACGTCGCTTCCCGGCGGCATCGTCGTTTCCGATGCCAACGGCGCAACGGTCGCCGCCCTCGGCGTTACCGGACCCACACAGGGCCGCGACATCGAACTTGCGCGTCACGGCCTCGCGGCGTTCGCGGAAGATGTTCCCCTGGCCGCCGGCGACGAGCCTGCCGAAGACGAACTGAACGACTGACGGGCGCTTGGATAGAAAGCTGGTCGCGCTCGCCGCGGTGTTCGGCCGAGTGTCGTCGACGTCGTTCGGCGGCGGACAAATGGCATCGATCCGGCGGGAAGTCGTGCGCCGGCGCGGCTGGCTGACCGAAAGCGAATTCCTCGAACTGCTGTCCGTCGCGCAGATCGCGCCGGGCGCCAATCCGGTGAACATGGCGGTCCTCGTCGGCGCGCGCGTCGGCGGCCCGGTCGGCGCGGCCGTCGCGTTCGCGGCGCAGACGCTTCCCGGCTTCGTGATCCTGCTCGCCATCGCGGCGCTCGTCCTCGATCCGCGCATGAGCATCTTCCGCGCGGCGCTGCGCGGCTGCGCCGCGGCGGCCGTCGGCATCACCCTTGCCAATGCCATCGAGATGGCGTTGCCGTACCGCACGCGCGCGCTGGAACTCGCGCTGATCGCGGCGTCGGCGCTCGCGATGACCGCGCTGCATCTTTCGCTCGAGATCACGCTGCTCGTATTGGTGCCGGTCTCGCTCGCCGTGCACGCGTGGAAACGGTCCTGATGCTGTGGCGCCTGGCGGCGGCGTTCTCGATCCTATCGCTGTTGGGCTTCGGCGGCGGCAACGCCATCATCCCGCAGATGCATGCGGACGCCGTCGATCGTTTCCACTGGATCACGTCGGCCGATTTTTCGCGCTTCTACGCCGTCGGGCGGCTCGCCCCGGGCCCTACTACGACGATCGCGGCGCTGGTCGGCTTGCGCGTCGCGGGTTATGCCGGCGCGGCGGTCGCCGCACTCGCGGTGTTCGTGCCGGCGGCGCTCGTCGTTTGGCTGCTCGGACGGCTGTGGGAGCGCTTTCACGCGCATCCGTGGCGCGATCTGTTCGCACGCGCGATGGCACCGGTCGTGCTCGGGTTGATCTTCGCAAGCGTCGCGACGATTGCGAAAGGCGCGCTCGATGGGTACGTGACCGTCGCGGTCGCACTGGCGGCGGCCGCATTGATGTTGCGCACGAACGTGAACCAGCCGCTCCTGATCCTGTGCGCCGGCGTGGTGGGCGCGCTGATCCTGCGCTGAGACGCTGCAGCGGCAGGTTCCGGGTCCACGGCCCGTGCATAAATCGCTGCAGCGAATTGCCGGAGAAACGGACGATCGTCGTATGGATGCCACAGTAAGTACGGGAAGCGCGCGGGCGGTTGCGCCCGAGGGGCCGGCCGCATCGCCGAACGCCTACGGCGGCCTGCTCTTCGTCGCCGGCGTCACGGTCGCGGTCGAGATTCTCGCGCGCCTCGGCGCGCTTACGAGTTACGTTCCGCCGCCCACCACCATCGCCGCGTCGCTCGTGCAAGGCTTGTTCAACGGCGACATCTCGAGTCAGGTCGGCATGACGCTGCTCGTCTTTGCCGAGGGGCTGCTGCTCGCCGCCGCGCTCGCCGTCGTGATCGGCGTGCTGATGGGAGCGGTTCCTATCGTCTACGATGCGCTGCGTGCCGTCGTCGAATTCTTGCGGCCCGTTCCGTCCGTCGCGATGATTCCGCTGGCGATTTTGTTCCTCGGTCTCGGTGCGTCGATGCGGGTCGCCGTCGTCACGTATGCAGCCTTTTGGCCGCTCTTGATCAGCACGCTGTACGGCGTCCGCGCGGTGGATCCGGTCGCCCTCGACACGGCGCGGAATTTCGGCGTTTCGGCCGGCGCGACGCTGTGGCGCGTCACGCTGCCCGCGGCGCTGGCGAACATTTCGACGGGTCTGCGCGTGAGTGCGTCCATCGCGCTCGTCGTTACCGTGACGACCGAACTGATTGCGGGCAACAGCGGCATCGGCTTTTACGTCTCCCAGATGGAACAGGCCAACCGCCTTCCGCCCATGTACGCGGGGATTTTACTGACCGGCGTTCTCGGCTATCTCATCAACGCGATCTTCTTCCGGCTCGAGCGCAAACTCGTCTTCTGGACGCCCGCCAGCCGCGAGCCCGTGCTGTGATGGTTCGGTCGCCGCGCGCGGGGCCGAGCTCGTGAGTGCGGCAAGAGCGTCGCTGCCGGCGAAGCGCTTGTATTGGGGTACGCCGCTGCAACGCACGAGCCTCGGCTTTGCGACGGTGGTGGTGCTGATCGCCGTGTGGGAACTCGTCTCGCGCGTGAAACACAGCGTTTATCTGCCGCCGCCGAGCTCGATTGCGGTCACCTTCGTGCACGAATGGTTTTCACCGCAGTTTCGCGAGCACGCCATTCCTAGTCTCGTGCGCATGTTTTTCGGCTACCTGTGCGCCTCGATTGCCGGTGTCCTCGTCGGCGTGCTGATCGGCGCCTACCGCCCCCTCTATCGGGTTCTCGATCCGTTCCTTCAGTTTCTGCGCGCGATTCCGCCGACGGCCATCATTCCGGTCGCGATCCTGCTCATGGGCATCGGTGACGGCATGAAAGTCCTGGTCATCGCGTTCGGCGCGTTTTGGCCGATCCTCGTTAACTCGGCGGACGGCGCTCGCAGCGTTATCTCCGAACGGCTCGACACCGCGCGCATTTTTGGAATCAGCCCCTTCAAGACGCTCGTGTCGGTCACGTTCCCATCGGCGATGCCCGGCATCTTTGCCGGCTTGCGCACGGGCCTCTCCATCGCATTCATCATGATCGTCGTTTCCGAAATGATCGGCAGCACGAACGGTCTCGGCTATTACATTCTGCAGGCGCAGCGAACGTTCGCGATCCCCGAGATGTACGGGGGAATCGTGCTGCTGGCGATTTTGGGCTATTGTCTCAACGCCGGTTTCCTCGCGATCGAACATCGCGTCCTCGCGTGGCATCACGGTCAATCCGCACGTACGGTGTAGGAAAGGAAACACGATGAACGCAACCGCGGACCGCGTCCTCGACGTCAGCGGCCTCGAGAAACGCTACACCAGCAGCGGCATGCTCGCCATCGAAAACGTGACGCTCGACGTGGGCCGCGGCGAATTCGTCTCCATCGTCGGCCCGTCGGGCTGCGGCAAAACGACGTTGCTGAAAACGATTTGCGGCCTGCTGCACCCGACGGGCGGCACTGTCAGGCTCGACGGCAAGCTAGTGACGACGCCGCCGCCCGAAATGGTGCTCGTGTTCCAAGACTACGCGCGGTCGCTCTTTCCGTGGCTGACGGTTTCCGGCAACGTGGCGTTCCCGTTGAAGAAGAAACTCGCAGGACAAGAACGCGCGCGTGCCATCGACGCGGCCCTGACCGCCGTCGGGCTCGCGAAGTTCGCGGACCGTTATCCGTGGCAGCTTTCCGGCGGCATGCAGCAGCGCGTCGCCATCGCGCGCGCGGTGGCGTTTTCGCCGGAGATCTTGCTGCTGGACGAGCCGTTCGCATCGGTCGACGCCCTGACGCGCGCGGAACTCGAGGATCTGACGCTCCAGCTGCGGCGGGAACTCGGCATCACTATGCTCCTCGTGACACACGACATTGATGAAGCCGTGTACCTTTCCGACCGCGTGTTCGTGCTGTCGCCGCCGCCCTCGGTCGTCGTTCGGGAAATTGCGGTGCCGCTGCCCAAGCCGCGCGATCAAGAGCGCACGCGCAGCGACGCCCGCTTTCTCGAACTGCGCAACGAAATTCACCACCTCATCGGTCGGCCGCGCGAGGAAGTTGCGGCCATGACGGCCGCGTCCGCCGCGGCCGGATTGCGCGCCGAAGCCGCGCATTGACCGAAGGCACGCCGCTCCGGCAATCCCGGGCGACGTTGCGCGTGCCGTCGGCCGAAGTACCGATCACTCTCGCCGCATCGCTCATCGTTGCTTATCTCGCGCTCGTGCCCGTCGCCACGATGCTGTATGCGAGCCTGCATACCGGCTTTCTCTCGACCGCCGCGCACTGGTCGTTTGCGAACTACGCTCGCGTCTTCGGTAACGCAACGTTTTACCGGCTGCTCGGCAACACGCTGCTGTACGGCGGCGGCGTCGCTGCGCTCGCGATCGTCCTGGGATTCGGCCTCGCGTTCCTCTACGCGCGCACGGACGCGCCGCTGCGGCCGCTGTGCATGGCCACGGCGCTCGTCCCGCTCATCGTTCCCGGCATTCTCAATACGGTCGCCTGGCTGTTCCTGGCCTCACCGCGCATCGGTTTGCTGAACGGCCTCACCCAGGCGGTGCTGCACGTGCGTCCCTTGAACGCGTACTCGCTGCCCGGCATGATCTTCATCCAGGCGATGCACGTGACGCCGACGGCGTTCATCATGGCGGTGGCAACCTTCACGTCGATGGACCCGGCGCTGGAAGAAGCAGCGATCGCGTCGGGCGCCTCCGCGACGGTCGCGTTTCGCCGCGTGACCTTGGCCCTCGCGCGGCCGGCCATCGTCGCCGCGGCGCTGTTGATTTTCATCCAAACGATCGCATCGTTCGAGGTGCCTCAACTTGTGGGCGTTCCGGCGAACGTGTTCGTGTTCGTGAGTCAAATCTACGGCGTGCTGCAGGCGTTTCCGCCGGATTACGGCGCGGCGGGCGCGCTGGGGAGCGTCGTTCTGGTGCTCGCCGCCGGCGGCGTCGCGTTTGCAAACCGCTTGAACAGCGCCGGGCGGCACGCAACCGTGACCGGCAAGGCCTTCCGTCCGCGGCGCCTGCAGCTTGGCAAGCGCGGATGGATCGCGGGGCTGATCATTGCCGCATTTTTCACGATTGCCGTGGCGCTGCCGCTCGCGGTGCTGGTGTGGTCTTCGCTGCTGCCGGGCTACGAAACGCCGTCGCTCGCGGCGCTCCGTCACCTCACGGTTGCGAACTATCAGTCAGTGTGGGCGTACCCGCTGATCCGCCGCGCCTTGACGAACAGCGTCATCGTGTCCGTCGCGGCCGGCGCGTTGTGCACCGCGCTCACCGCCGTCGTTGCGTACGTCACCCTGAAGTCACGGCTGCGCGGCGTCTGGCTGCTGGACGTGCTGGCATCCCTCCCGATCGCCGTGCCCAGCATTCTCATGGGCATCGGCATTCTGTTCTGGTACCTCATCGCACCGCTGCCGTTCCATTTGTACGGAACGCTCGCACTGCTCATCGTCGGCTTCGTCACGATCGGCATTCCGTACGGAATGCGCTACATCAGCTCCGGCATGTCGCAAATCAAGGATGAATTGGAAGAAGCGGCCGCCGTGAGCGGCGCGAGCTGGCCCGAGCGGTTCGCGCGGATCTATCTGCCGTTGCTCGTGCCGTCGCTGCTTGCAGCGTTTCTCACGACGATGATCGTGGCATTTCGTGAGATCTCGGCAGCGATTTTCCTGTACTCGCAAGGCAGCGAAGTGGTGTCCATCGCGATCTTCGACCTGTGGCAGAACGGCCAGTATCCGGTCATCGCGGCGCTCGGCTGCGTGATGGTCGTCGTCCTCTTTGCGCTCGTCGCGGTGATCCGCCGGCTCGGCGCGCACATCGGACTCGCTTCACAACCATAGCACCCGAATTTTCCGACGGTTTGCCGCTGCCGCAGCGCCGGTATGCGCTGACCGCGACCGCGCTCGGAACCTTGATGTCGATGGTCGATCAGACGATCGCCAACGTCGCCTTACCGACCATCGCGACCGAACTGGGAACGACGGCGGCCGCGTCGATTTGGATCGTCAACGCATATCAGTTCGCCGTGACGATGCTGATCTTGCCGCTGGCGGCCGTCGGCGACATCGTCGGCTACGCGCGGCTCTACCGCATCGGGCTGATCGTCTTCATCGCCGCGTCGGCCGGCTGCGCCCTCTCGCATTCGCTCGCCGCACTCGTGCTCGCGCGCATGGCGCAAGGAGCGGGTGCGGCGGCCATGACCACCACGATCGGCGCGCTGAACCGGCATGCGTATCCGCGCGAGATGCTCGGGCGCGCCGCTGGGCAAGGCGCGTTGATGGTCGCACTTGGCGCCGCGGCGGGTCCGGTGGTCGGCGGAACGATTCTTGCGGTGGCGCCGTGGCCCTGGCTTTTCGCGGTGAACATTCCCGTCGGCGCCGTGGCGCTGATGCTCGGACTGCGCTTTCTACCGCGCATGCCGGGTTCCGGGTACGTGTTCGATTGGCGGAGCGCCGTGCTGAGCGCTGCGACGTTCGGCCTCGTCATCGGCTGCATCGACGCTCTCGGGCATCAGCAGCCGGCGGCCGTCGTCGCGGCGGAATGCGCCGCCGCCTTTTCAATCGGCGCAATCTTCCTGGCGCGGCAGCGGCGCCTCGCGGTGCCGATGCTCGCCGTCGATCTGTTCGCAAAACCGGTATTTTCGCTGTCGATCGTTTCTTCCGTCACGGCGTTCACGTCGCAGACGATCGCATACGTCGCCTTGCCGTTCGCATTCGAGAATCTGCTGGATCGTTCGCCGTTCGAGACCGGCTTGCTCATGGCGCCGTGGCTGATCGGCGCGGCGATCATGGCGCCGATCGCGGGCCGGCTGTCGGACCGCTACGAAGCCGGCGCCATGGGCGGCATCGGCATGCTGGTGATGACGGCCGGACTCGTCGCGCTCGCGATGTTGCCGGCGCATGCCGCGACCGTTGACGTCGTTTGGCGCATGGCGCTCTGCGGCGTCGGGTACGGTCTGTTCCAGTCGCCGAACAATCGCACGATTCTCGCCAGCACGCCGCGCGAACGTACCGGCGCGGCGCAAGGCATCCTTGCGACGGCGCGGCTCACCGGACAAACGATCGGCGCGGCGCTGGTCGCCCTCGTCTTCGGAAGCGCGGCTGTCGCGGCGCACCGCGCCGGCGGAGCGTCCGTCGGCGAAATAGACCTCGCGCTGCGCGTCGCGATCGGGTTCGCCGTGGCCGCGGCGCTCGCGAGTTCGCTGCGCCGCACCGGCGTGCGCCCCGCCGTCGCGGACGCCGTTTAAGCCGGCTTCGGCGCGTTCGCGATGAGGCTTTCGGCGGGATAGGCGCTCGCGATGACGCCGTACTTCGCGGCCGCATCGATCACGGGCTGAATTTCGCGCGGGTCGAGCGATGTCGCGAGCGGCGTGCGCCGCAGCTTGCGCAGCATCGCCGGCTCCTGATGCAAAAACGGCGCGAGCACCGGCACCATCTCGGCGTTGTGCGCGTTCGCATACACCGACGCTTGGCGCAGGCCCTCGACGAAGCGCTGCACCACGTCGCGATTGCGCTCGACGTACTCCGTGTTCGCAAACCACGCCGTGATGAGAAAGCGCCGGGCGATCGCATCGAACACGTTCGCGAGCGCGCGCGCCTTGCCGGACGAAACCGCTTGATCCAGCGTCGGATTGAGAACGGTGGCGGCGTCGATGCGCCCGGCTTCCAGCGCCGGTACGATCGCATCGGTCGGAACTTCGACGAACTTCACGCTCTTCGAATCGCCGCCGTGCGTGTCCATCCAGGCCGCCGCGGATACGGACTTGACGTCCTTGAGCGACGAACCGGCGATCGCTTTGCCGTTCAAGTCGCTCGCGCTGCGGATCGGTGAGTTCTTCGCCACGATCAGCGCCGCGACCGGATCGGTACTCGTGTAATAGCTGCCGGGCGCGATAATCGAAATCGGGATGCCGCGCGCGTGCGCCGCGATGAGCGCCATCAAGCTGGATTTCGCGATGTCGACGGCGCGCCCGGCGACCGCCGCCGCCGCCGCCGCGCCGCTCGTCACGGGCTGCACGCTCACGTCCAAATTGAGGCGTGCGAAGATGCCGGCTTGACGTCCGTACAGCACCGGTGCGATGTCGTCTTCCAGTGACGACGCAAGTTGCAGCTTCGTCGCGTCGGCGGCGCGCGCGGTCAGCGGCGCGGCGGCGGCGGCGGCGATGGCGGCGAGCAGGGCGCGCCGCGTTAGGGTCACGATTCCGCCTCCAATCCGGCGAACGTTCCGCGGCTGCGAGCCGTCTCGAGATGGTACGTCCAGTGCTTGCGCAGGATGATCGGCCGCCAGTTTTCGTCGCGCAGGTCGTCAAGTTCGGCGCCCGTAAGCACGTGCGGACGGCCGAGCAGCGCCGCGCGGTACTGAATGCGCGCGTTCTCCTCGGCGCAGAAGAAACGCACCACCGCCTCCTCGAGCGTCGCGCCGGTGATGACGAGGCCGTGACCGCGCAGCACGAGCGCGCAGCCGTCGCCCAGCGCTGCCGCGACGGCACGTCCGCGCTCCGCCGAATTGATGAGGTTGGCGTCGTCGAAGACGGGCGTGCGCTCGGGCAAGAACGACCCGACCGACGTGACGGGAACGAGGTCGTGACCGGCAACCGAGAGGGTCAGCACGTATTGGGGATGCGCGTGCACGACGGCACCCACATCCGGCCGGCGCAAAAAGATCTCGCGGTGGATGTGCACCTCGCTCGGCGGTTCGTCCGCGCCGTCCGCGGCGCGGCCGGTCGCGATGTCCACCTCGACGATGTCGCCGGCTCGAACGGTCGAGCGGCTCGCCTTGCGCGAATTGATCAGAAACGTCGAGCCGTTGCGCCGGCTCGCGTGACCGTTCATGTCCATCACGCCGCCGGCCGTGAGCAGGCGAACGGCGCGCGCGACGTCGTTCATGCGGCCGCCATCAGTTCCGACGCGCGCATCGCAGACCGCAGCGAACCGTACTTGGCCGCGGCGTCGAGCACCGGCTGAATGGTGTCCGCGTTGAGCCGCTCGCCGTAGGTGGCGCGCACCATCGTGCGCACGACGGCGGGGTCGACTTTCAAGCGCGGGCCGAGCATGTCGGCGGTCTGCGCGTGGTGTGTGTTCGCCCAGCGCGCGGTTTCCGCCATTGCCGCCACAAACCGCCGGGCGGCGTCCGGATTCGCCTGCGTCCAAGCGGTCGCGGCGACGAAACCGCCGATCAGGAACTCGTCGGCGATCGCGTCGTAGGCCTTGGCCAGCACCTCGATGTCGTCTTTTTGCGTCGTCAACAGCGGTTCGGTCAGCATTGCGGCGTCGACGCGATTGCTCTTAAGGGCCGCCGCCATCGCGGCGAAGGGCAGCTCCACGAAGTGCACGCTTTTGACGTCGCCGCCGTTCTTGTCGATCCACATCGAGGAGGCGACCTGCAATTCGCCGCGCAGCGTGGAAACGGCGATCGTCTTGCCGTTCAAATCGGCCGCCGTTTTGATGGGCGAATCGACGCGCACCATGAGCCCCGCGATCGGATTCGCGGCCGTCGAAAGCCCGCCCGGCGCGACGATGACGAACGGTATGCCTTTGGCGTGCGCGTCGATGAGCGGATTTAGACTGACCTTGCCGATTTGATAGGCACCGCCGGCCACGCCGCTCGCAACGGCCGGGCCGCTGCGCTGGGCCTGCAGCGTCACCTCGAGCCCGGCGCGTTTGAAAGCGCCGCTCCCGATGCCGTAGAGGACCGGCGTGGCGGAGTCCTCGGGCAATCCAGCCGTGGTGATCGTGGTGACGCGCGGCTGTGCGAAGGCCGCCCGCGGAACGAGCAACGCGCCGCCGACGGCGGCGAGTGCGGTGCGGCGGGAGACATGCTGATTCATACGAACTCCTAACGGCGCGGCCGGACGAATCGATGCTCTGCCGGGTGAAACCATTCCTTGTCGGTCAGGCGGAGACGGCAGTCAGCGCATAGTGGTACCGCAAAGAGCGGCGCTCGATCGTGCGCAAACCCGCGCCCGCGAGCCGGTCCTCGGCCTCGGCCGGCGCGTAGACGCGTTCCGGCGGCGGTCCGACGGGCCGCTCGATGCTCGCGTCCCAATCGATGGCAACGAAGCGCCCATGCGGCGCTAGAAGCTCGCGAATCGACGCCAGATCGGCATCGTGCAGCTCGTGCAAGGCGTTGACCGCAAAAACGCAAGCGACGGTCTTAGCCAGTTCCGGCGTCGCGCGCTCGACGGTTTGCACGTTTGCAATCGTTGCAAAGGCCGGCTTGCGGCGCAACAGCGCGAGCATCGCCGGCTGGACGTCGAGCGCGATGACGCGCAGGTCCGGCCGCCGCTCCGCGAGGGGCAGGGTGTACGCGCCCGTGCCGGCGCCGAAGTCGACGACGGTTGCCGCGCGCGGCGCATCGATCAGTGCCACGACGTCATCGACGGACAGGTACGAAAAGCGCGCCGGATCGTCCAACCGCGCCGCGCGCGAGGGATCGAACGGCGTCTCCTGGCGGGCGCCTACGGAGCGGTCCTCAACCGTTGACGAGCCCGGCGTGAAACGTCGCCCAATCATCGAGATCGTTCAACGCCACGGCTTTCGTGTAGGCCGGGTCGCTAATCTTGAGCCGCGCCACCCGCTCGCCCAGCATCGCCTCCGGCAGGTCCGTTTGCTGTATGCGCTCGTTGACGGCCGCGATTGCTTGCGGCGTCAAGTTCGCGGCGTTCGCGCGAACCCACGTTTCGAGCGTCAAATAGTCGGGCTTCTCGTTTTCAATGTAGGCGATGAAGCGTTCGCGATCGATGCCGAGCGTCGTCGTTGTAAACTCGTCGAATCCGCCGACGCCGTGCCGATAACCGTCGGCGAGCTTTCCGCATGCGTGCAGCAGTATCTTCAGCCAGAGCCGCGGCAGATGCATGACGCCGAGCGGGCCTTTCACGGACGAACTCAAGACGGGCGCGATGGTCTGCATTGCCATGCGTGGTTCTTCGCGGCGGCGCCCGCGCGCCCCGTCGCGAAAACACCGTACGGGCGGCGGCCGTACGGTGTTTCCGCAGGTGATGCGGCGCCGCGCGTTACCGCGCCGCCGTTCCGGGCGGACTTAGAACCGGAGGTTCAGGCCCAGGGAGAAGCCGCGCAGGAGACCGCCCGCATAACAGTGCGGCCCTTCGCCGCTCAGCAGCGTCGTCGCCGTAGCATCGAACGCCGTCAGCTGCGTTGCGTCGTGGCAGTCCGTGGTGATGCCGCGCCCGCCGGCGCCCAGATCGTAGTGCGCGTCCGGATGATTCGCGGTCATCGCCCAGTCGGCGTAGATCGAGAAATGCCGGTCGATCGCGTGCCGGTACATGATGGTGTACATGTTGGCCGCGTTGTCGGGGTTGAACCCGCCCGGCGTGTTGTGCTGTCCGGTATCGCCTCGCGTTGCGTTCGCATGCGCCCATCCGAAGTTGAAACTGTCACGATTTGCGTTGAGCCCTTGCGTCACCGCGAGCCAGTAGCCGCTGCGGGCGCGTTCGTTCTGAAAATCCAAGGCCGAGGGAATATACCGCGCGAGATCTTCGTAGATCGCGCTGACCGTCGTCGTTTTCGTTGGTGCGAATTGAAGGCCGAACTTCGTCCCTTGTTCGTCGCCGACGTCGAGCGGGCTCAGTGCCGGATCGCCGACGTCGCTGACGCGGTTGACCTTCTTGTGCAGCTCGTACGCGGCGGACACGTACAATCCGCGGCTCTGATACGCCAAACTGGTGCTGTATGCGGCGCCGAACGAACCGTCGTTACACGCCGGGGACAAGGCGCCGCTGCCCGGCAGATTGCCGCCGGCGCAGCTGGGCTCGCCGGCCGGAATGTTGCTGTTGTCGGACGCGCGGTTTTGCCCCGGCGATACCAGCGCGTTGAACTGGAATCCGCGAATCGCCGGCGATTCGTACCAAAGCGAATGATCTAAGCGGGTCGCGAATTCGACGCGGTTGTCGCCGCCCGAATTGCCCATGATCACGGAATAGTCGCCGATTTCACCGGAAAACGGATTCATGCGCGCCGTCGAGTACGGGATGGAATACGCCGCGCTGACTTTGTGGGCGCCGCGCACGCCGATATACGAGAGATTCGTGGAAATCGCGCCGAGCCAGCCCATGTTGCCGACGGGTGAATCGCCCGAGGATGCATAGAACGGCTGCAGTCCTTTCGTCGTAACGTCATACGACAAGTCGAGATTGCCGTACAATGTTACCGCTTCCGATCCGCCGATCAAGAAGGTAACGTTCGGTCCCGGCACGGTTTGCAGAAACGGCGGCGGTGCGGCGGGCACGCCGCCGG
>JBHEMQ010000049.1:0-14009 GCA_046262475.1 Candidatus Velthaea sp.
ACCGAGACCGGCGAGCGCGTGCTGCTCTTCCGCGCGCAAGAAGCGCGCGATGTCGTTCCGCACGCGCTGCGCGCGCGGGGCCGGATCGTCGACGATGTCGCGGCGTACGCGACACGCTTCACCCAGGATCCGTCGTTCGAAGAAAATGTCGCCGCAGCCGACATTCTCACGTTCACAAGCTCGAGTACGGTCGCGGGATTTTGCTCCGCGCTGGGCGATGCGCGCGCGGCGGCCGCCGGCAAGATCGTCGCCTGCATCGGACCGATTACGGCGGAAACCGCATGCGACGCCGGGTTGCACGTCGGTGCGCTGACGTTCGGATTTGGCGGGCTGCCGTTCGCCGCGATTCTGCTGGCATTCTTCGTTCCGTCCGTGATCTTGAGCCGCGTCGGCCGTGCGCGCAAACGCAAGCTGATGGACATCGACAAAGGCGGCGCCCGCGACGCGTGGCAGGTGCTCGCCAACGGCGGCATCGGAACGGTGTGCGCCATCGTTGCAGGCTCGGGCGGGTTGGTGGTTTGGTTCTGCGCGTTTGCGGGCGCGTATGCGGCCGCGGCTGCGGACACATGGGGCACCGAAATCGGCACGCTCGCCGCCGGCCAACCTCGATCCGTTTTGACATTGCGCCCGATGCCCGCTGGTCTGTCAGGCGGCGTTACGTTGCGGGGAACACTTGCTGAAATCGCGGGCGCCGCGTGGATCGCGAGCATAGCAACCGTCGGTTTGCATTTCGTGCCATATGCTGACCGAATTCTGCCGAGCTCCGGCGCACGTCTGATAAGTACGATTGCAGTTGCGGGCATCGCCGGCGCGGTCGTTGACTCGATCCTCGGCGCGACGGTGCAAGAGCTGCGCCGATGCGCGGCCTGCGATCGCACCTGCGAAACGAATCCGCACGTTTGCGGTGCGCCGACGAGCCTGGTGCGCGGCATTCGCGGCTTCACGAACGACCTCGTCAACGGTGCCGCAACCCTAACGGGCGCAGTCACGGCTTTTGCGTTGGCGCGCGGCTGAATGCCGGCGCACGCCGGTAACTGCCGCTTCCTCGGCGGATAGCCGGGCGGCGGCACACGATGCAAGTGCCTGAATCGACTTCCGTCCGCGCCGGGTTCAAGCCGACGAGCGACAATCGTCATCCCACTCCCGGAGCAGCATTTGGCCGTCGCCGCCCGAGCCGCGCCGCAAGGCGGCGCTCGACCCGACTTCCGACAAGCGCATCACGATAACGACGTCGTGGAGCATGGCGGCGCGCTCGTGATCGTCACGATCGGCATCATGCTCGCGACGCTGATGCAGACGCTCGACACCACGATCGTCAACGTCGCACTGCCCGTCATCCAGGGCAACCTCGGTGCGACGCTCGACGAGGGCGCGTGGGTCGTGACCGGCTACATCATCTCCGCCGTCATCGTTATCCCGCTGACGCCCTGGCTGCAAATGCGCTTTGGCCGCCGGCAGTATTACGGCACCGCCGTCGTCGGCTTCACCGCCGCATCGGTGATGTGCGGCATTTCCGGCTCGATCGAAAGCTTGATCTTCTGGCGCATCGTGCAGGGGCTGTTCGGCGGGGGCCTCGTCGCGACGGCGCAGGCGACGCTGCGCGATACGTTCCCGCCCGACAAACTCGGCGCAAGTCAAGGCATCTTCGCAATGGGCGCGATCGTCGGCCCATCGGTCGGGCCGACGCTGGGCGGCTGGCTGACCGATAACGTGTCGTGGAACTACGTGTTCTTCATCAACGTGGTGCCCGGCGCACTGGCGGCCATCATCATCTTCATGCGGCTGAAGAATCCCACCGACCCGAAACCGCTGCCGCTCGATTTCGTGGGGCTCGGGTTGCTCGCCGTCGGCCTCGGTTCGCTGCAGTACGTTCTGGATGAGGGCCAGCGCAACGACTGGTGGAGCGATCCCATCATCACGTTGTTCGGCGTCACGGCGTTCGTCGGCATCGTGGCGTTCGTAGGCTGGGAGCTGTGGGGCACCAAACTGCCGATTGTCGATCTGCGCGCCCTGAAATATCGTGCCGTTGCAGCGGGCGCGACATTGAGTCTCGCGATCGGGTCGGTGCTCTTCGGTGCCATCGTCATCTTGCCGCAGTACACGCAAGGCTTACTGGGCTTCACGGCAACGCTCAGCGGCGAGCTCATCTTCGTTCGCGCCGCGTTCATCGCACTGCTGACGCCGTTCATTGCGCGCTGGGCCGGCAGCGGCAAAATCGAAGCGCGCTATCTGCTCTTCGTCGGCTTCTTCATGATCGGGTGCAGCCAGATTTGGGTGGGCTTCGTGACGACGGCGAACAGCACGTTCGGCACCCTCGCCGGCCCAGCGATCCTCGGCGGCATCGGCCTGTCCATGGTCTTCACGCCGATCTCGATTGCGGTGCTGAGCGCGTTACCGCCGCACGTTGCGCCCAAAGCCACGGCCTTCCAGAGCTTGTCGCTGCAGCTCGGCGGTTCGTTCTCGACCGCCGCGCTCGTGACGATGCTCGCGCGGCGCAACGCCTTCCATCAAGAAGTGCTCGCGGAGTACGCCGCACCTTCCAATATCGCATTCCGCGATCTCATGGCACACCACGGAAGCCTCACCCAGGTGTATCATACGATCGTGACCCAGGCCGCCGCACTGTCATACTCCGACGCTCAACTCGCCCTCGGCGCCTGCGCGTTCATACTGATGCCCCTGATCTTCTTGGTCCCGCGCCGCCGCAAAGACGTGGGCCGAATCGAGATCCCGGCGGAGTAGCTGACTACCTCCGTTCGCCCCGTCATCGACGCTTAAGCGAGTCCAGCTCTTCGAGCGTGCGCGGCCAGTCGCGCTTCAGCAGGCGCGAAAGGCTGCGATCGGCGAGCAGCGCGCCGCCGGTCTGGCACTGGGCGCAATAGTTCGTTTCGTTGTCGGCGTAGCGAATGCGCTGGATGGGTTGTCCGCAGCGCGGACACGGCTGACCGTAACGGCCGTGCACCGCCATGTCCGTGCGGAACGCCGTCACATGCTCCGGAAAGGCGCCGTCCGCCTCCGCCTCGAGCCGGTGGACCCAGAGCTCCATTGTCTCGCGTGTGGCTGCGAACAATCGCTCCCACTCATCCGGTCGCAGCTTCTGCGTCAGTGCGATGGGCGACAGCTGCGCCGCGTGGAGAATTTCATCCGAGTACGCATTGCCGATGCCGCTGATATTCCGCGGATCGGTGAGCGCGCGCTTGAGCGTGTGGTTCTCGATCGTCAACGCTCGGCGAAACGCATCGACATCGCACGTAAAGACATCGATGCCTCCCGGATCCATTGCGGCAAGCGCATCATCGCCGCGCACGACGTGCAGCGCCGCGCGCCGCTTGGTGCCGGCCTCCGTAAGCACCAGTGTCCCATCAGGAAAATCGAAGGCCGCGAGGGTATTGCGGCCGCCGAGCTTCGCGCCCGTCGCGCGCCAATGCAGGCGCCCCGCTATCATCAGATGCAGCACCAGCCAGAGGCCGTCCTCGAAACCGATCGCGATGCGTTTCCCGACACGCCGTAGCTCGCGCACGACGCGGCCCTCGATGCTCGCCGGCGGCGGATCCGCGGTGCGCACGACAAAGGGACTCGTGACGTGCACGCGTTCAAGCCGCCGGCCGACGATGCGCGGCTCAAGTGCGCTGATGTACGCGGCAATATCCGGAAGCTCCGGCACCGGCTGAACCTTCGGCCGCGACGCCGTGCCGCCTACATGACGCAGTGCACGGGGACGAAAGAACCGCCGCCGAAGCGCGGCGCATGGAACGGAAAAAAGCCTCGGATTTTCCCCAGGAACTGCTCGACCTTTTTCATCTTTACGTCCACGGCGAGATCAATCGCACCGCGTTCCTGAGTCGCGCCGCGAAATTCGCGGTCGCCGGCGTCACGGCCGCGGCGCTGCTCGAACTGCTCAAACCCAACTACGCGTGGGCGCTGCAGATTCCCAAGGACGACGCGCGCATCCGCACGAGTTCCGTGACGGTTCCCTCGCCGCAAGGCAACGGCTCGATCCGTGGATATCTCGCGCGGCCTGCAGCGGCAGGCAATTACCCGGCGGTGCTCGTCGTGCACGAAAACCGCGGGCTCAATCCGTACATCGAAGACGTCGCGCGCCGGCTCGCGACCGCGAACTTCGTCGCGCTGGCTCCCGACGGCCTGACGTCGCTCGGCGGATATCCCGGCGATGATGAAAAAGGCGGGGAGATGTTCGCCAAGATCGACCGCGCGAAGATGCTCGAGGACTTCGTCGCGTCTGCTGCCTGGGTAAAAACGCAGCCCGGCACCACCGGGAAACTGGGAGCCGTCGGCTTCTGCTTCGGCGGCGGCGTCGTGAATTCGCTCGCCGTGCGCATGCCCGACCTTTCCGCCGGCGTGCCGTTTTACGGCCAGCCGCCCGCGGCCGCCGACGTACGGAAAATCAAGGCCGCGATTCTCGTGCATCACGGCGCGCTGGACTCACGCCTCGCGGCGACCTGGCCCGAGTACGATGCCGAATTGACCGCCGCGAAAGTTCCGCACGCCGGCTACATTTACGCCGGCGCCAACCACGGCTTTCACAACGATACGACGCCGCGTTACGACGACGCGGCCGCGAAGCTCGCGTGGCAACGCACTCTCGACTGGTTCAACACATACCTGCGCGCGTAATCCGCGGCGGGGACGATTGTCGCGCGGTGCGTGCGTCGCTACGTCTTGACCGTCGCTCCGTACTTCTTCTCGAGGTACGGGATGATGTCGTCGTCGTCGTCCAAGATGACATCGCCGTCGACCAGCACGGGGATGCTCGTTTGGCCCGAAACCTCTTTCACTTCCTTACGCGCGGCGTGTGAGTGCGGGACGTTGACGGTCTTGTAGTCGAGCAAAAGATCCGTCATTTTCTTGCGCACGCGCGCGCAGTACGGACACCATTCGGCTTGATAGAGCACCATGTCGGTCGGCTGGCCCATGAATCTCCCTTCGTGACGACACTCAAAGGCGCTCGTACTCGGAAAAAGGTTGCACGGCGGCGCACCTGCGAATCTTCGGCTATCAACGTGCGATGATAGTGCCCGACGCGCCGCCGACCCGGGACCGCACCGCGATCGCCCTCTCGATCGCGGTGCATTTGTGCGTCCTGACGCTCGCCGCCGCGACGGTCCGGCCGGCATTCCAGCAGATGGCCGAGCCCGTTGAGGACGCACATTTCTTCACGATCCGCGTCGTGGCACACCACGAAGCGCCGCCTCCGCGGCCGCACCCCGCGCCGGCCGCCGCTCCGATTCCGGTCACGCGCGTCATCAAAGTTGCCGTTCGCGAACCGCAGCCGCACCGCGACAAAGTTGCCCCCGCCCAGCGTAGGAAGGCGGCGGCCGTTCGCAAGGGCATCGACGCGATTGCACGGCCGGTCCTCGAACACGCCGCGGACGCGCGCGCCGCCGAACCGCGCCCCGTCGTTGTGCCGGCGGTCGTCGCTGCAGTCCACGACGCGGCGCCGAAGGCTGTCGCGACCGCCGCGGCCGCGCCCGCGCCGACGACCGCGCCGACGCCGTTCGCGTTCGGCGATCCCGGTTTATTCGGTCAGAACTACCATCCGCTGCCGAACCCGCCGAACGCGATCGACACGATTGCCGCCCGCATCGCGGCACACTTTCACATTCGCGTGCTCGTCGACGAAAACGGCCGGGCAACCGACGTCAAGTTTCTTCCGCCGATGCCGGACGCCGCGACCGTCGACGAACTGCGCTCGAAGTTGCTCGCGATGACGTACGTGCCCGCCGACTGCAACGGTCTGCGCTGCAGCGGCGATCTTGACCTGAAATACTGAGCGCGCGGCGCTAGGTTTTTTCGATCGCGAACGGGATGGCGAGTTCGCGCGCGAGCTTCTCGAGCCCGTCCCACACCTTCACGTGGACCGGCACGCCGTGTTCGCGGTTGAACTTCGTCTTCTCGTATTCGATCTCGCCCGCCACGTAGATGCAGTCGTGGCCCGGCGTTTTCGCCGAATCCTTGAACGCGCGCAGTTCCTTGTCGATGTCGCGTTTGAACTCCGCGACGTCGCGGAAACCGTCGACGCGAAAGGCCGCGAACCAGTGGCTGATCGCGCCCGGTTTGGGACCGTCGCCGGGCAGCGGCAGATCGGTGCCGAACTTGCCGCCCGACAGCACGCCGCAGAAGATATCGACGAGCAAACCGAGGCCGTAGCCTTTGTGGCCGCCGTTGTCGACGCCGAAACCGCCGAGCGGCAGCAGTGCGCCTTTGAGCGCGACTTGCGGGTCGAGCGTTTCGTTGCCGTGCTCGTCGATCGCCCAGCCAGAGTTCAGCTGCTTGTTCTTGCGGTTGTACACTTCGAGCTTGCCGCGCGGCACCGTGGTGGTCGCGAAGTCCAGCACGAACGCCGGCTCGTTCTGCGCGGGAATCGCAAACGCGAGCGGGTTCGTGCCGAGGAGAACGTCGCGGCCGTACGTCGGCGCGCCGTAGCGCACCGAGTTCGTCGACGCCATGCCGATGAGGTCGCGGTCCAGCGCCAGCATCGCGTAGTACCCCGCGATGCCGTAATGATTGGAGTTGCGAACCGCGCCGAACGCCGCGCCGTTCTTTTCCGCCTTCGCGATGATCGCATCCATCGTGCGTTTAGCCGTGGGGTGGCCGAGGCCGTTGCCCGCGTCGACTAAGAGCGACGTTTCCGTCTCGCGCACCGTCGTCACGTTCGGCGACTTCTCCATCTGGCCGTTGCGCAGGCGGCTGATGTAATACGACTCCAGGCGGGCGACGCCGTGCGACTCCACGCCGCGCAGGTCCGCGGCGACCAGGACGTCGGCGACGATCTCGGCGTCGGCATGCGCGACGCCGAGATTGATGAGCGCCGTCGACACGAACTGCTTCAGATCGTTTTCGCGCGCGAGCCGGTATTCGCTGGTCACGACGTCCGCCACAAAGCCCTCCATCGACGCATCACGTAGCCGGAGACCCAGTTCGGTCCGCTCCGCAGCGTCCCCCGCGCCGGTCGCCGCGGGCGCAGGGCGCGGGTTCCGCGCGTCCGTACGAGAAAGCGTGGACGAACTGCGCGCGGCGCTGACGCGGATCGTCGGTGCCGGCGGCCTGCTGACATCGGCCGAAGACGTGATCGCGTACGGCTTCGACGGCACGTTTTACGAGTCGACGCCGCCCCTCGTCGTGCTGCCCGCTTCGACCGCGGAAGTGTCGGCGGTGCAGCGGCTTGCAAGCGAGCGCAGTGTGCCGCTGACGCCGCGGGCGATGGGGAGCGGCCTCTCGGGCGGCGCGGTTCCGCTTGGCGGCAGCATCGTCCTCGGCGTCGCACGCATGAACCGCATCCTGCAGATCGACGAGTTGGACCGGGTCGCCGTGGTGCAGCCCGGCGTCATCACCGCACGGCTGCAAAGTGAAGTTGAGAAGCGCAACTTGTTCTATCCGCCCGATCCATCGAGTTTGCGGCAGAGCGCGCTCGGCGGCAACGTCGCGGAGAACGCGGGCGGCGCGCGCGGCCTCAAATACGGCGTGACCGGCGACTACGTACTCGCGCTCGAAGTGGTGCTGCCGGACGGCACTATCATCCGCACCGGCGGCCGCACCGTCAAGAACGTGACCGGCTACAACCTGCGCGCACTCTTCACGGGCGCGGAAGGCACGCTCGGCACGATCACCGAGATCACGCTGAAGCTCCTGTCGAAACCGGCGTACACGCGTACGGCGCTCGCCGTGTACGACCGCATCGACGATGCGGCGCAAACGGTCAACGCGGTGATGCGGTCGGGCATCCTTCCCACCTCGATCGAACTGATCGACAACTTCACGATGCGCTGTATCGAGGACAATGCGCCGGTCGGCCTGCCGCTCGACGCCGACGCGATTTTACTCTTCGGCACCGACGGCAACTACGAGGCGATCGTCGTCGAGGAAACGGCAGCGATCGGAACCATTGCGCGCGAATGCGGCGCGCGCGCGGTCACCGTTGCGCGCGACGCGGCGGAATCCGACCGCCTGTGGGCCGCGCGCCGCGCGATCTCCCCATCCCTCGCGCGCCGCCGGCCGAACAAACTCGGCGAGGATATCGCCGTGCCGCGCAGCGCCATCCCGCAGATGGTCCAGCGCGTGCGCGAGATCGCCGTGAAGTACCGGCTGGAAATTCCGCTCTTCGGTCTCATCGGCGACGGCAATCTGCATCCTAACATCTTGTGCGACAAACGCGATCGCGAGGAAATGACGCGCGTCGCCGGCGCGGCGCGCGAGATTTTCGAGGCAGCCGTCGCGCTCGGCGGCACGCTCTCGGGCGAACACGGCATCGGTTTGTTGAAGAAGCAGTTCATGGAACTCGACGTCGGAACGGACGCGCTCGCGCTGATGCGGCGCATCAAGGATGCGGTCGACCCGGCCGGGATCATGAATCCCGGCAAAGTGTTTCCTGATCCGGGCGGCATCGACGCGTTCCGTCTCTGAGGCGCGCACGCTGCTGCGCGAGCCGAGCGTTTGGGCGGCCGCGACTGCGGGCATCGCGGCGCTCGCGGTCTTCGGCTTTTCCCTCGCACCCAGCGTCGGCATGTGGGACATAGCCGAAGCGCAGACGGTGCCGTACATCGCCGGCATCATGCACCCGACCGGATTCCCGGCATACACCATCGCCGGGTGGCTGTTCGCGCACGTTTTCGCGGCCGGCAACGTCGCGTGGCGGATGAGCGTGCTGAGCGCACTCGCCGGGGCCGTCGCAACGGCGTTGCTCGCGCGCACCGCGTGCGATCTCGGCGTATCCGCGCTGCCGGCATTCGCAGCGGCGCTCGCATTTGGGCTCACGGACGCGGTGTGGAAGCACGCATCGCGCGCCGGCACGCAATCGCTCGCGATGCTCTTCGCGGTGCTCGCGCTGGGCGCGGCACTGGAGCGTCGCCCCGAGCGCACGCAGCGCGCGTTCGTCGCGGCCGCCGCGTGGATGGGCCTCGCGATGGCGACGCATCCGCTCGCGGTGTGGTTCGTTCCCGGCATGGTCGTGCTGCTCGCGGCGCAGCGGCCGCGGACGAGCGCGCGCACGATCGCGACGGCATGCGGCGCCTTCGCGGCGATGCTCCTCCTCTACGCGTACCTACCCTTGCGCAGCGCCGCCATTACCGCCGCTCAGCTGGATCCCGTTGCCGCGGTTTTGCACTTGGACGGCTATCCGATCTGGAATTACGATGCGCCGGCACGGTGGAGCGGCTTTCTCGCGCTCGTGACCGGCGCCGAATTTCATGCGGGTGCCAGCCTCGCGGCGCCGCTGGAGGCCGCACGCTACCCGGAATACGCCGCACGTTTCGCCGACATTTTGTCGAGTCAGTACGGCTGGCTCGGGGTCGCGCTGATCGCAGCGGGCGCCTTCGCGCTGCGCCGGCGCCCGCTCGTTCTTCTGGGGCTCGCCCTCACGGCGTTTCTCGTCGTCCCCTTCTCGCTCACGTACGGCGCCCTCTTTGAGGCCGAGAAGTATTACCTGCTCTCGGCGTGGATCGCGGCGCTGCTCCTCGCACTCGGCATGCAAGCGGCGGCCGCGGCCCTGCGCACGCAGTCCGCGGAATACGAGGCGCTGCCGGTACTGTTGGCCGGTGCCATCGCAGGCGTAAACCTCGCGAGCGGGACGCACTTCTTCGATCAGCGCAACGACCGCCGCGCCGATGCGCTGATCGACGACGTGCGCGCGAACGTACCCGACCGCGCCGTCGTCTGGACGCCGTGGTGGTACGCGACGGCGCTCGCGCATGCGGCGTACGTGCGCGGCGACCTCGGCGCGCGCATCCCCGTTTCGAGCGTCGCGCACGACCGCATGGTGCAGACGGCACGCGCCGAGGTCCGTCCGCTCTACTACATTCCGCTGCCCGAGAGCGACATCCGCATCGACGGCGCGCGCCTCACCGCGCTGCCGGGGTCGGATCCGGTGATCTATCGCGTCGAGGTGCCGTGAGCCGGCCGGCAGTCGCGGTCGGCGCGCTGGCATGCACGCTCTATGTGTGGTCGCTGCCGCCCGGACTCGGCTGGTGGGATACGGCGGAGTATCAAACGGTACCGTACATCGCGGGCATCCTGCATCCGACGGGCTTTCCCGCATACACGATCGCCGGCTGGCTGTTCTCGCATGTTTTCATTGCCGGCAATGTGGCGTGGCGCATGAGCGTGATGAGCGCGCTGTGCGTCTCTAGCGCCGCCGCGCTGCTCTTCGATTGCGCGCGCCGGAGCGGAGCGTCGTGGGCGGCGGCCGCGGCGGCTGCGGCAGTTTTCGTCACGTCGGACATCATGTGGGTGCACGCCACGCGCGCCGGCGTCGAATCCTTGACGCTGCTGTTCGGCGCGCTCGCCCTTACGAACGCCCTCGCCTGGCACGGCACGCGCGCAGGCGCGCATTTCGTGCGCGCCGGCCTGTTCGCCGGGCTCGCCGTCGCGACGCATCCGATCGCAATATGGTTTCTGCCCGGCATGGCGATCCTGGTATGTACGGCGCGCCGCCCATGGCAATTGCGCGCGCTCGCAGCCGCGGTGGCGGCGTTCGTGGCGGGGCTCGGCTTCTACGCCTATCTTCCGCTACGCAGCGCCGCAGTGACCGCCGCGCATCTGGATCCCGCCGCCACCATACTCGGCGTCGTCGGGCAGCCGTTTTGGGACTACGATCATCCGGCAACCGCCGCCGGGTTCATGCGCCTCGTCTCCGGTGCGGATTTCGGCGCCGGCGGCACGCTGCGAACGCTCGCCGATGCTGGGCGCATTCCGGCGTACGTCGTGCGCTTCGGCGCCGTCATCGCGGCGCACATCGGCTGGATCGGCGCGTTCGCCGCGGCCGGCGGCGTCATCGCGAACGCGCCGCACCGGCCGATCGTTCTGGGACTGATCGCGACGGCGTTCCTTGTGATTCCGTTCTCGCTTTCCTACGGCGTGCTCGTCGATGCGGACAAGTACTATCTCCTGCTGGTCTGGATCGCCGCGCTGTTCGCGGCGCTCGGTGCATCGGCCGTCCCGCGCCTGGGGCCGCTACCGGCGATGCTGCTGGCAGCTGCGGCCGGTTTCAATTTTCACAACAACGCACATCTGTTCGAACAGCGTGCGGAACACAACGGCGCGATGGTCGTCGCCGACG
Organism: Candidatus Velthaea sp.; assembly: GCA_046262475.1. Classification (GTDB taxonomy): domain Bacteria; phylum Vulcanimicrobiota; class Vulcanimicrobiia; order Vulcanimicrobiales; family Vulcanimicrobiaceae; genus JBHEMQ01. Next base: position 11,072 of record JBHEMQ010000049.1, read on the forward strand.
CCCTCGCCGCGACGCCCGAGGACGCGGTGATCTACGCCGGCTGGTCCTACGTGACGCCGCTCGCGTACGCGGCCTACGTCGACCACAATATGGGAAGCCGCATTCCGGTCACGAACGCGCCGCACGCGGACATGGTCGCGTGGACCAGGCTGCGCCCCGTCTTCTATATGCCCTTCCCCGAAAACGATCTCGACGTGCCCGGCGCACGCCTCGAATTGCTTGCGAACACGTATCCGAAAATCTATCGCGTCGTTCCACAGCGCGCAACCGGCGGCGTGAATCCCTAAAGTGCACTCCGGCGGCGGGCACGGCGTTGTTACAAAGTCGTTTTGCCGAGGGCGCTGAGAATCAGTTCCACGGCTAAAATCGCCGTTTGATTCTGGCGGTCGAGAATCGGATTGATCTCGGTAATCTCGAGCGATCCGAGCGCGTTCGACGCGGACACGGCCTCCATCAGCGTATGCGCTTCGCGGTAGCTGATGCCGCCTTTCACCGCGGTGCCGACGCCGGGCGCTTCACTCGGATCGATGCCGTCCATGTCGAAGCTCACGTGCAGCGTCGCTTCGCCGTCCGCCGCGATCGTGAGCGCTTCGTCGATCACGCGGCTCATGCCCAGCCGGTCGATGTCCGACATGGTGAACGCCTTCACGCCGAGCTCGCGGATACGGCGCCGTTCACCTTCGTCGACGTCGCGGAGGCCGATGAACACGATCCGTTCCGGCGAGACGCTTTCGCTTTCGAGTGCAAAGTGCACGGGCATGCCGTGCACGTTGCCGCTGGGCGAGGTCAGCGGCGTGTTGATGTCGCCGTGCGCGTCGACCCAAATGACGCCCGGGGCCGCGCCGCGGGCGCGTTTGATACCAGCCAGCGTTCCCATGGCAATCGAGTGATCCCCGCCGAGCACCAGCGGGAAATTGCCGGCGCGCACGATGCCTTCGACGAGGGTCGCAAGTTCGGCGCACACGTTGCGGATGATCGGCAAGTACTTGGCATTCTGCATTTCGCTCGACGCGGACTCCGGAACCGGCACGACGAGATTGCCGTGATCGGTCGTCGCGATCCCCAAGCGTTCGAGCGATTCTTGCAGCTTCGCGTAGCGAACCGCGGATGGTCCCATATCGACGCCGCGGCGGTCGGCGCCGAGATCCATCGGCACGCCGACAATGTCGACGCGGGCGATACGCGGCCGCGTCAGCATCAGCCCGCGCGGTCGCGGCGCGTGACGCGCAGCGGTTTGCGGCTCAACGCGGGCGGCGCTTCGGGGTGTGCCGCCGGCGCCGGCAGCAAGTGCTCGCGCAGCACGCGCAGCATCGCCGCGACGGGCACCGCCAGGAACGTTCCGACTAGGCCGAAGAGCTCGCTGCCGATCAGGATAGCCAGAATGATGTAGAGCGGCGAGAGTCCGACGTTTTCTTTCAGCACGCGCGGCGCCACGAGATTGCCGTCGATCTGCTGGATCACCGCAAACAACCCGGCGACGATCAGCGCGTTGCCGATACCGTTGGTGAATAAAGCGAGAATCACGGCGGGAACGAATCCGACGACGGCGCCCGCGTACGGAATGAAGTTCAGAATGGCTGCGGCGAACCCAATCAAGAGCGCGTACGGTACGTGCATGAACGTGAGCATCACGCCGATCATGATCCCGACGATGGCGCCGTCGATCAGTTGGCCGCGGATGAAACCGCCGACAACCTTGTCTAAATCGTCGATGATCGTATTGACCTTATCGTGCTGCTGCGCACGGAAGAGTCCGAGGAACTGCCGCTTTACGTTATCGGCATCGAGCAGCATGTAGGCCGAAAGGACCGGCACGATGATCGCCGTTGCGAGAATCGACACGGTGGACAGGACGATGGTCAGGGTTTTTTGCGCCGCATCGAAGCCGTACGTCTGCACGATCGTGCCGAACTGCGCCGGGATGCTCGCCAGATACAGGCGCGAGCTGGCGGGAATGCGCCGCAGCAGCGGGTTTGTGGGGTTCGTCAGCTGCACTTGCGCTTGATGGACGAACGACGGAATTTGCTGGCCCAGGCGCTGAAACTCGTCGGCGAGCGGCGGCACGATCACCGCGACCAGCAGCGTGCCCAGCAGCGCGATGAACGCGTACACGATCAGGATCGACCAGATCAGCGGCAACTCAACGTTGAGGCGCCGCACGAGCGGATACACGAGGTACGCGAAAAATACGGACGCGACCATCAGCAAGCCCGTGGTCTTGATCGCCCCAAAGAAATTGAGGACGCCGACGAGCAGATAGACCGCGAGCGCGACGACGACCAGTACCTTCAGCGCGTACGTCACGCGCCGTTCGCCGCGGCTCATCGGCCGGCGCACCGGCATGCCCTCGCGCTCGTTCATGCCGAGAACCAAGTCCAGCGCGGGGGCGGAGCCGTGCGGACATCCGGGGCGTTCATGCGGCGCGCTTCGCTTCCGGTGAAAGGCCAACCCGCCCGAAAGGCGTAGTCACCTCCCGATGTTCGTACGCATGCGCGCAGCGCTGGCCGCGCTCGTCATCGGTTGCGCCGCTGCCGCATGCTCGCACAACGCGGGCGAGGCGCAAGGCGGAAAGCTTCGCGTCGGCATGGTCACCGACGTCGGCGGTTTGGGCGACCGGTCGTTCAACGATTCCGCCTACGCAGGCCTCAAAGCCGCGAAAGATCAACTCGGGGCGGAGATCCAGGTGCTGCAGTCGCGCTCCGCCGCGGACTATCAGCCGAATTTGACGGTGCTCGCCAACAAAGGCTACGACGAAATCTTCGCCATCGGCTTTCTGATGGCCAAGGACACGAACGAAGTCGCGCAGCGTTTTCCGAACCGCCACTTCGCGATCGTCGATGCCGTGGTCGACCGTCCGAACGTCGCCTCGATCACGTTCAAGGAAGAAGAGGGTTCGTTCTTGGCGGGCGCCGCGGCGGCAATGGTGAGCAAGAAACAC
>JBHEMQ010000049.1:14019-20297 GCA_046262475.1 Candidatus Velthaea sp.
GCCTGACGGAGCCGACGGCCTGCGCGGCGCCTACCGCCTGTCGACGATCGCGCTGTCGATCGCGATGGCGCTCGTCGGCGTCGCGCTCGTCGCCGTGACGGTCGCCGAGGGCGGCGGGCCGCTGGCGCGCGGCGTGCTCTTCGGCGCCGGGGCCGATGTCATTTTCGTCGCCGCCGGCAAAGCCGGCCTCGGCGCGATCGACCAAGTGAAGCCGCGCCCGGACAGCTACGTCATCGGAGTCGATTCGGATCAGGACGCGCTCGCGCCCGGCAAGGTGCTTACCAGTATGGTGAAGCGCGTCGACGTGGGCGTGCTCCGGCTGTCCAAAGAAGCCGCATCGAAAAAGCCGCCCAGCGGCCACCTCGAACTCGGCCTCAAGGACGACGCGGTCGGCTTAACGTCCTTTCCGTATACGAAGCGCGTAATGACGCCGGACCGCATTGCGCGCATCGCGGCGCTCAAACGCGCCATCGTGGCGGGTAAGATCAAGGCTCCCTCCACCCGCGAAGAGCTGGCGCAATTCAAGCCGGTCACCCTGTAACGCCGGCGCTCGCGCTGCGCGGCATTCGCAAGCGTTTCGGCACGCTAACCGCCGTCGACGGCGTCGACCTGGACGTGCGGGCGGGTGAGATTCACGCGCTCGTCGGCGAAAACGGCGCCGGCAAATCGACGCTCGCGTCGATCGCGTACGGTTCCCTCAAAGCCGACGAAGGCGCCGTCGCAGCGGCCGGCGCCGTCGGCCTCGTTCACCAGCACTTCAAGCTGATCGAACGGCTGCCCGTCTGGGAGAACGTGCTGCTCGGCCGCGAACCCCGCCGCGGCCTGCGCATCGACCGCGAGCGTGCACGCGCGCTGGTGCGCGAATTGTCGGCCCGCCACGGCTTGAGCGTCGATCCCCATGCGTTCGTGGAAGATTTGCCGATCGGCATTCGGCAGCGAGTGGAACTGCTGCGCGAACTCGTGCGCGAACCGGCGGTGTTGCTGCTCGACGAGCCGACCGCCGCGCTCGCGCCGAGCGAGATCGACGCGTTCTTCGTTACGGTACGCGCGCTCGCGGAGCGCGGCACCGCGGTGCTGATCGTCACGCACAAACTCGCGGAGGTTACCGCATACAGCGGCCGGGTCACCGTTATGCGCGCGGGTAAGATCGTCGCGCACTTCGCCACCGCGCAGACCGACGCGGCGGAGATCGCGCGCGCGATGGTCGGCGGCGAGATACCGGCGCTCGCCGCGCGCGATGTGACGCCGCAGCCGGCGCGCCTGGACGTGCGCGATTTGTCGGCCGGCCTCGGTACCGGCGCGCTGCGCAATGCGAGCTTTACCGTGCGAGCCGGCGAAATCGTCGGCATTGCGGGCATCGAAGGCAACGGCCAGACGATGTTGTCCGACGCCATCGCCGGCGTCGTCGGCTACACGGGAGACATCGTCATCGACGGCGCCGCGCTCCCGCCGTCCGAAGGCCCCGCCCAGCGCCTCGAACGGGGCATTCGCGTGATCCCGCAAGACCGCCGGCACGAGGCGCTCGTGCTCGACTGGCCCGTCGTCGACAACGTCGTGCTCGGACGCCAGCGCAACGCGCCCTTGCGGCGCGGCGGCATCATCGACCGTGCGGTGGCCGCAACGTATGCGCGCGAGGTGATCGAACGGTTCGACGTTCGTCCACCCGCGCCCAATGCGATCGTCGGCGCGCTGTCAGGCGGCAACCAGCAGAAAGTGGTCGTCGGCCGCGCCCTCGCGGGCAACCCGAAGCTCGTCGTCGCATATCAGCCGACGCGGGGCATCGACATCGGCGCGGCAACGCTGGTGCAGTCGCGCCTGATCGAAGCACGCAACGGGGGTGCGGCGGTGCTGCTGATCTCGTTCGAGCTCGACGAGATCTTCGCGCTCGCCGACCGCGTGTACGTGATGTTCGACGGCCGTTTCGTCGGTGAGTTCGGACGTGCCGCCGTCGACCGCGGCCGCGTCGGCGCGCTCATGGCCGGCGCGGCGTGAGCGCGGCGCGCCTTTTCGGCTCGCGTACCGCGCGCGATCTCGCCGTCGCGCTCGTGGTCGTCTTCGGCGTCGGCAGTCTTGCGATGCTGCTCGCGCACGCGAGTCCCATCGACGGCTTTGCCGCGCTCTTCGGCGGCGCCCTCGGGAACGCGTCGGAAGTCGCCGAAACGCTGGTGCAGACGACGGCGCTGCTGTTTCCTGCACTGGGCATCGCGCTCGCCTTTCGGGCCGGGCTCTTCAACATCGGCGCGGAGGGACAACTCGTGCTCGGCGGATTGGCCGCCGGCGTGCTCGGCGCGGCGCTTCCGCTGCCGGGCATCGTCGTGATCCCGGTGGCCTTGGCCGCCGGCGCGGCGGCGGGCGGCGCGTGGGGCGGCCTCGCCGGATTCTTGCGTGCGCGCTTCGGCGCGAACGAAGTGATCGCGACGCTGATGCTCAACGTGGTAGCCGCACTGCTCGCGACGTACCTCGTCGGCGGACCGCTCAAGGCGCCCGGCGCAACGGCATCCGAGACGCCGCTACTGCCGGCGACGGCATGGCTTCCCGCCATCGTTCCCGATACGCGCCTGACCATCAGTTTCGTCATCGCGGTCGCGCTCGCGTTGCTGTTGCGCTTCGTGTTGGCACGCACCGTCTTCGGTTACGAATTGCGCGCGGCCGGCGAAGCCCCCGAAGCAGCGCGCCGCGCCGGCATCGATCTCGCGCGAACCGCCTTCACGGCGATGGCGCTCTCGGGCGCGATCGCAGGCCTCGGCGGCGCGACGATCGTGATGGGCGTCTTGCACCGCTTCAATAACGGTCTCTCGCCCGGCTACGGCTTCGTCGCGATCGCGGTCGCGCTCGTCGGCAACCTCGATCCGCTCTTCATCGTGATCGCAGCATTTGCGTTCGGCATCCTCCAGAGCGGCGCCATCGCGATGCAGGCCGAAGCGCAGGTTCCGCGCGACGTCGTCGGCATCATCGAAGGCCTCGTCATCATCGCGCTTGCGGGACGGCGCGTCGTCGCGTCGCGGCGCACGTCGTGAACGATGTCGCGGACGCGCTACTCGGCCTGATCGCCCTCACGCTCGTGAAAGCGACGCCGCTCGTCTACGCCGCGCTCGGCGGCGTCTTATCCGAACGCTCGGGCGTGGTCAACATCGGACTCGAGGGCATCCTGATCGCGGGCGCCTTCAGTTCGGTCGTGGTTGCGTACGCCACCGGCAATCCGATACTCGGCGCGGTCGCGGGCGTCGCGGCCGGCGCGCTGCTCGCGGCGATCCTGGCGTTCGCGGCGACGCGCCTCGCGGTCGATCAAATCGTTGCGGGCACCGGCCTCAACATCGTCGCGCTCGGCGGTGCAGCGTACGGCTTGGTGCTCATCTTCAATCAGCCCGGCGCGTCCAAAGAAGTCACCAATTTGGGACGCACCGGCGAAACGGTGCTCATCGCGCTCGCCTTCGCGCTCGCCGCGCTGCTGTGGTTCGGGCTGTTCCGGACGCCCTGGGGTCTGCGCGTGCGCGCGTGCGGCGAAAATCCGAGCGCGGCCGAAACCGCCGGCGTCGACGCGCTGCGGACGCGCTTTTGGGCGGTCGTTATCGGCGGCGCGATCGCCTCCCTGGGCGGCGTCTATCTCTCGCTCGCCGAGCTCGACTTGTATTCCGACGGGATGACCGCCGGCCGCGGCTATATCGCGCTTGCGGCCGTGATCTTCGGCCGTTGGAATCCGCTCGGCGCGCTCGGCGCCGCGATCTTCTTCGGGTTTTTCGCGGCGCTGCAATACACGCTGCAGCGATCCGGCATTGCGAGCGAACTAATGCAGGCGCTGCCCTACGTTGCGGCGCTCGTGGCGCTGGCGGGATTCGCGGGACGCGTGCGCGCGCCGGCCGCAGACGGCGTTCCATTTACGCGCTAACTTGACTTTACGCACGCTCCTGCCGATGATACTTGCAATGCGTGTGATCCGGCCATACCTTGCCGCCGCTCTGGCGTGCGCGGTTGTCATGTTTGGCGCCGGCCGTTCCGCGGACGCGGCGCTGGTCCCGGGCCCGCTCGGCGATCTGCAATCACGCCTCGCCGTGATGTCCCACGGCGCACCCGGGCATGTCGGCATCCTCGTTCACGATTTGTCGACGGGCCTCAGCACCGGCATCAACGCGACCGCGAATATGCCGGCCGCCTCCACGATCAAAATCCCGGTCATGGTCGAAGTCTTCCGGCAGATGTCCGAAGGCACGTTCGACCTCAACCGCAAGGTCGCGCTGCAGCCGTCGGACCGCGACTGGGGCTGGGGCGACCTCGCGTCCGCGCGCACCGGCGCCCGCTACACCGTCTCAAAGCTGTTGTGGCTGATGATCACGGACAGCGACAACACCGCGACGAACATGCTCATTCGCCTGGTCGGGCGCGCGCACATCAACACGACCATGCACGCGCTCGGATTGCGGCAAACGCGTGTGGCCGACTACATTCGCTCCGAAGGCGACATCCGTTCGCTGCGCACGAGCCCGTTTGACATGGTGAAGCTCCTCGTTGCGATGGCGCACGACCGCCTCGTCGACGAGTGGTCGTCGCGCGAGATGATTTCGATTCTTAACGGCCAGCGCCACAACAGTTTGCTGCCCGAACCGCTGCCGCTCGGAACCGCCGTGGCGCACAAGACCGGAACGCTGCACGACACGCTCAACGACGTCGGCATCGTCTTCCTCGACAACGAACCCTATGCGATTGCGGTGATGACGACGCAATTGCCGACGCTCGACGCCGGCCGCCGCTTCATCCGCGGCGTGTCGCGGCTCGCCTACGCATCGCTGCAGCGGTTCGCGAACTGGCGTGAATCGAACAGCATTCCATCCCTTGAAGGCACCGCCGCGCAAACCCCGCCCGACCTGCAAATGTGGTCGCCGCCGTCCGCCGCACTCGAACCCGGCGCCGCAGCCGGCAGCCCAAGCGCGCCGGCTCCGGAACCCGCCCCGACCGCCACGCCCTAGGGCCGAATCGCGGTTTTTCGCCCAGCTCCAACAGCTGTGCGGCTGGCGCCGTCAGCGCGCGATCGCGATGCGCAACGCTTTCAGCGCTGTCGCCTCAGGGACGTTGCCCTGGAACATGACGAGCGTGAAATTGTTGCCCGACACGGCACCGGCGTTTCAGCCGCCGTCGTCGGCGATATACGCCTTCGTTCCGATTCCCTTGACCGTATGAAACTTCGGCGCGCCCGAAATTTCGTTATAGTCGGACTTGGGCCGGCGATTGACGATAAATCCGCGCGCGCCGTGTGAGGGATCCATCGCTTCCCATTGGCAGCCCGAGCCCATGCCCGCGAGGTGCCCGTCCTTGACCGGCTTTCCGAGGAATTCGGCGACTTCGTTCTTCGAGAACATCTTGCACGCCGGCCCGCTCGCATGCTGCTGGCCCTCAAGTATCTTCTTCATGGCCGCGCCCTGATCGTCAGCCGCCGCCACGCCGCCGCTCGCCAGCAAAAGCGCGATCGTCGCGGCCGTGAACATTGCGGTTTTCATGTTAGCAGTATAGAGGGGACAGCGAGCCGCGGCTAGGCCGCGCTGGTACGACTAACCCCTACATTTACTCTAGACGCGTACCGGCGTCCGCGATGCGTACGTTTTGGTCAGCCAGTTCGCGTACTGCGGCAACTCGGCGCGCGTCAGGCGGCCGTACAGATCCATCAGCTTCTTCGAGATCGGACCCTGGGTGCCGTCGCCGATGGGGCGGTGGTCCACCGATTGAATCCATTGCACGCCCGCGGCGCTGCCCGTCAAGAACATTTCGTCCGAACCGAACAGTTCGCTGCGGTCGATGGAGCGTTCCACCACCGGAATTCCCAGTTCGTTGTTCGCGAGCGTCATCACCGTACGGCGCGTGATGCCCTCGAGGATGTTCTGTGACGGATCGGGCGTGTACACCACGTTGTCACGCACGACGAACAAATTTTCCGCGCTGCCTTCCGACACGTGGCCGTCGTGCGAGAGCATGATCGCCTCGTCGAAACCGTTGAGCACCGCTTCGCTCTTCGCGAGCGCCGAATTCACGTACGCGCCCGTGATCTTGCCGCGCGCCGGCGCCGTCACGTCGTCGACGCGCCGCCACGAGCTCACGCCGCACCGCAAACCGGCCGTCGTGTCGAAATATTTCGTGAACGGCATCGCGACGATGGCGAAACTGTCCGGCACGTCGTGTAAGCGCACGCCGACGTCTTCGGCGGCTTTGAACGTCACCGGCCGGATGTAGATGTCGCATTTGAAGTCGTTGCGCGTGACGAGATCGATGGTGAGTTCGACGAGCTCGTCGAC
>JBHEMQ010000049.1:20307-23239 GCA_046262475.1 Candidatus Velthaea sp.
ATGCAGCAAATACAGCTCGTCGTCGGCGCTCGACCAGAACCCGCGAATGCCCTCGAAGCAGCCGGTGCCGTACTGCAGCCCGTGCGTGAGAAGGCCGACCTTCGCCTCGTCGTACCGGCTCCAACGCCTATCGGCGTACACAGTCAAAGCACTCAGGTCCAGTTTCATTTTAACGGCGCTCCGCCCCAGGCTGCGCGCACGCGCGCGCACCGCGTGCTGCGGCAAGATTTCCCCGAGGGCGCGCTCATCAACATCATTCCTGTCCTTAACCGGGTGCCGGGGCGATTGGGTGCGGTCTTACGTGATTCCCGATTCACGCTTCGTTCACTTGGGAGGAAGTGCCGCTGCCCGGCGGGCCGGATAGTCCCGCGCCACGAACCGGACCCGCCATGAAACGGACGGCGCTCGTCGTCATGCTGTGCGCGGGCGTCGCCGGTGCGGCCGCGCTCGCCCAGAACGGGCCGACCCTGCTTCCGAACGGATGGCGGATCGCCGCGCCGCCGGGAGCGGTCGCCGAGGTCGGAACGCTCCCCACCGGCATCGTGCTCTCGCGGGACGGCGCGCAGGCCTTCGTGCTCGAAAGCGGTTACGGTCAACCGGCGTTGCGCGTGTTGTCGAGCGGCTCGCTCGCGGTCGAGCGGACCGTCGCGCTGCCGAATGCGTTCGGAACGCCGCTCCGCGACGTCGGCGGCGACGGCGTATGGGTGGCGATGACGGCCACGTTCGGCGAGCAAATCGCGCACGTTGATACCGGCGCAGGGCGCGTCGACCGCACGATCAGCTTGCCCGCGCCGTTTTTTGCGTCCGCGCTCGCGCGTTCGCCGGACGGCCGAACGCTGGCCGTCGCCGGCGATCTCGCGCGCGAGGTCGCCTTCGTCGACGAACGCAGCGGCGAACTCATCCGGCGCGTGGCCGTCGGCCGGCATCCGGCGGCATTGGCATTCACGGCCGATGGCGCTACGCTGTATGTCGCCGGCCGCGCGGAACGTTACGTCGACGCAATCGACGTACGCCGCGGCGTCGTCCGCAAACGGATCGCCGCCGGCTTGCATCCCGCCGCGCTCGCAATCGACGGCGCAGCGTTGTACGTTGCGAACGCCGACGACGACGACCTTGCAGCCATCGACCTGCGTACCGAATCGGTGCGCACGCGCACGCCGATGCCGTTCGCGTTCGGCGGTCTCGTCGGCGCATCGCCCAACGCGCTCGCGCTGGCCGGCGACCGCGTTTACGTTTCGTGCGGCGCCGCGAATGCCGTTGCCGTTTTCGCGCGTACGCCGGGCGGCTTGCGCCCAATCGGCGCGATTCCGACCGGATGGTACCCGACGGCGGTCGCGGTCGAGCGTGGCGGCCGTTCGTTGCTCGTCGCGGACGGCAAAGGCGAATCGGGGCACCCCAATCCCGGCTTTCGGCCGAACGCGGCGCGGCCGCCGGACTACATCGCGCAACAGCTGACCGGATCGATTCGCCGCGTCGCGATTCCGGGCGACGCCGCACTGCACGCGGGCATCGCCCGGGTTCGCGACCTCGCGCCGCACGCGGCGCTTGTCCGGCACCCCGTCGTGCGTGCGAACGGACCCATCAAGCACGTCATCTACGTGATCAAGGAAAACCGTACGTACGATCAGGTGCTCGGCGACGTTCCCGACGCGGACGGAGATGCGCGCCTCGTCATGTTCGGCGCCGCCGTCACGCCGAATCAGCACGCACTCGTGCGGCGCTTCGGCGTCTTCGACCGCTTCTTCACCGACGCTCACGTGAGCGCCGACGGTCATAACTGGTCGATGGGTGCGTTCGCGAACGACTATCTCGAAAAGATGTGGCCGCCGCAGTATGCGTCGCGCCGCCCCGTGTACGACTTCGAGGACGGCGCGGAGGCCGCGCGCCCGCATTCCGGGTACCTGTGGGATCTCGCCGCGCGCCGGCACGTTACCATGCGCAACTACGGCGAGTTCGTCACGAGCGGACCGTCGAGCGATGGTCCCGTTTCGACGACGGAACGCGCGCTGGCGAAGACAACCGACCGCCGTTTTCCGACCTTCGACATGCGTGTTCCCGACGTGGCGCGCCTCGCCGAATGGCGCCGCGAATTCGACGCGTACGAAGCGGCGCACACGTTGCCGGCGCTCGAGATCCTGCGGTTCCCGCGCGACCATACCGCCGGCACGGACGCCGGCGAAAACACGCCGCAGGCGATGGTGGCCGACAACGATCTCGCCGTCGGCGGTCTCATCGACGCGCTGTCGCATTCAGCGGATTGGCCGAGTACGGCCGTGTTCGTCATCGAGGACGACGCCCAGAACGGGCCCGATCACATCGACGAGCAGCGCTCGACGCTGTACGTCGTCAGCCCGTATGCCGCCGCGGGGACGCATCACGCGCATTACGCGACTTCGAGCGTGCTGCGGACCATCGAAATCGTGCTCGGTTTGCCGCCGCTCACGCCGTATGACGCGGGCGCGCTTCCATTGTACGATGCCTTCACCGCCGCGCCGAACCTCGAGGCGTTTGCCGCACTGCCCGCAGCCATCGACGTCAATGCGAAGAATCCGCCGGGCGCGTATGGCGCGGCCGAGAGCGCGCGCCTGGACTTCACGCATGCCGACGCAGTCCGTGACGACGTGCTCAACGACATCCTCTGGCACGCGATCAAGGGAACGGATGCGGCGCTGCCCGCGTACGGCGCGTTTCGCGCAGCGGCGTCGCCGTGACCGGCTGGGTGCTTGCGGGAACCGCCTTTCTCGCCTCGGCGGTCGAGGCGGTCGAAGCACTCACGATCGTGCTCGCCGTCGGCTTCACGCGTTCGTGGAGAAGCGCGCTCGGCGGCGCGGCGTGGGCATTCGTCGCGTTGGCGGCGATCGTCGTCCTCCTCGGCCCGACTCTCGTAAGATACGTTCCGCTAGGCACGCTCAAAGTGGGCATCGGCGTGTTC
>JBHEMQ010000050.1:0-16968 GCA_046262475.1 Candidatus Velthaea sp.
GTGTGAGCCGCCCCTCTTTGGCGAGCGAACCCGACAACGAGATTGCCGAGCCGAACACGATCGCGCGCCGCGGCGCGGCCTGCGCGGGCATGCCCGCGGCAAGCAGCAGACACACAACGGCGGCGAGCGAATGCGCGCGCATGCTACGGTGTCTCGTGCGGCACCAAGCCATCGCGCGCGATCACCGCGCCCGCATCCGGCGAACGCGCGTACGCAACGAGCCCGGCGGCGGCCTTGTCCGCGCGCAGATCTTGATCGACCACGAGCGCGAGGACATACGGATAACGGCGGTCGGCGATCGACAACGTGCTCGGCGGCGGATGTTTGGCGACGGCCAGCACTTTGGCGGGCACCGCCGCGCTGAACGCGGCGAGACCGATTGCGCCGTGCGCCGCGGGCCCGGTCACCGCGCGCGATACGTCCGCGCTCGAGGGCAAGCGCCGAACGCTTGCGGGCACATCGACGCCGCGCAACAGCGAAGCCGCGAGCGCGCGCGCCTCGTCGGTGCCGGGAGCCGGCAACATCGCGCGAATCGCGCCGCGGCGCCCGCCGACTTGCGACCAATCGCGAATCGCGCCGCTGAAAATCTGGCGCAGTTGCGCGGCGCTCAGCGCACCGACCGGATTGAGTGGGTTCACGATGGCAACGAGTCCGTCGGCCGCAATGGCGTCGCCGCGTGTGCCGCCGGCGGCCGTCGTGAACCGGACGTCGCACGGCGGCGCGCTCGCCATGACGAATCGCGCGGCCGGGGTGCCGCTTTTCGCCGCGTATGCGCGCACGACGTCGTCGGCCAGCCGGACGGCGGCAGTCGACCTGCACACGTGCACCGGCTTCGCGGCGTCGCCGAAAGCCGTCGAATGTAGCACGACCGCTGCAGATCCGACGGCGAACGAAAGCGCGGCGACCGCAACGAGCGCCCGCATCTGTCCGAAGCGGATGCGCGGGGCCTCAGGCGCCGGCACGCCGACCTCGAGCGGATCGGCGTCCGCAGCGCGCAGCGGCACCAGCCGTTCACCGCAGTCCGGACAAAACAGACCGGGGCCCGGATACAGCTCGAGGGGTCGCATGGCGACGGCGTTCGCGCAGAGGGGCTGATTCGCGCAGACGCCGGTCCGCACGGCGCTAGCCGCCGGCGACACCGTTTCGACGCGCCGCGCGCAAGGCGTCCGCAGCACGCCGGTCCGCGGCACGCTTTGCAGCCTCCGCGCTGATGGCGACGTGCGATTCCAGCGTGCGCAATTCATCGAGCGGCGCGAGCGACGGCGGCCGGGGCGGCGCGTCGCCGACGAGCGCCCGCGCGCGCTCTTCCGCGGCGCGCGCTTCGAGCTCGGCGGCTTCCCGCTGCCCGCGATGCTCCACGAGGCGTTCCCCCGCTTCGCGCTCCTCGTGTGTCACCGCTTGCGCTGCAGCCGAGACTTCATTGCAGTATGCTTCGGCGTCGCGCAAATCGGCGGCGACCTTTTCCAGCGCCATCCGTGCCTCGGCCAGGCGCTGTTCGCAGGCACGAACCGCTTCGTTCGCGTTCGCATGGTCGCTGCGCAGCGCGACGACGTGCGCTTGGGCGGCGGTGCGCTCGACGCTCGCGGCGAGCCGTTTTTTCGTCAGCATGTCGATGCGCTGCGCCGCTTCGCGCTCGCGTTCGGCAGCCACCCGCGCGCGCTCATGATGCCCTTGCGCGTGCGCGACTTCGCGCGCCGCTTCGGCTTGAACTGCTTCCGCGGCGAGCTGCTCCTCAATCGAACGCGCCTGGAACAGCAGCGCTTCTACTTCCATCCGCCGTTCGACCGCGCGTTGCTGCGCTTCCCGCAGGGTCAGGGCGACGTCGGACGGGGCGATGGGAGCATCAAGCGGCTTGGCGGTCAAGTTCATGCAGAGGGATCCCCGCGAGCGGCGGACAGATGCCGCGCGCGTAATTACTAGGCACACGGTACAACTTAATGTACAACTTTCGGCCAGTGGCGAGAACGCCCAATGTACGGGACGTTGAGGGCCATCAGGGTTAACCATGGGGCGGTTATCGTCGCCGTCTGGGATACCCGTCGGCCGCTTATCCCCCGGTGGGCCTAAAGTGGCGCGCGGGACGGCGCGGCTCTGCGCTGGCGCGAAAACTCGCTCGCTGCTTCGCGTTTTCTGCGCACATCGGACTGGTCCGACGCGCGGTCGCCGGAATTGCGCAACGCGTGAACGTCAGTTCTTGATCGTCGAGAACACGTCGACCGAGCTTGCAGGCGACGGTTTCGCCCGCGGCTGCTGGGTCGGCGACGGCGGTCCGTCGAGCACGGACTCCACGTACGCCGGCGGGATGACCACGTATGGCTGGTAGTCGCCGCCGCGGCGCCGGCGGGGCCGGTGCCGTGCGCGCCCGCCTTCGTGCCCGTGCGCAAGCGGCGTCGTGCTGCGCGCGGAAAGATGCGGCGGGCGGTGCGGCACCGGCTGCGGTTGCGCCGCCGCGGCTGCGGCGGAAGCCAGCGAGAGCGCCAGTGCCGCGGCGATCGAGCGAGTCATTTCTTCAGAATCGGCGCTTTTACGGGAAACGCCGTTGGAACGTGAACACGAAGCCGCTGGTGCCGGCCGGCGGTTCAGCGGCCTGCAGCGTATAATTCAGCGGCCCGTTCTGCAAAAATCCGCTTTGCAGGTACGGCGTTAGTGCCTGCCCGCCGAAAGCGCGCGCGTTGTTCGCGCTGTTGTAGAAGGTGAGCTGCACGTCGGTCGCCTCACCGCCGATGCTGAGGCCGAGCGACGAACGCGGCGTTTCGCCGCCGAACGTCTCACCGTACGTAAACGCGATGTTGTGCCCGATCAAGCGCCGTGCGACCGCGGAGAAGCTGCCGCCGAAACCGTAGCTGATCTGCAGGTTGCTCAGGCCGAGCGCACCGCCGAGTTTGGCGTCGAGCGGCTGCAAGAATTGCCGCGTGAATTCTTGATTGATGTAGCCCTCCGTGACGCCGGCGATCGGCGAGGGGCCGCCGGTCGATGCGACCGCGGTGCGCGGCACGCCGGAGATCGCGCCCAACGCCTGCGCGTTCACCAGCAAGCCGAGAATCTGTTCGCGGCTATACTGCGGCTGCGACGCGAACGCGAGATTCACGTGGGTCGCGGGACCGGTGACTTTGAGAAGTACGTCCGTCGACGGATCCGGTACGTGCGTGAGCGCCGACGCATTGACCGAAGGGATGATGCCGCTCGACGGCGTGAACGACACTTCGCTACCCTGCTGCAGCGTGAAGGTGCGGTAGAACGCGAGCGTGCCGTCCCTCGCCGTAATCGTACCGTCCAGCGTCGGCTGCGCGAGCGTACCGCCCAGCGTCGCGCCGCCGGTAGCACCGATATCGACGGGGCCTTGCGACACGCGAACGTCCTTGCCGATGTTGAGCGCCAAGTTGAATCCGACGTCGGGCGGCGCGGGTGCGTTGGGCGACTGCGGTGCGCTGCTCGGCATGAAGGCCCCGTACGGCACGCGCGCGCTCGAGAACGTCACCGCTCCCGCTACCAGCGGGCGGTTGAACGGAGTCTTCACGGCCGTCACCGTGCCGTCGACGAAGCCGGTATAGTATTTCGGTGCGACGATCAGCGCGTTTGCGACGCGCACCGCAATGTTCGCGCCCACGCCGTGCAGCGGGTCGCGCAAGTCGCCGACGCGCACGACGCCGCTGCCGTCGATGTTGCCCGGCGTCGCGTGCGCGTGCAGCTTCGTAATGTGCATCTGCGTGCCCGCGAAGGCGAGCTGCAGCGTGATTGCGGTCAGCGGCGACTTCAAGAGATCGGAACGGTACGAGCCGCGGGTCAGCGCGACGCCGCCGCTCAGCTCGGGCGCGTTCAGCGTTCCGCGCACGCCGACGTTGCCGTCGACGATGCCATGCAGCGCAGTTCCGTTCGGCAAGAGCGATGAGTAGTCGGCCACGTCGACGCCGCGCGGCATGAGATCGAGCGCGATGGGCGTGTCCGCGCCGCGGCCGAACGGGTAATGGCCATCGAATGCGATGGAGCCGCGGCGCAAAGCTACGTTGCCGCGCCGCACGTCGATCGCCTCCCGCGTCGCATCGATCTCCGCGTGCACGTTCGGCACGACGACATTGCGGTACGCGATCTGGTTCAAATCAGTCGTCGTGACGGCTCGGGGATGCGCGACGGTGCCGGCAACGTTCACGCGCGTATCGAGCACCGCGTGAACGCCGGGCGCACTTCCCGTCGCCATCAGCGCGAGCGCGTTCACGTCCGGGCTGACGATGTGGGCGCTGAGGTCGAACGCATCGGTCGGCCGCAGGCCGAACGTTCCGCCGCCGGTCGCCCTGAGCGCGCTCGTGACGAGCGATGCGTCGGTGATGCGGCCGCGACCGTTCGTCGCGGTGACCGCAACGGCAAGCCGCTGGATCGGAATGCGGCCGGCGACGCCGTTCGCGAGCGCCGCATTACCGGTGAGCGAAAGCGCCGGATACTGCCCGCGTACGGACGCGGAGCCGCTCACGATGCCGAGCAGCGGAACGTTCACGCCGGCCGCCGGAAGAACGTTCCCGAGGTCCAATCCGGCGATACGCGCGGATCCCGCGACGTACGCCCGGCGCGCGATGTCACGCATCGGATTCGCCGCCGGAACCCGCAGGCTGCCGTTGAGCGCTACGTCGCCGTTCGGCCCGGTGATGTTCGCGACGGCGTGAATCGTTTGACCGGTCGTACTGATCGCGGCATTCGTCGCGCCGAGCGCGAAACGCCGGTAACGCGTTCCCGTCAGCGCGACGGTGCCGGAGGCGGCCAGCGTCGAGCGCGATGCGTCGACGGCAAGAGCGACGCGGCCGCGGCCTGCCAGAACGTCCGCTTCGTCGAAATAATCGTTGAAGTCCGCTAAATCGACGCCATCGGACCGCAGGCGCATTGCCTGACTCGAAGGCGTCAGGTCGCCGTTGAAGGCAAGCGTCGTGGAACCGACGGTCACGCGGCCGCCGCGGGCTTCGATGTGCGCCGCATTCCCGCTGACGTTCACCGCACCGTTTGCAAAGGCCAATCCGTTGATCGAGCCCTCCGGAATCGCCATGCTTCCGTTGACCGTGGGCATGCTGCCGGAACCGCCGATGCGCACGTCCGCGTCGAGCGTACCCGCCGGGTATCGCAACGGGTTCTTGACCGTGCGCGCCAGAAGGGCGAGATCCGCGTCGCGGACGTTCGCGTGCACGTCGTAGCGCGGCTTCATCGCACCCGGCGCGACGCCGGCAATCGTACCGCCGGCAGTCGCATACGCACCGGCGAATCCAACGGTCGCATCTTCGATGCGCACGGCCCCGCGCGCGTACGCAAGCCGCGCGTCGCCGCCGACGGCGGCGCCGGCATAGCGCGCACCCGAGACCGCCACGCGCATGCGCGCCCGCGGCTGTGCGAACGTTCCGCCCACGACGGCGATCGCCGTCGCGCGGCCGTTTTGCAGTGGAAGACCCGCCGCGCGAAACGCACGCAGATCGAGGTCGCCCGCACTGACCAGCAAACGGCCGCCGTTGCCGAAACTGCCTTGCGCCGCAACGCTGCGGTGCGCGATACCGAGCCGTGCCGCGTAGACATCGATCGCCTTCGGCCGGACGCCGACCGTCGCATCCAGGCTTTCAATCGGAATTCCGCGCACGCTCGCGTGCGTGAAGCGCGCGTTGCGCAATTGCGCCGTCGTCGTGCGACCGTCGCTCGTCACCGCGAACGGAGCTTCGATCGCGCCGCGCGCGCCGACGTTTCCGGTGAATGCCGCAAGACGCTCGAACGAACCGGTAAAGCGCCCCGTCGCCTCGATACCGCGCGCCGATCCGTCGCCAGCCGCCCGCACGTCGCCCCACGAACCGTAGCCGTGCAGCGATCCGCCGAGCGACGCCAGCGTCGAACCGGCGGTGCTGCCGGCGAGCGACGCATCGAGTTTCCCGTCGATGCGCGGCAGCGCCGGCACCGCGAACCCGGGCAGCGCCGCGCGCCGGGCGCCCTTGAGCGATAACGCGCGTGTCTGCACGATGGCCACGGTCCGATCGTGCGGACGGTCCAAAAATGCGCGCGCATATACGGCCGCGCCGTCACGCCGGGTGAGGGCCACCGGACCGACGGTACCGCGTCCGTCGGCATCGATTGAAAACGGCGCGTCGAGCCGATCCGGTCCGTTCGCGCCGCGGATCGCGCCGCGCGTCGCCAGCTTCGCATCGACACCGTTGATGACGGCGCTTCCGCCGAGCATCATGCCGGGCACGATGCTGCCCGCGTAGGGCAGGCCGTCGGCGGGCGCGCTGAACGTGACAAACGCCGTCATCCCGACGTGACGTTCGAGAAGCAGCGACGCGTGTGCGGCAAGATCGACCGGTCCGTACCGCGCCCCTGCGGAGATTACGTCGAGCTGCTGACCGGAAATCGCAGCGAGACCGTGCGCGGCGGTGAACGCGTAGGCACCAAAGGCAATGTCGCGCGAGCCGAAACGCACGAAGGTGACCGGCGCGCCCGCGGGACCTTCCGCGATGCCGTCGACGACTAGTTCGCCGTGCAGCGGCATCCGCGCGATGTTCTTCGAGACGGGTCGCAGCTGATCGAACGTACCCGCGGCGTGCAGCGCGAACCGCAGCTGCGGGTGCGCGAAGTCGTAGAAACCGCCCGACAGGTGCAGCGGCACGCCGTTGAGGGAACCGTCCAGCGCCGGAACACTCGCGCCGTCGTCGTAGACGATCAGCGCGCCGTGCGCGTCGCGAATCGGCTTTTCGAGCGCCGCGAGCGTAACGCGCGCGTGCTCGAGCATCGCATGGACGTTCAAGTGAAAATGCATGGCGCCGTCCGCACCGGTCAGGCCCGCGTAGCGCGCATCGAGCCCGCGCAAGTCGCCGTCGCTGACGACGATGGAGCGATTGGGCAGCGCAAAGTTCGCCAGGCCCGCAATCGGCATCCGCGCAACGGTCCAGTGCTGAATCTCGAACCCGCGCGCATCCTCGAACTTCGCGCGGCCGCGGATCGGATATCGGCCGCCGTTCTCCTCGAATACCGCGGCAACGTCGTAATACGAACGATCCACCGGTGAGAGCACGGCGTCGGCACGCAAGCCGGTAATGCGGTGACGCCGTTCGCGCGGCGCAGCCACGTAGCGGTCGATGATGTCGGCCGATCCGTCACGCACGCGCAGCCGCACGTCGACGGGAGTTGTATTCGGACGCGCCGGCTGCGCGGACGGTCCGCCGGTCGGAAGGTTGTACGTACCGTCGGCGTGGCGGATGAGGGTGAAGTGCGGAGCCGCGACGTCGATGGATTTCAAACCAAAACGTCGTTTTCCGCCGGGCAAGAGGTCGCGCAGCGAATACGCGAGATCGACGCGTTGCGCCTCGAACAGCGGCTCGCCGGCGCGATTGCTGACTCGCACGTCACGTGCCTGCGCGGCACGCGTTCCGACATGCAAGGTTCCGAAGCGCACGTCGTAGCCGGCATTGCGCGCGAACGTCCCGATGACCGCGTTCGCCGCCGCATCGTGGTACACGGCGAGCACGAGCACCGCGAATGCCGCCAGCGCCGCGACGACGATTGCGATGGCTCCGGCTCGCCGGCGCCGGCGCGACGGGGGCGATGCCGCATTCATTGCCTCGTTCCTTCCCACCGCAGACTCGCCAGAAACGGTGCCAAGCGGCCGTCATCCGAAGCGCTCCGCATGAGGGCGGTGGTCCAGCGGGGGTCGGAAGCGGCGGTCCGTGTGGACGGCATACCGATCGGAGCGATCGGCATGGGCTTCCTCGTGCTGCTCGGCGTCGCGGTCGAGGATACCGAAGCCGACGCCGCGCTCATCGCCGCGAAAATTGCCGGCTTACGGATCTTTGACGACGCGGCGGGCGCAATGAATCTTGCGCTCGCGGACGTCGGCGGCGCCGTGCTGCTCGTATCGCAGTTCACGCTGCTCGGCGATGCGCGCCGCGGACGGCGGCCGTCATTGACTGGTGCGGCGCGCGGAATTGCCGCGGAAGCGTTGTACGAGCGCGTCGCAAGCGACATCCGCGCCGCGGGACTTCGAGTGGAGTGTGGACGCTTCGGCGCGCAGATGTCGGTGATGCTGGTCAACGACGGGCCGGTAACGATTCTGCTCGACTCGAAAAAGGCGTTTTAACCGCCGAACTTCGCCATCAGGCCCTTCACGAAATCCGGAGCGAACTGCTCGACCGCCCGCGGATTGTTCTTGATGAATTCGACTGCCGCGTCTTTGAGCGCCGCCGGGTTTTGCTGCGCGTGCGAGATGAGCCCGGTCACCGCGTTCGTGTCGCCGGCCCGCGCATCGCCGGTCGACACGCCGGCATCCTGCACTTGCGATTCGTCGTGGCCGTGCGCGCTAAGTGCGCCGAGCAGGGAGTGCGCGAGGCTTCCGAGCGTACCGGAGTCCATGTTCTGCGCACCCGCCGACAGATGACCTGCGAGTTCGCCGGTGTCCATGCTGCCGACGTGATCCGCCGCAGCGGCCTCGACTTGCTGCGGATTTGCGCCGGTGAATTGCTGCACCAAACCGCCGAGATTGTTCAAAAATGACATTTGCGACCTCCGATGCAACAGGCCTTAGGGAAGCGCGCACCGGAACCTGCCGCGCGTTCCGCGTAGGAGACGACGTGATCAAACATGCCGCGGCGATAACCGCCGCTCTCATCCTCATCGCTGCCGGCGCCGGCGCTTCGCGCGCGCAGAGCGTCGTACTGGCACCGCGCGGAGCCGAACTCGACGGCGAGATACAACAGACGCTCGATTCCGGAAAAAACCACGACGGCGACGCCTTCACGCTTCGCACGAAGGACACGTTCTTCCACAAGAGCGCCCTCAAAGGCGCCACCGTGGAAGGCCACCTCGAACGCGTGACCCGGGCGTCGCGGGCGCACAAGGCCGCGATGAACGTCATCTTCGACGACGTGCGCCTGGCGGACGGCACCGTCGCGCCGATTCACGTCACCGTGAAATCGTTCAAAGAATTCGAACCGAAAACGCACCGTCTGCGCGACGCGGCGATCGTCGTGAGTACCGCGGTCGCGGGACACGCCGTCTCGAAGCGGACGGGTCACAAAGGCGGAACGCTGGCGGGCGCCGCGGCCGGTTTCGCGATCGCGACGTCCATGAAAAGCAACATCGTCGTTCGGCGCGGCACCTACGTGCGGTTGAAACTCACCGACGACGTCGTTCCCGCGAGTTAGCCGCCGTGACCGCGCCGGCGCGTTGGAAATTCGACGGCGTTCGCGTCGTCGCGGCGTGCGAGCTCGATCCGAACACGCCGCAAACCGCCGGGATGCACCGCGCGGCCGCAATTACCGCGGCGCGAGCGGGCGCGCGGAAACTCTGGGCCGGTACCGTATCCATCGACCCGCACGCGAAGACGGGTGCACACCATCACGGCGAAGTCGAAACCGTCATTTACGTCGTCTTAGGACGCGCCCGCATGCGCTGGGGCGAACGCTTGGAATTTTTTGCGGAAGCCGGCGCCGGCGACTTCATCTTCGTTCCGCCGTTCGTGCCGCACCAAGAAATCAACGCGTCGGACGATCGCCCGCTCGAGTGCGTGATCGTCCGGAGCGGCCAGGCGCCGGTGGTGGTCAACCTGCAGATCGAAAGCGTCGAGCCGCCCGAGGCGGTGGCTTGGGTCGACGATCTCCACGGAAGCAACCGTGCAGAGTAAACTCTGCGTTCGCTGCAGCCGATACAAAAGGGCTTGAACACACCCAGACACAATGCCGCGCTCATGGTTCGGATGGTCGTGCCGCGAGTTATCGCGACGCTATGTTCATTTTTGTGTCTCGCCGCGCCGGCGTTCGCGCACGAGTCGCCGCGCAACCCGATCGCGTCGTATGCCGGGGTGCTGCGCGTGATCAATCCGCACATGCCGGACTGGCAGAGCCGCAAATACGCCGCGTCGATCCTGGCGAACGCGCAGCGCACCCACGTCGATCCGCGCTTCATCATGGCAATCGTCACCGTCGAGTCGCACTGGCGTGCCGACGCCGTTTCGCGCGTCGGCGCTCGCGGCCTGGGCCAATTGATGCCGCGGACCGCCTCAGGTCTGCGCGTCAACGCGCGGGACGCGAGTGAAAACCTGCGCGGCACCGCCAAGTATTTGCAGGCGCTGCTCAACCGCTTTCACGGCCAGGACAACGCCACCGTTAAGGCGATCGCGGGCTACAACGCGGGCCCGAACGCGGTGACGCGTTTCGGCGGCGTACCCCCGTACGGCGAAACGCGGCACTATGTCACGAAAGTACTGCGCGTCTTCGATCAGCTGAACGCGCGCGTCGGCGTCGCGTGGTCGCCGTACGCAGCGCATCGCCGCAGCTTCGCACGCCGCGTCGTGCCGGCCGCCGATTCCCGGCGATGCGGCGCTCGCTGCGGTACCGGAATTCGCGCTCGCGCCGATCGCGGCTTTTCACAGCAGCTTCTAGGAACGCCGCTCAGGCGACGTGCTCGGTGCGCTCGGCGAGACCGCGGAGTTCGGCGATGACCGCCTCGGGCGTAATATCGAGCAGTCCCGGATCGACCTCGGCAGCGTGCGGATCGCCGCGGCGGCCCGCCCAGAGCACGCGGTGATACGTCCGCTCGCGCGGCGGACCCCACCATGCGGGCGGAATCGGACCAAAGAGCACGACCGACGGCGTTCGAAATGCGGTCGCCAAATGCGCGACGCCGGTATCGCCGCAGACGACGCGCCCTGCGGCGGCGGTCAACGCGGCGAGTTCGCGCAGCGTCGTTCGCCCGGCAAACACGTGCGTCGGCGACACCTGCGCGGCACTGGCGATGGCACGCGCGCGTTCGACATCGTCGCCGCCGCCCGTAATGATCACGCGCCGGCCGGCACGCTGTTCGGCCGCCGCCACCGCGGCCCAGCGGTCCACGGGCCATCGCCTCGATTCGCTGGCGGCCCCCGGATGAATCAGCGTAGCACCGCGAATCCGCCGCGGAACGAGAACCGGCGGAACGGCGAGATCGAGTTCGCTCGGTTCGGCCGGAATGCCCGCGTGCGAAAGCATGCGGCACCAGCGCTCCACCTCGTGCTCGTCCGCGCGCCAGACGGCGCCGTGTGCGCTTTGCGGAATTTCCTCGTTGCGAAAGGCGACGAGCCGGCGCGGCCGTGAAGCGAGCAGGACGCGGTGGCTTTCGGGGCCGCGTCCGTGCAGATCGATCGCGACGTCGGCGCCGTGCAGATGCGCAGCGAGCGCACGTAACGGCTGCGAGTCCGCAACGTCGTGGAGGCAGCCGGTCAAGCCGGCCAGCGCCGCCAAGGAGCGGGGCGCAGCGAGGACGATGCGATGATTGGGGAATGCTCGCGCGACGGCGCGGTACGCCGGAAGGCCGGTCAAGAAGTCGCCGAGCCCGAGTGGACGCAGCATCAACGCCATCGGCGCTGTGCCCGAGATCATCCCCGCAACAACGCGCGCTTGGCGGTTCGCTCGACGAGCGCGCGATAGACGTCGAGCGTCTCGGCGGCGATCCGCGACCACGAATACCGTGCGCGCACGCGCTCGATCCCGAATCGTCCCAGACGCTCGCGGCGCTCGGCGTCGCCGGCCAGCGCGCGCAACGCATACGCGAGCTGGCGCGGTTCGCGCGGCGGAACGTGCACGCCGGTAACGCCGTCGACGACGGTGTCGATCAGGCCGCCGACGGTCGAGACTACGACCGGAACACCGCAGGCCATCGCTTCCAGCGGAACGATGCCGAAGGGCTCGTACCAGGGCGTGCATGCGACGATGTCGGCCGAACGTAAGAGCGGCGGCACGTCGTCGCGCGAAACCCGGCCGCGCAGATATACGCGATCGGCGACTCCGCACGCCTGTGCCAACTCGGTGAGGCGAATCGCCTCCGGATCTTCCACCAAGTCGGCGCTTTCGCCGCCCCCTGCGACGATGAGTTCGGCGTTGGGAACGTCGGGGAGTGCGGTGATGACGTCGGCGATGCCCTTGCGCGGCACGAGCCGGCTCAGCGTGACGATACGCACGCGCTGCGTTCGGGCGCGCTCGGCGGGACCGTCGGCTGTGAACCGCTCGAGATCGACACCGCACGGAACAATCTTCAGGGCGCGCGGGTTCGCGCCCATGCGCAGCAGCTCGAACACTTCCGCGCTGGCGGTTGCAACGATGCGGTCCGCGTGGCGCACGATGTCGCGCTCTTCGGCGATTCGCGAACGCGGCGAGGAATCGGCAGTGCCTTGATGGCGACGCTTTTCGACGCCCAGCGCGTGAAACGTGTGCACCACCGGAATGCCGAGCGGATGCGCCGCGGCAATCGTCGCTTTACCCGACATCCAAAAATGCGAATGTACCACGTCCGGCGGCGCGGCGTTCCATGCCTCGCGCAGGTAGGCGGCGAACGCGCTCATGTACGGCAGCAACCGGTCCTTGGAGATCGCACGCGGCGGCCCCGCATCCACGTGCTCGACGAGAACGCCATGCCCCATCAGCACGCGGCGCGGGAGCGAACGGTCGTCCCGCCGCGTATAGACGCTGACGGTGTGGCCAAATTTCGCGAGCGCCGACGCCAGCGATGCGACGTGCACGTTTTGACCGCCGGCATCGACGCCGCCCAGCGTCGCGAGCGGGCTCGCGTGTTCCGAAACCATCGCGATCTTCACACTGCTACCTCCGTGATGAGCGCGTCCCACGCGCGCAAAAATTTTGACAGGCCGTAGCGCTCGAGGGCGTGCGCGCGGGCGGCTTCTCCCATGCAACGCGCCTGCGCCGCATTGGCGCCGAGCATCCGCAGGCCGTCGCACAACTCGTCGATGTCCGTCGAAACGATCCCGGCTTCCGACGGTACGGCCATCACCGCCTCCGTCGTCGCGAGTGCGACCGCCGGCATGCCCAAATGCATCGCTTCGATCAGCGAAAGCCCGAGGGACGTCCAGCGCATCGGATGCAGATACACGCGGCGGCGCGGCATCTCCGTATGCAGCAGCGCCTGGGGCAAATTCTCGAAGCCGCCGAGCGCGGCTGCGTCCATGCCGAAAACGTCGCAAGGAAGCGCGCGCTGGAAACGCGTTAAAAGATCCGTCCCCGTCACGCGGCCGCGCCGCCGCGCTTCGTTGATGGCGACGGCCGCGCGCGGCAGCTCCCCGGTGTAGCGGTAGCCCGGATCGACGATGCCGTGCTCGACGACGGTGACGGGCGTCGAACCGCAGTCGTACATCAGCGCGTTGAAATGCGTCACGTGCACGATGCGCAGGTCGGGACGGCCCGCGGCGGGATGCCGCATATCGGCGATCCGGCCTTCCGGCGCATTGTGTTCGAGAAACACGGCCGCCACGTCGCGGCCCGGTTCCCGCCCGAGCCAATCGTAGACGAGCCCGTGCAGTTCCTCCGGACGCTGCATCACGACGAGATCGACCGGCAAGTCGCGCGCCTGCGCCGGCGTCACCTCGACGACGCTCGCGGGCCACTGCCAGGTCTGCGCGCGGCCCCGTCCATCGGGCCCCCGGTCCGGCAACACCGGGACGAAATAGCGGTGCGGGCCCTGCACGAACGCCGTCGTCCACGAACCGTGCACGTGCCAGAGGAAGATGTTCCGCGGCGCCACGTCGGTGGTCCGCATGCGCGGCGGTGCGATCACGACACGAGCTCCGGCAAGCCGCGCAACGCCGCGAGCGCCTGCACGACGTCCCCGACCGTGACGGTGTCGAGGCAGGGCTGCCGCGCAAACGGACACTCGCGCGCGCGGCAGCCGGCGCACGAAATCGATTGATCGCCCAGCGTCACGTGCGGCACGCGCCAGGGGTGAAAGCGCGCGTTGGGAATGGTCGGCGCGAAGAGCGAGACGACCGGCGTTCCGGCGGCCGCGGCAACGTGCGCCGCGCCGGTGTTACCGACGACGACGGCGCGCGCGCCTGCGATCACCGCGGCGAGAGTCGCGAAATCGGTTTCGCCGCACAGATTGACGGCGTCCGCGCCCGCGACGTAGGCGCACAGCGCGCGTTCGGCGGGCGAGCCGGTGACGACGATGGCGCTGTCCCGCGCGAGCCGCGCAACCAGCGCGCGATTACGCTCGGGATTCCACGCTCGCGCCGGCACGGTCGCACCCGGATGAACGACGACGTACGGGCCGATACCGTCGACGGGATTGCGCTCGGCGATGCGCATCGCGAGCCGGCCGTCGTCGTCCGGCGGCAAGGGAAATCCGGCCGCCTCTGCGAGTGAAAGCGCGCGCTCCACTTCGTGCAGCCCTTCGTCCACGCGATGGCGCACGTCGAGCAGCGCGCCCGGATAGTCGACGGAAATGGCGCCGATGCGCGGCACGCCCGCGAGGCGCAGCAACAGCGCGGCCGGCAACGCGCTTTGATGGAACGACGTGAAGATCACGGCCGCGTCGTAGGCTGCCGCGGCAATGCGCCGCACGAACGCATCCGTCGCGCGCGCGTCGAGAGGCCGCGGATTCGCTTCGATCCAGGGCGCCTCGAAGACGATCGTCTCGTCGATCCCGGGCAGGGCGTTCGCTGCGGCCGCACCGGACGGCCCGCACACCAGGGCAACGCGTGCCGCTTTAGCAGCGAGCGCACGCAGTGCCGGGCCCGCAAGCAGCACGTCAC
This sequence comes from Candidatus Velthaea sp., assembly GCA_046262475.1. Classification (GTDB taxonomy): domain Bacteria; phylum Vulcanimicrobiota; class Vulcanimicrobiia; order Vulcanimicrobiales; family Vulcanimicrobiaceae; genus JBHEMQ01. The sequence goes on from JBHEMQ010000050.1 coordinate 14,522, forward strand.
CGTTGTTATCCTGGCGCACGGCCAGGACGTTCACGTTCGCCCTACCGTACCGAGCACGAGATCCACCGCTTCGCCCAGCGAACGTGCGACGACGCCGGCGCGCGCGATTTCCTCGGCGCGTGTTGACGCCGTCGGCACCAGAATAGCGCGCGCACCGGCGGCACGCGCCGCTTCGACGTCGGAGCCGATGTCGCCGACGACGACGCAATCGTGCGGATCGACGCCGAGCCGGCGCGCCGCGTCGACGATCAGGCCGGGCGCCGGCTTGCGGCATCCGCAGCCGGCGTCCGGCGCGTGCACGCACACGCCGATGGTTTGGAACGGTCCGATGAGTTCGTCGAGCCGGCGGTTCGTCGCAAGCACGTCGTCGGCGGTAAGCCGGCCCAGTGCGACGCCGCCTTGATTGCTGACGACGCCGATTGGAATGCCGGCAGCGCGCAGCCGGTCGAGCGCCTCGCGCGCACCGGGCAGCGGCTCGAGCGCCGCGGGATCGCCGTTATACGGTACGTCGGCAACTAGCGTGCCGTCGCGGTCGAAGAGCACCGCCGCGGCGAGCGCCCGCGGCGCGCGTGCGTCGCGCAGCAGACGACGCAGACGCGCGTACCCGCGCATGCGGTGCGCGACGGCGGCGAACGGGAGCACGACGCTCGTTGCGATCATGGCGAGCACTTCGCGCGGCGTCTTCGGTCCGCGCGCAATCCGCCGCCACGCGAACAGCGAGGTCGCGGCAGCCCAGCCCGCAGCGCAGGCTCCGGCGCACACCGCGAGCGCGACGGTGAGCGCGTGCATGCGGTACGTTCCACGCGGTGCGCCGGCGCGTTCGTACCAATCACGGCCGTGCAGCGCTTCCATGAGAACATCGTCAGCATTGCCCGCCTGCAGCCGTACGCTGATGCGCCAGTCAGCCGGCCGCACCGGATGCGTGATGCGGCGTTTGCCGGTCACGATGCGGCGGTTGCGGCCGACGATGCGCAGCGCCAGATCGGCATCCTCGCGGAACGCGCGCTGAAACCGCTCGTCGAATCCGCCGACGGCTTCGAGATCGCGGCGACGGTACGCGCAATCCGCCGTGATCCAGCGCGACGAAGCGAGGCCGCCGACATTGCGCTCCCAATCCGTCGGCGCGCGGTCCGCCGGCAGCGGAACCGTCACGTTGCCCTGCGATCCGGCGACATCCGCGGCGACGTCGCGCAGGTCGCCGTGCAAGTCCGAGAGCCAATTGCCGTCGACGAGCACGTCGTCGTCGAGAAAAGCAATCCACTCCGCGCGCGATGCACGCCATCCGAGGTTGCGCGCCGCGGCGGGGCCGGCTGCCCCTCCGGCGATGACCGCGATCGGTGCGCGCACCGCGGCCGCATCGGGCCCCAATTCGAGCCGCACGGCGGCGTCACGGCGGTCGTCGACGAGGATGATGCGCGCGGGCGGCGGACCCGTGCAACGCGCGAGCGACGTCAGCAGGGCCGCCAGCGACGGCCGTCCGATCGTCGGCACGACGATGTCGATCATGCCACCGCTTCGCGCACCGGCGCGGCGCCGCGCGCGAACGTTTCGCGCTTGAGCAAGAACGGGCCGATCGCAAGCGCATCGACGGGCGCCGACCCGAAACATTCCAGCGCGTCGCGCGGATCGTCAACCATCGGCCGCCCGGCCGTATTCAGCGAGGTGTTGACGACGACGGGGATGCCGGTGAGCCGGTCGACGTGATCCAGCATCCGCGCGACGAGGGGCTCTTCGCGCCGGTCGACCGTTTGGACGCGCGCCGTCCCGTCGACGTGGATGACGGCGCGCAGTTTGTCGGCCCAGCCGTCGTTGATGGTATGCGTGAAGAGCATGTACGGGCTGGGAAACGGGCCGCAAAAAATTTCGGGCGCACGTTCGAGCAGCGTCATCGGCGCAACCGGCCGAAATTGCTCGCGGCCTTTGACGTCGTTGAGCCGGCGCAAGTTGTCGGCGTAACGCGGATTCGCGAGCAGCGAACGATGGCCGAGCGCGCGCGGACCGTATTCGCTGCGGCCCTGAAACCACGCAACGATTCCGTTTTGCGCGATGATCTCCGCAACGGTCTCCGCGATGTCACGCGGACGCGAGTAGTGCACGTTCGCGGCGTCGAGCCAGCGTTCGATCTCGCCGTCGCTCCACGCGCGCCCGAGTGCCGCCGATTGCATCGGGCGTACCTCATCGCCGAGCTCGCGCGCCACGTAGAGCGCGCCGCCCAGCGCCGTTCCCGCATCGCCGGCGGCCGGCTGCACCCACACGGACGCGAATGGTCCGCGTTCCGCAATCAAGCTGTTGGCGACCACGTTCAGCGCCACGCCGCCCGCCATAACCAGCGCACGGTCGCCGGTTTGCTCGTGCAGCCAGCGTGCGAGATCCAGCAGCGTTTCGCCGAGCACCGTTTGCACGCTGGCAGCCAAATCGGCGTGTTCGTCGGCGAACGGCTCGCCGTC
>JBHEMQ010000050.1:16978-23097 GCA_046262475.1 Candidatus Velthaea sp.
AATCTCCTTACGCCAACGCGGCTTGCCGTACGACGCCAGTGCCATCACCTTATACTCGTCGGAACTGCGGTGAAAGCCGAGGTGCATCGTGAGTTCTTCGTAACGCAGGCCCAGCGAATGCGGCAGAGCAGTGCGCGCGAGTCCCGTGAAGCGCCCCTCGACGCTGCGCCCGGCGAGGTACGAGGTGGCCTCGCCGCGACCGTCCATCACCATGACGCTGCAGTTGCGGTGCGGTCCCGCAAGATACGCGGACGCGGCGTGCGCGAGGTGATGGGCGACGTAACGAAATTTCGTGCGGTCGAACCCCGGCAGGAGGTCGGCAACATGATTCGGCGCGCGCCGCACGTAGAACGTGCGCAGCGCTTCGTACTCGTTGTCCCACAGGTTCAGGCCGTCGGGCGGTGCCAGCGCGGGATCGTAGCTGTACGCGACGGCATCCAGTTCCTCGGGGCGCACGCCGCCGTATGCGAGACACCAGCGAGCTGCGGACTCGGGCAGTTCCCACGTTGAAAAAGGGACGCACGGTTTGCCGTGCTTGCGGCGCGTGAAGCGTTCCTCTTCGGCTGCTGCAACGATGCTGCCGTCGACAATCAATGCCGCAGCCGGGTCGTGAAAAACCGCGTTAATTCCGAGAACGCGCATGGAGAAGCGGTTCCCCCCCACCGCCTCTCAAAACACGCCTTCTCGGCCTAGAGGGAACCGAGCGAGGTCTGCGTTTGTAGCCCCCGAAAAAGGGGGGCCGCCACTACACCGCGGCGGCTGCGCCTTCTTTCATCGCCGCCATGCGGTTTCCGAGTTGCTTGAGTTCGTCGGACTCGAACATCTGCTTCGCGGCCGGAAACATTTCGCGTTCCTCTTCCTTGACGTGTTCCTCGACGAGTTCTTGCATGACGGTCATCTTCGCTTTGTAACGATCGTCTTTCGGATCGAGCTCGCGCAACTGTGCGATGAGCTGCTTGACGATCGCGTGCTCTTCAACGCTCTCGAAGATCAGGTCGTACTGTTCGGAATTGCGCTTCGTGCGCTCGCGCAACGCGGGATAAAAGATCTGCTCCTCGGCCTGCGCGTGCGCTTCGAGTTCCTGGGCGATTTGCTCGCATAGTCTGCGGCGTGCAACCGCCGCACGCTCGCTCAGCCCCTCAACTTGTTTGAAGAGATCTTTGACGTTTTTGTGATCGGTTTTGAGAAGCGTGATCGCGTCCATGACCTTCCTTCGCGATAGTGATGTGACGCGAGCTTACCCGAATTTTCGAAACGCTTCGTGGCCTTACGTGCCCGCCGGCGATGGTGCGCGCGACGGCGCGCTCGACGCAGCCGACGACGCTGCGGCGGACGGCGCCGCGGACGGCGCGGCGCTCGCCGCGGGGGACGGCGTCGGCTGCGGAGGTATCGCATACAACGCGAACACGACCGCCCGATTCGCCTTCAGTGCGAGCACCGCCGCCGTCCCGCTGAACGCGATGCGCTGCGGCGGGAGCGTGGGGGTCGGCGCCGCCGTCGCGAGCGGCGGCGGCGTGAACGAGCCGGGCTGTCCGCTGCCCGTTGCCGCGGGCGTCGGAAGGCGCGGCGCCGGCGTCGGCGCACGCGTCGCCGCGGCGCTTGCCGCCGCCTCGGGCGTGGCGTAATCGCGCTCCGCGACCGCCATGCGGTAGCGTTTGGCTTTGTCCGCCGGATCGAACAACGCGAGGCCGAAGCTACCTTCGCGATATTTGGTGACGACGTCGCGCGGAACGTCGATTGCGAAGCGTGGATACGCGTCGAGCGTCACGTCCGCCGTCGACAGCAGCGTGATGAACAGCAGCGGCTTGGGCGCCGACGAATCCGTTTTCTTTCCTAAGAGGCTGCGTTTGCCGCCGGTTTGCGTGAACTTCGGCGCGTCGGTCGGCTCGACGATCGCGGCGGTAACGCCGATGGCGATCGGTCCCGGCGCGCCGGTCGCGCTCGCCTTGGGATTCGGCGTCGACGACGGCGTGGCGGCGGGCTTCGGAAACGCGACGGTGCCGCCGTAACCGGCGACGGTCGGCAGCGGCTGCGGACCGAGCGGCGTTTCGCTCAGCGATGCGATGTTCGATGCGCTGAGCGGCGTCGATGTCGGAACGGGCTGCTGGATTTGCGCCATCGGCGAAACGGCGCCGCCCGGCAGCGTACTTTGGCCGCCGCCGATATTTCCCGAGCATGCCGCAAGCGCCGCGACGAAGGCGATCGGTGCCAAGACGCGCGCGTAGGTCATCGTGCCGCCTTACGCTGGCGCCGGGACGTAGACCTCCGCGCCGGCCGCCTGAAACTCCGCCGCCTTCTCGGCCATACCGCGTTCCGCGTACTCACGCACATCTTGTGTGATCTTCATCGAACAAAAGTGCGGTCCGCACATGGAGCAGAAGTGCGCGACTTTCGCGCCTTGCGCGGGCAGCGTTTCGTCGTGGAACTTTTGCGCGGTTTCCGGATCGAGCGCAAGATTGAACTGATCCTGCCAGCGGAACTCGAAGCGTGCTTTCGAGAGCACGTCGTCCCAATGGCGTGCGTGCGGGTGCCCCTTCGCGACGTCGGCGGCGTGCGCCGCGATCTTGTACGCGATCACGCCGTCCTTGACGTCCTGCTTGTCCGGAAGTCCCAGATGCTCTTTCGGCGTGACGTAACACAGCATGGCCGTACCGTACCAGCCGATCATCGCGGCCCCGATGGCCGAGGTGATGTGATCGTAGCCCGGCGCGATATCGGTCGTGAGCGGGCCGAGTGTGTAGAACGGCGCCTCGTGACAGACCTCGAGCTGCTTGTCCATGTTTTCTTTGATGAGGTGCATCGGCACGTGACCGGGTCCCTCGATCATCGTCTGAACGTCGTGCTTCCACGCGATTTGCGTGAGTTCGCCGAGAGTCTCGAGCTCGCCGAACTGCGCCGCGTCGTTCGCATCGGCGAGGCAGCCGGGACGCAGGCCGTCGCCGAGCGAGAACGTGACGTCGTACGCCTTCATGATCTCGCAGATTTCATCGAAGTGCGTGTACAGAAAATTTTCTTTGTGGTGCGAGAGACACCATTTGGCGAGAATCGAACCGCCGCGCGACACGATGCCGGTCAGGCGTCCGGCGGTCAGCGGGATGTACTGCAGCCGGACGCCGGCGTGCACGGTGAAATAGTCGACGCCTTGCTCCGCCTGCTCGATCAGCGTGTCGCGATAGATCTCCCACGTGAGCTCTTCCGCTTTACCGCCGACTTTTTCAAGCGCCTGATAGATCGGCACGGTGCCGATCGGCACGGGAGCGTTGCGCAGAATCCACTCGCGCGTCTCGTGGATGTTCTTGCCCGTGGACAGATCCATGACCGTGTCGGCGCCCCAGCGGATCGCCCACGCCATTTTTTCGACTTCTTCCTCGATCGAGGAACCGATCGCGGAGTTGCCGATGTTGGCGTTGATCTTGACGAGAAAATTGCGTCCGATGATCATCGGCTCGCTCTCGGGGTGGTTGACGTTGGCAGGTATCACGGCGCGGCCGCGCGCGACCTCGTCGCGCACGAATTCGGGCGCAAGACCTTCGCGCAGCGCGATGAACTCCATCTCCGCGGTGACCTCGCCGCGCCGGGCATAATGCATCTGCGAAACGTTGCTGCCGGCGCGTGCGACCTGCGCCTTGCGGCGCGCGCGGAACCGGAGCGCGTCGAGTTCGGTCATCGATTCGCGCGCGATCCGGTAGATCGACGACGGCCGCTCGAGCTCGACGGTATCGTTACGTGCGGCGATCCAGTCGCGGCGAATGGGCGCGATGCCGTCGCGCACGTCGATTTCGACGGCGGGATCCGTGTACGGACCGCTCGTGTCGTACACGGTGTGCGTTTCGCCGGTGGTCAAAGTGATCGCGCGCATCGGGACGCGCACGCCCTCGTTCGTTCCCGTCGCATACACTTTGCGCGATGCCGGAAACGGCTCGCGCGTGATCGCGTCGTTGGTCGGGGTCGTCATCGTCGCCATGCTAACTCTCCGGAACGTGAAGGACGCTCGACGGGTGAGACGGTGGCGTATTCGACTCTTCCCTTCGCCGGCATTATCCGGATCAGGTATGGGCGCGGCGCCGAGCGCACGCGACCACGGTCGGCGATTGCAAATCGCCCTCTCAGCCCGGCGCGACCGAGCTCCCGCAGCGGTGTCTTGACGCTACGCTCGCAGGCGGCGGATGTCAAGGGCCGCACCCAGAAGCCGCCAGCGACGTGCCCGAACGCAGCCGCGGTTCGCACATCACGGTGACGCTGCCCGCGATCGTCGCGACGGCGGTCGGGTTGCGCCTCACGCTGCAGCACGAGCGCTCGGACTGAACCCGCGCAGTCTCGGCCTGCTGGCTGCCGCGCAACTCGCGATCGGCGCTGCGGCCATCTTCGCCCGGTTCGCGCTCGCGGCCGGCGGTCCGATCGCTGTTTCCGCCCTGCGCCTCACGATCGCGGCCGCGCCGCTCGCTCTCCTGGCCGCCGTGCGCGGAGCATACCGCATGCGCGATCCGCGCACGGAGCGGCGTCTCGCGCTTGCCGGCATCATGCTCGGGCTTCACTTCGCGCTGTGGATCGCATCGCTGCAGCATGCGAGCGTCGCCGTGTCGACGCTGCTGGTCTGCACGACGCCCATTTGGACCGAAGCCTATGCCGTCGTACGGCGGCGGCGTCTGCGGGCCGATGTGTTCGCCAGCATCGCACTCGCCGGCGCCGGCGTTGCGGTCGTCGTGGGGCCCGCGCGCACCGACACCCCGGCCGGCATTGCGCTGGCCATCGGCGGCTCGCTCGCCATCGCCGTCTATCTGGTCATCGTGCGCGGCACGGACCCGCGTTATTCAACGCTCGCCGTCGTCGGCCGCACGTATCCGCTGGCGGCGGTGGCGCTGCTTGCGGCCGCTGCGCTCGCGCGAGATCCGGTTCCACCGCTGCACGCAGCCGGCGCTTGGGGCGGCATCCTCGCGATGGCGCTGGTATCTCAGTTGTTCGGCCATACCGCGCTCAACGCCGCCGTGCGCACGCTCACAGCGACCTTCGTCGCGACGGCGACACTGATCGAACCCGCGATCGCCGCGGCGCTCGCCGCAGCCATTTTCGGCGAGCGTCTCACCCAGGCTACCGTAGCGGGATCGTGCGTCATCCTTGCCGCGATCGCGCTCGCGTTGCGGGCGGAAACGCGACGGTAAGCGCGCAAGGCCCGCGGATGATCTTCGGATCGCCGCCGCGCGCCGTCGTGTTATGGCTCGCCGGCCTCGACTTGCGGCTGACGCTGCTCGCGGTCCCGCCGGTCATTCCGCTCATTCACCGCGACCTGCATCTCACTGAATCCGGCATCGCCGCGCTCTCGAATCTTCCGGTGCTCGTGCTCGCGGCGTCGTCGATCCTCGGCGCGCTGCTGACCGCGCGGCTCGGCGCACGCCGCGCGCTCGCGGCCGGCCTGTGGGTGATCGCGGTAGCCGGCGCGCTGCGCGGAGCCGGGCCGAGCGTGCCGCTGCTTTTCGGCATGACGCTGTGCATGGGCGTCGGCATCGCCCTGATTCAGCCCGCCTTTCCGACGCTCGCACGCGCGTGGTTCCCCGAACGGATTGCATTCGGCACGAGCATCTGGGCGAACGGACTGCTCTGCGGCGAAGCACTCAGCGCGTCGCTCACCTTGCCGTTCATTTTGCCGCTCGCCGGCGATTGGGAACGCAGCCTGGCGGTCTGGAGCATCCCGGTCGCCTTGACGGCCGTCCTGGTCGCCGCGGTCCGCGACGACGTGAGCGGCCCGCGTGCCTCGCGCAGTGCGTGGCTGCCGAATTTTCGCGACCGGCGCGTGTGGCTGCTCGGAACATTTCAAGCGGCCGCCAGCCTTACGTATTTCGGCGCAAATACGTTCATGCCGGACTATCTCAACGCGACCGGTCAGCCGCAATTCATCGCAGGCTGCCTCGCCGGAATCAATGTCGGCCAGATTCCGGCGTCGATCGCCGTCGGGCTCGCGCCGATGCGCTTACTCGGATCGCGCATCACGCTGTACGGCGTCGCGGCCCTGATACTCGCGGCCCTGTACCTGTTCTTGCAGTCCGGCGGAGCCGGCGCCGTCGTCGCTGCCGTCATCCTCGGCGGCACGTCGGCCTACATTTTGACGATGAGCTTCGCATGGC
>JBHEMQ010000051.1:0-6892 GCA_046262475.1 Candidatus Velthaea sp.
GTATTCCACCATGCCGCGTGCGTTGCGCGGCGCGAGCGCGATGCCGTCGATCTTTGCATTGCGCGGATCTGCGGGATTCAACTCGCCGTGGACGGTGCCGGAAATGCGCACGTACTCACCTGCGCTGCCGAACGACGTGCCGGGCGCGAACGCTTCGCGCTTGACGACGGTGACGGACGTGACCTTCGCATCGGCTCGCGCGAACGACGCGGCGAGCGCGGCGAGCGAAAAAATGAAAATCCGGCGAACGCGCATGTTCGGTTAGAACAGCACCAGTTGCTGGATTTCCTCCAGATATTCGGCGTCGATCCCCATCCGTCGCAGGCGCCAGACGAAGTCGCGCCAGCCGTGGTTGAGCAGAACTTTCTTCGGCTGCGCCAGTTCGATGTAACGCAGCAGCGACGGAAAGTCGGCGTGATCGCTGAGTGCGAAGGCGGCGTCGGACCCGTACTGATACGTGGCGCTGCGATTCAGCGCCCAACCCGTGAGCACGGCGGTGCGCACCGGTTTGCCCTTCACGGCCGCGGGGCCGTTCTTGCCGCTCGGCGGCCAGATCAGCGCGCGCTTTGCGTCGTAGGTGACCGCGTCGTAGCGCTCGTACGGCGGGAGCTGCACGCCGCACGCTTCGTAGACGCGGGCCATGTTCCACACCGCGCCGTGCAATGCGAGCGGGATGCCGGCTTTGCCGAGAATCGCCATCGCCTCTTGCGCTTTTCCGAGCGAATAGGCGTAGAAGATCGGCGCGCACCCGTCGTCCAGGGCCTTGAGTGCGAAGGCGATCATCTCGTCCTCGACCTGGTCGCGCGGCGGAAAGATGTACTGCGGACGCCCGTACGTGCATACCATCAAGAGCACGTCGCAGCGTTTGACTTCGGCGGGTTCGCACGTGTACGCCCGGCCGAGCTTGAAGTCGCCGGTGTAGACGAACGAGCCGCCGTCGCCTTCGATCATGAGCTGGGCGCTGCCCAGGACGTGGCCGGCGGAGAACAGCGTGAGCCGGTGCTCGCCGTCGGACCAAGGCTCGTTATAGCGGTGCTCCTCGAACGTGATGTCCGTAGGTTCGCGGGGCAGTAATTCCGTTTGGCGGCGCGGCTGCGTCGCGTTCCCGAAGCGCAGGCGGCAGACCGCCGCGTTGTCGGGGGTCGTGACGATGGTCTCGTGAATTCCGCGCGCGTGGTCGCTGTGGCCGTGCGAAACGTAGCAGCGCGAGCGCGGACGCATGGAGTCGATCCAGAGGTCGAGCGTCGCCACGTAGAGCGACTTTTCAGCAAGCGAAAACACGGTGGAGCGAACGTTTGTTCGAGGCGCGCGGAATGCACCCTTCGCGGGCCGCCGGTTGTTGAAATCGGTTGCAGCAGACGACTTTAAGGAGACGACGTGGCCCGAATCTACGATAGCGTTGCCGACACGTTCGGTAACACGCCCCTAGTCCGCATCCCGCGCGTGAATAAGGGACTGGGCGGCCAAATCCTCGTGAAACTCGAGTCCTTCAACCCCGCCGGGAGCGTCAAGGACCGCATCGGCATAGCGATGATCGAGGCGGCCGAACGGGAGGGCCGCTTGCGCCCGGATACCGTGATCATCGAGCCGACGTCGGGGAACACCGGCATTGCGCTGGCCTTCGTGGCCGCGGCCAAGGGTTATCCGTTGATCCTCACCATGCCCGAGACGATGACCCTCGAACGCCGGAGCTTGCTCAAGGCGTACGGCGCGCAGCTCGTGCTGACGCCGGGTGCCGAAGGCATGAAGGGCGCCATCGCCAAGGCGCGCGAGATCCACGACAGCAATCCGGCCAAGTACTTCATGCCCGGCCAGTTCGATAATCCGGCCAACGTCGAAATCCATCGCCGCACGACGGCCGAAGAGATCTGGCGTGATACCGACGGCCAAATCGACGTTTTGGTCGCCGGCGTGGGCACCGGCGGAACGATCACCGGCGTCGGCCGCGTACTCAAGGAGCGCAAACCGGGCGTCACCATCATCACGGTCGAACCGGATACGTCCACGGTGCTGTCGGGCGGTTCGCCCGGCCCGCACAAACTGCAAGGCTTCGCAGCGGGCTTCGTGCCGTCGATTCTCGACACGACCGTCTACAGCGAAGTCATCAAAGCGTCGTTCGACGACTCCATCGCCACGGCGCGCCGTGTCGCCCGCGAAGAGGGCATTCTGCTCGGTATCTCGTCAGGCGCGAATATCTGGGCGGCGATGCAAGTGGCGGCGCGGCCCGAGTTCGCCGGCAAGACGATCGTCACGATCGGCTGTGACACGGGGGAACGCTACCTGTCGAGTCCGTTGTATGCCGATCAGGCGGAGAACGTGGTAGAGGCGGCGCTCGCGAAGTAAGCCGCTGCTTTCCGGAGTGCCCTTCGTCGCCGTAACGCGCGGGCCGCGCGTCGAATCCATTCACGACGTAGCGGCTTGCGCGAGCGACATCGGCGGGAATGTCGTTCTCGCGCTCGGCGACATCGACGAGCCGTTTTTTCTGCGCTCTGCGGCGAAGCCGTTCATCGCCGCGGCGGTCGTGCTCGCAGGAGCCGCGGAGCGCTTCGCGCTGGACGACCGCGAACTCGCCGTGATGGCCGCGTCGCACGGCGGCGAACCGTTTCACATCGACGCGGTGCGTTCGATTTTGGCGAAGGCCGGCGCGACGGTAAACGACCTCGCCTGCGGCGCACACGCGCCCGCGTACGAACCGGCCGCGGCCGCGCTCGCAGCGAGCGGCGCGCGCCCGAGCGCACTGCACAACAACTGCTCCGGAAAGCATGCCGGCATCCTGGCATTGTGCCGAATGCTCGACGCGCCGCTTGCCGGTTACCTCGACGCGGATCATCCGGCGCAGCGCGCGATCCTCGGCTTTTGCGAGCGCGTGAGCGACGAGCGTTTCGGCTCGGAGCGGCTCGCCGTCGACGGCTGCGGGATTCCCGCGTACGCGACGTCTCTGCGGCGCGCGGCGCGGTCGTTCGCGCGGCTCGCGACGCTGGAAGCGCTCGCGCCGCCGGATGCGGCCGCACTGCAGCGCGTGCGGCGCGCGATGGTCGCGGAACCGGCGTATGTCGGCGGCACCGGCCGATTCGATACCGATCTCATGGCGGCGGCAGACGGCGCCATCGCCTGCAAGGCCGGCGCTGAAGGCGTGCACGGTAGCGCGCTCATCGGACAGGGCCTCGGACTGGTGCTCAAAGTGATCGACGGTTCGCGCCGCGCCGCGCCGCCGGCCGCGACCGCATTGTTGCGGCAACTGTGCGCGCTCGACGACCGGCAGGCGGCGGCGCTCGAGACACACGCCCGCGTGCCGGTCCGCAACGTCGCGGGGCGCATCGTCGGCGAAGTCGCGGCCAGGAGCTTTGCTCGAAGCAACTAACCCGCACGTTCCGGAGTCGAGGTTAGGGTGATCGAATTCTTCTTACGCCGGCCGGTATTCGCATCGGTCTGCTCGCTCGTGATCCTGCTGCTGGGAATCATCGCAATTCCCACGTTGCCGATCGCGCAGTATCCGAACATCGCGCCGCCCGTCGTCAGCGTGAGTGCGGTTTACACCGGTGCGAGCGCGGAGGCCGTCGAGTCGTCGGTAACGACGCCGCTCGAAGAAGCGATCAACGGCGTCCAAGGCTTACGCTACATCTCCTCGCAGAGCACGAACGACGGGACGTCCTCGATTACGGCCACGTTCAATCTCGATCGCAATGTGGATCAGGCCGCCAACGACGTGCAGAATGCGGTCAACCTCGCGCAGGGCCGGCTGCCGAACGAAGTCAAGCTGACCGGCGTCGCCGTTTCGAAGAACGCGGGCACGTTCGTTATGGCCATCGGCGTGACGTCGGACGAGGCGCGCTTCGATCAGACGTATCTCACGAATTATCTCGAGAACAACGTCGTGAACGATCTGAAGCGAATCACCGGCGTGAGCGACGTACGCGTCTTCGGCGAACGCAAGTACGCGATGCGCCTGTGGGTCGATCCGAAGCGCCTCGCCGACAATGGTCTCACCGCCGGCGATGTCGTCAGCGCGTTGCAGGAGCAAAACGTTCAAGTCGCCGCGGGCGCGATCGGCGCGCCACCGACCAACGGCAATCAACCGTATCAGTATACCGTGCGCGCGTCCGGGCGGCTGCACAACACCACCGAGTTCGCCAACATCATCGTGAAAACGAGCCCTGACGGCGGTTTCGTGAAAGTCAGCGACATCGGGCGCGTTTCGCTCGGAGCCGAAAATTACGCGGGCAGCCTGTGGTTCGACGGCAAAGAAGCGATCGGACTCGGGGTCTTGCAGCTGCCGAGCGGCAACGCACTGCAAGTCGCGCAGCAAGTGCGCGACACGATGGACCGCCTGGCGACGAAGTTCCCCGCCGGCGTGCACTATAAGGTTGCCTTCGATACAAGCGAGTTCGTCCACGAGTCGATCAAGGAAGTCATCGTCACGCTGCTCATCGCCGTCGGGCTCGTGATCCTCGTCATCTTCCTGTTCCTGCAGGACTGGCGCACCACGCTCATCCCCGCGCTCACGATCCCGATTTCGCTGATCGGAACGTTCTTCTTGATGCGCGTGTTGAATTTTTCGATCAACACGCTCACGCTGTTCGGACTGACGCTTGCGACGGGCCTCGTCGTCGACGACGCGATCGTCGTCATCGAAAATATCGCGCGCTTCATTCAAGAGAAGAAGATGAAGCCGATCGACGGAGCGCGCGAGGCGATGCGCGAGATTTCCGGCGCCGTGTTCGCGTCCTCACTCGTGCTCTTGGCCGTCTTCGTTCCCGTCGCGTTCTTCCCGGGAACCACGGGGCTGCTCTACAAGCAATTTGCTCTCACGATCGTCTGTTCCATCACGATCTCGCTCTTCAACGCCCTGACGCTGACGCCGGTGCTCTCATCGCTCTTGCTGGGCCGCGAGCAGAAGTCGTACCGCATCTTTCGGCCGGTGAACCGTGCGATCGATGCGACGCGCGGCGGGTATCACCGCATCTTGCCGGCGGTACTCGCGCGCCGTTTCGTCGTGCTCGCGGTATTCCTCGGAGCGATGGGCGGTACGGCGTTTTTATACACGAGCGCGCCGACCGGCTTCATCCCCGACGAAGATCAAGGCTTCATGCTCGTTTCGATGCAGGGACCGGAAGGTTCGTCGCTCGACCAGACGCACCGCGCCCAACGCAAAGTCGAGCAGATTCTGATGCAGCAGCCGGAAATTTCGGACGTGTTCGACGTCGCCGGCTTCAGCTTCACGGGAACCGGTTCCAACAAGGCCACCATGTTCGTTCGTTTGCGGCCGTGGGGCGAGCGCCCGGGCGCGCAGCACACCCTGAACGCGGTGCTGGCGCGAGTCGGTCCGCAGCTCTTCTTTTTCCCGGAAGCGCAAACGTTTGCCGTCAATCCGCCGGCGATCCCGGGTCTGGGCTTCCAGGGCGGGTTCACTTTCGAGCTCGAGGACCGCGCGAACGCCGGCGTGCGGCCGTTGCTGAGCGCCGCATACTCCATCGTCGGGCCGGCCAACGATCCCGCCAGCGGTCTCTCGCGCGTGTACACGACTTTTCGCAACGACAACCCGTCGGTGCAAGTCGATGTCAATCGCGACAAGGCCAAGAGCATCGGCGTCAACCTGACCAACCTGTTCAACACGATGCAGGTCTATCTCGGCTCGGTCTACGTGAACGACTTCGACATGGGCAGCAAATCGTATCGGGTCTACGTGCAGGCTGACACGCAGTTCCGTTCGCGCGTTCAAGACTTGCAGCAGATCTACGTCCACGGCGGGCAAGCCTTCACGCCGAGCGGCGCCCTCACCCCGGCGGCCAACATCCCGATCACCTCGCTCGTCGACATCAAAGAGGTCAAGGGCCCGCCGACGATCACGCACTACAACCTCTACCGCTCGATCGAAATCGGCGGCGGGCCCGCACCTGGTCACGGCACCGGCGAGGCGCTCAACAAGATGCAGCAGCTCGCCGGGCATTTGCCGCCGGGCTTCGCCTTCGAGTGGAGCGGCATTTCCCTCGAGCAGATCCAGGGCGGCAGCGCGGCCGCGATGATCTTTGCGCTCGGTATCGTGTTCGTCTTCCTCGTCCTCGCCGCGCAGTACGAGTCGTTCGGCGACCCGCTCATCATCCTATTCGCGGTACCGCTGGCGCTGCTCGGCGCACTGCTCGGATTGAAGATTCGCGGCATCACCTCCGACGTGTTCGCGCAGGTCGGCTACGTGATGCTGATCGGACTAGCCAGTAAGAACGCGATCCTTATCGTCGAGTTTGCGAATCAAATGCGGGCGCAGGGCGTCGACACCTTCACCGCAGTGCGGCGCGCCGCCGAAACACGGCTTCGTCCGATCTTGATGACGTCCATCGCGTTCGTGCTCGGCGTAACGCCGCTCGTGTTTGCGACCGGCGCGGGCAGCGCGGCGCGCAATTCGCTGGGGACCGTCGTCTTCGGCGGCATGATCGTCTCGACGATTCTCAATTTGGTGGTGACGCCGGTGCTCTACGTGCTGATCGTCAGCATCGAAGAGCGCCTGCGGCCGCACCGCCACGGCCCGCCGCCCGACGCGGTGGCGGTGCCGGCGGACGGTGCGCACCCGGTGGAAACGGCGCGCGCCGGCGTCTGAGCTCCGCGGCTAACGCGGGCGCTTTTTCGCGCCCGTTTTCGACGCACCGCGCGACCCGGCCGCGCTGGGCGTGCCCCGCTTGGCCGCGCGCGCGCCCGCTGCCTTCGAGGACGCCCCGCTCATGGCGCGCGTTTTGAAGCGCTGCATGTCCGCGCCCAGCGCCTCCAGGCCCTCGGCGCCGATGGCCGAGCGCGCTTCGCTGAAGATTTCCGACTCTTCTTCCTTGACGTGATGCTCGACCAGTTCTTTCAGAACGGTCACCTTGGCGGTGAGCGTTTCGTCACGCCCGCTGCTCGCCTC
>JBHEMQ010000051.1:6902-13980 GCA_046262475.1 Candidatus Velthaea sp.
TGTTCCTCCGCTGCCTCGAGCACGCTGTCTCGTTCTTTGGAACCGCCGGCCTTACGCAGCGCGGGGTAAAATAGCGCCTCCTCCATTTGCGCGTGGACTGAAAGGGCTTGGACGATCTTGGTGACCGCGCCGCGGCGCTGCGCTGACGGCGTGCCGTTGTCGAGCGCTTTCGCGAAGAGTGCTTCGACTTCGCGATGATCGCTTTTCATCAACTCGAGGGCGTCCGGTGCAGAATCCTCGTTCTCACCGCGGACCTTGCGCACCGCGCGCGTGACCGTTTTCTTTATGTTCATGCACTCCTCGCTCGCTGGATGTTGCACCAGGCGTACCCGAGGGGACGTTGACAAAACGTGCGCGCGCGCCGCGGCGATACTCGTCGACCCACAGTTGCGTCGAAAAATACCGGCCGCCGCGCAGGATCGTTCGCAGACGTCCGCGCTGCGCGGCCTTCGCTAGCGCGGCATACGTATCGCCGGCGAGCGCGCGCAGCGGCAGCAGCGGGGCCGCCGCGTCGGGTCCGGCGGCCGCGCGCAGCCGGTCGTAAGCGCGCAGCAGCGCGCGGGCGACGAGCTGCGCGAGGGCGAGCGGCTCGTCCGCTTCCGCCGCCGCTAGTGCGCTCGCGTAACGGCGGCGTTCGGGGCGCTCGAGGACGAGCGGCTGGATGTCCAGCCGCCGCAAGAGCACGTTGACGGCGAGACGTGCGGTTCGGCCATTCGCACTGTCGAATGGGCGGATGCGGCCGAGCCGTCCCATGAAACGCGCAAGCCACAGCGCGACGGGCTCCACGCCGGGACCGCGTGCGAACCGGTCGACGAGCGCGGCGACTTCGCGCGGCACAAGCCAGGCGGCGGGTGCCACGATGCGCGCGCGCGGCGCCGGATTTCCGAGCCGCCATGCGCCGCCGCGTCCGCCTGGACCGGCGACCGCGCGCGCGTTCAACTGGCGCAGTTCGTCTACGGTCAACAGCGGCCGCGGGTCGCCGGGCGCGGGCGGCCGGAGGTTTGCGACCCAGCGAGCTGCATCGGCATAATCGCGCACGAGAACGTAGTCGGCAAGGCGGTGATCGCCGCGCGCGATGCCGCGGTCGAGCAACGCATCGACCTCAGCTGCGCTCAGTTCGCTGCCGGCGAGCGCCGTCGACCCCACGACTTCCGCTCGCAGGATGCGCTGCGTTTCGCGAGCGAGCGTTGCCCGCGGCTCCGCGCCGCGGAGTATGTCCCGGGCCGCCTCGTAGCGCCGAAGATGCGCACTGCCGGGCCCCGACGCCTCCATTGTCCGATTCTACGACATGCTGAACAAACGGACAATAGAGCCGGTGCGTCTGGTTGATCAAACGCGTGTCCGACGGCAAGAGCGCGATGCGATTGTCCAATTTACATTTTGTCAGTTGTATCGGACTGGCGCGCGTTGCTACAACCGGCTGGCCGGTGAAACGCCAGGCATGCAGCGCTCGCCGTATCTCGACGCTCTCGACCGTCGCGTCCTCGTTTTCGACGGTGCGATGGGCACCCAGCTCATGGCCTTGGAGCTGGACGACGCCGCGTTCGGCGGCGCCCCGTATCACGGGTGCAACGAAGCGCTGGTGCTGAGCCGTCCGAATTTGATCGCGGCCATCCACGAGGCGTACTTCGAGGCCGGCGCGGACGTCGTCGAAACGGACACCTTCACGGCGTCGCGCTTGAAGCTCGACGAGTACGGCCTTGGCACGCGCGTCGCAGAGATCAACCGCGAGGGCGCCCGCCTCGCGCGGGCCGCGGCCGACCGCATCGCGACCCCCGACCGCCCGCGCTTCGTCGCCGGGGCGATGGGGCCGACCGGCATGCTGATCTCGTCGTCGGATCCCACGCTTTCGAGAATAACCTTCGACGAGCTCGTCGGCCTGTACGAAGAACAGGCGACGCACCTCGTCGAGGGCGGCGTCGATCTGTTGCTGCTCGAGACGAGCCAAGATTTGCTGGAAATGAAGGCTGCGATCGCCGGCATCGTGCGCGCGTTCGACCGCGGAGCGCGGCGCGTCCCGATTCAAGCGCAGGCCACGCTCGATGTCACCGGACGCATGCTGCTCGGCACCGATATCCGGGCAGTCTGTGCGACGCTCGACGCTTTGCCCATCGACGTCATCGGGTTGAATTGCTCCACGGGCCCGACGCACATGCGCGACGCGGTGCGCTACCTCGTGGACAACTCGCGCTGCTACGTGAGCGTGATCCCGAACGCGGGGCTGCCGGTGATGGGTCCCAAAGGCGAGACCATCTATCCCGAGCTGCCGGACGAAATGGCGGCGGAACTCGGCAAGTTCGTCACAGACTTCGGCGTCAACGCGATCGGCGGATGCTGCGGCACGACGCCCGAGCACATCCGCGCGTTCTGCGCGGCGGTCGCCGGCCGCGTCGGCCGCGCGCCGGAACCCAAACCGCTGCAGTTCGCGGCGTCAGCGATGACCGCCGTCGCCCTCAAACAGGACGGCTCCGTAACGCTGGTCGGCGAGCGCATCAACGCGCAAGGCTCGCGCAAGATCAAGCGCCTTTTGCTGGCGAACGACTACGACGACATCATGCTCGTCGGCCGAGAACAGGTCGAAGGCGGCGCACACGTGCTCGACGTGTGCACGGCACTGACGGAACGGACCGACGAAGACGTGCAGATGGCGACGATCGTCAAGCGGCTCGCGCAGTCGGTCGAATCGCCGCTGATGATCGACTCTACCGAGGCGCGCGTCATCGAAGCAGCGCTGAAGATCTACGCCGGCCGCCCCATCGTCAATTCGATCAATTTGGAAAACGGCCGCAAGCGGATCGATGAAGTGATGCCGCTCGTACGCGAGGCGGGCGCGGCCGTCGTCGCGCTGACGATCGACGAAACGGGTATGGCCAAAACGCGCGAGCGTAAGCTCGAAGTTGCGCGCCGGATTCACGACATCGTGACGACCGAGTTCGATTTGCCGCCCGGCGCCCTCATCTTCGACGACCTTACGTTCACGCTCGCGACCGGCGATGCGGAGTTCGTCGATTCGGCGGTCGAAACGATCGAAGGCATCCGCCTGATCAAAGCGGAGCTGCCGGGCGTCCTCACGTCGCTGGGCGTTTCGAACGTTTCCTTCGGGCTCAAGCCGGCGGCGCGCGCGGCGCTCAATTCCGTATTCCTGCACCACTGCGTCGAAGCGGGCTTGGACATGGCGCTCGTCAACGCGAAAGAAATTACGCCGTACGGCGAACTCGATGCCCCCGAGCGGGAGCTCTGCGACGACCTGGTGTTCAACCGGCGCCCGGATGCGCTGCAGCGCGTGATCGAGTATTGGGAGCAGCAGAGCAGCGGCATCGCCGCGTCGGCTGCGCCGGTTGACGACGATGCGGCCGCGCCGGTCGCGCAGCGCATCCACAACGCGATTCTGCGCCGCCGCAAAGACGGCATCGAAGCGAAGCTCGATGAGATCCTGCTGGAACGCGACCCGGTTGACGTCCTCAACAACGTGCTGCTGCCGGCGATGAAAGAAGTCGGCGACAAGTTCGGCGCGGGCGAGCTGATTCTGCCGTTCGTCCTGCAGTCGGCGGAGGTGATGAAGAAGGCCGTCGCCCACCTCGAACAATTTCTCGAGAAAAAAGAGGGCGTCACCAAAGGCAAGGTGGTGCTCGCGACGGTGTTCGGCGACGTGCACGACATCGGCAAGAATCTCGTGTTCACGATACTCACGAACAACGGTTACACCGTGTACGATCTCGGCAAACAGGTCCCGATGAATACGATTCTGGAGAAGGCCGTCGAAGTCGGCGCGGACGCGATCGGGCTGTCGGCGCTGCTGGTATCGACCTCGAAGCAAATGCCGATCTGCGTGAAAGAGCAAGATGCGCGCGGGCTGAGTTTTCCCGTGGTCGTCGGCGGTGCAGCGATCAATCGCGAGTTCAGCCGCCGTATTTCGTTCGTCGACGGCGAACGGTACTTCGAGCCGGGACTCTGCTACGCCAAGGATGCCTTCGAGGGCCTCGACATCATGGACCGGCTCACGAGCGCGCCCGCCGAGCGCGCCGCGTTTTTGCGCCGCATTCGCGAAGAGGCGGATCGCTCGCGGGAGCGCGACCGGAACGCCGCGCCCGCCGCGGCCGCCGGCGACCGCAGCGGGCGCGAGCACCTGCGCGATGTTCCTCCGCCGAGCCCGCCGTTTTGGGGTCCGCGCACGTTGAGCGATATCGACGTCCGGGATCTGTGGCCCAACTTCGACCTAAAGAGCTTGTACCGGCTCTCGTGGGGCGGGAGCAACGTCAAAGGCGAAGAGTGGGAGCGCATCGTCGCCGCGGAATTTGCGCCGCGCTTGGCGCGCTTTCAAGAGCTGGCCGCAGGCGGCGGCATCCTCGAGCCGCGCGTCGTGTACGGTTACTTTCCGGCGGCGGGTTCCGGCGACGACGTCATCGTGTACGATCCGGCCGACCGCACGCGCGAAGTTGCACGCTTTGCGTTCACGCGCCAAATCGGCGGCGAACACTTGTGTCTCGCGGATTATTTGCGCGAACCGCAGGACGGCGCGGCGAGCGACGTCATCGCCCTTCAGGTGGTGACGGTCGGACGCGCCGTTTCGCGAGAGATCGATGCGCTGCAGGCGCGCGGCGACTACAGTGAATCGTATTTTCTGCACGGCTTTTCCGTGCAGTCGGCTGAGGCGCTGGCGCAAACGATGCACGGCCGGATCCGGCGCGAACTCGGCCTCGACGCCGAGCGCGGCAAACGCTACAGTTGGGGCTACGGCGCCTGTCCCGACCTTTCGCAGCATGCCATCGCGTGGCGGCTGCTGGATGCGCAAAACGCCATCGGCACGGAATTGACCGAGGCGTTTCAAATCGTGCCGGAACAGTCGACGGCAGCGATCGTCATCCACCATCCGCAGGCCGCATACTTCAACGCCGCCGCGGTGCGGGAACTGGCCGCCGTCTGACGCCCGGCAACGGTGCGGGCACCCGCCTCTAGGACCCCCAGCGTCCGAAGCCGTATGTTGGCCCGTTCGCCACTGAGGAGTCTCTTCGCATGCACCACCGCGTCCTCGCGCTGCTCGCCGCAGCGGTCCTGACGGCATGTTCGAGTACGTCGAGTACGTCGAGCACATCTTCGTCCAATGGGACGTCCGCGTCCGGGGACACCATCAAAATCGGCGTAGACCTCCCCGTGAGCGGCGCCGATGCGTCGACGGGCATTCCGACGCAAAACGGCGCCGTACTCGCCATCGAAGAGGCCAACAAGGCGGGCTTTGCCGGCGGAAAATTCAAACTTGCGGCGAGCCTGTTGGACGACGCCGTGCAAGGCCAGCACGATCCGGCCGCCGGTGCGCAAAACGTCAAGTCGTTCATCTCCGACCAGAGCGTTCTCGCAATGGTCGGCCCGTTCAACTCCAACGTTGCGAAGTCCGAAATTCCCCTCACCAACGACGCGGGGCTCGTCCAAATCAGCCCGTCGACCACGAACGACGGGCTGACCGTCGGAGACGACGCGAAGAATTTGCGCACGTCGCATCCCGACGTCAACACGTTTTTCCGCGTGTGCACGAACGACTCGAACCAAGGCGGCGCGCTCGCTCAATTCGCCTCCAAGCTCGGTTACAAGACGGCGTTCATCATCGACGACAACGAAACGTACGGCAAAGGCCTTGCCGATAAATTCGAGGCCGCCTACGGAAAGGGCGGCGGAAAGGTGCTCGGGCGCGAGCACATCACGAAGAACCAGCAAGACTTCAAGGCGCTGCTCACCAAGGTGAAATCGCGTTCTCCCGAAGTCGTCTTCTATGCGGGCACCACCTCGACCGGCGGCGGGTTGCTGCGGCGCCAGATGGCCGACGTCGGCATGGCAAAGGTTCCGTACATGGGCGGCGACGGCATCAGCGATGCGGAGTTTGAGACGACCGCCGGATCGATGGCGAACGGCACGTACTTCAGTGTGGCCGCACCCGACGCGACGAAGCTGCCAAGCGCGAAAGACTTCGTCACCGCCTACAAGGCGCGTTTCAATTCCGGCGTGGGCGCGTACAGCGCGAGCAGTTATTCCGCGGCCAAGATCATCATCGCGGCGATCGAAAAGGCCGTGACCGACAACGCCGGCAAAATGCCGACGCGCGCCGAAGTGCTCAAAAACGTTGCCGCGACGAAAGACTTCAAATCACCGATCGGTTCCGTGTCCTTCACGCCGAACGGCGACACACAATCCCCCGTGCTTTCGCTCGTCAAGGTGCAGGACGGCAAGCCGGCCACGGTCGACGTCATAACGCTCAAGAGCTGATTTGGACGTTTTCCTCCAGCAGATCGTCAACGGGCTCTCGCTCGGCGGAATTTACGCGCTGATCGCGCTCGGTTACACGATGGTCTACGGGATCATCGAACTCATCAACTTCGCCCACGGCGACGTCTACACGCTGGGCACGTTCTTTTCGCTCGCCGTGTTGACGCTGCTCGGCGTGTCGGGCGAATTGCACGGGCCGGCATTGATCGGCGTCGTCGCCCTGACGATCGCGATCGCCATGCTGCTGTGCGGCATCACCGGGGTCCTGATCGAGCGGCTGGCGTACCGGCGGCTGCGCAACGCGCCGCGGCTCGCGCCGTTGATCACGGCGATCGGCATGTCGTTCATTCTCGAGAACGTGATGCAGTACTGGAAAGGTCCCTCGCCCGTCCCCTTCCCGTCCGTGATTCCGAACCCGTCGCTGCATTTCGGTGCCGTCGACATCGCGGCGAAGCAAATCTTGGTGGTGCTGCTCGCCATCGCGATCATGATCGTGCTGCAGCTCTTCATCTACAACACGCGGCTCGGCAAGGCCATGCGGGCAACCGCGCAGGATCGCGACGCCGCGCAGCTGATGGGCATCAACATCAATACGACGATCGCGCTGACGTTCTTGATCGGCTCCGCGCTGGCCGGTGCGGCCGGGTTCGTGTCGGGCGTCTACTATGGCACCACGTGGTTCTTCAACGGCTTCTCGGCCGGCCTCAAAGCGTTCACCGCAGCCGTACTCGGCGGTATCGGCAATCTGGCGGGCGCAATGCTCGGCGGTTTTTTGATCGGCTTGATCGAGGCACTCACGACGCAATTCATATCGGATCAGTGG
>JBHEMQ010000051.1:13990-22256 GCA_046262475.1 Candidatus Velthaea sp.
GCCCAGCTGATGGGCGTAAACATCGACCGCACCATCGCCCTGACCTTCTTCATCGGCTCAGCGCTGGCCGGCGCGGGCGGGATCATCTACGGCCTCTACTACAACAGCATCTACTTCACGCTTGGCTTCCGCGCCGGCATCGTGGCCTTCACGGCGGCGGTGCTGGGCGGCATCGGCAACATCACCGGCGCGGCCATCGGTGGGTTCATGATCGGCATCGTGTTCTCGCTCGCGTCCGGCTACCTGTCCCAGCAGTGGAGCGACGTGGTCATCTTCAGCGTGCTGATCCTGGTGCTGGTCTTCAAGCCGACCGGGATCCTCGGCACCTCCGTGGCGGACAAGGCGTGAGCTCCGCGAAGCCCGCGGGCGCTAAGCGGACGAAGCGCGGCTTGATGGCGGGCGAGAAGTTCACCGTCCTCGGGCGGCCCACGCCGATCCCACGCCGGATCGCCGCCCTGGGCATGGTGGTTATCGGGATCCTCTTCTTCCTGGCCGTCCCAAGCCTGGTCAGCTCTGTGGACGTGAGCCGGATCGCGGACGCCGGGGTGTTCATCCTGCTGGCGCTCGGGCTCAACATCGTGGTCGGCATGGCCGGCCTGCTCGACCTTGGGTATGCGGCGTTTTTTGCCATTGGGTCGTACGCGTTCGCGCTGCTCGCTTCGCCGCAGTTCGGCATCCACGTCCCCTTTTGGGTGATGCTCTTTCTGGCGTCGGCGATCGCCGCGGTCTTCGGCATCCTGCTCGGCGCGCCGACGCTGCGGCTACGCGGCGATTATCTTGCGATCGTGACGCTCGGCTTCGGCGAGATCGTGCCGCAAACGTTTCTGAATCTTTCGCAGTGGACCGGCGGGCCGAACGGTATCGGATCGCTCGATCAGCCGGTGTTCTTCGGCTACCGGTTCGGCTTCGACGTAACGCCCTACTACTATCTGATGCTCGTGCTGATCGCATTCGCGATCTGGGCGGCGGGAAACTTGCGCGACAGCCGCCTCGGGCGCTCGTGGATGGCGATTCGCGAGGACGAGCTCGCGGCCGCGCACATGGGCATCAATACGACGACCGCAAAGCTCGCGGCGTTCGCACTGGGCGCATCGTTCAGCGGACTTGCCGGCGTGGCGTACGGCGCGAAGCTCCAGCTGGTCTCGCCCGATCAGTTCCAATTCAACGTATCGATTGCGATTCTGTCGATGCTGGTGCTCGGGGGCATGGGCAACATCCCGGGCGTGATCGTCGGCAGTCTCGTGATCTCGTCGCTCGACCGCTACTTGCTGCCGCAAGCGACCAACTTCTTGCAGAACGTCGCGCACGTGAACGTCGACCTGACCAACTCGCGGTTCTTAATCTACGGCGCGATCCTGGTCGGCATGATGCTTTTTCGGCCCGAAGGCCTGCTGCCCAGCCGCCAGCGCGCCGCCGAATTTCATGCGGACGAAGGCATCGCGGCGCAGGAGCAGGCGATGTACTCCAAGGCCGCGTCCTGATGCCGCTGCTGCAGCTCGAACACGTTACGCAGCGTTTCGGCGGATTGGTCGCGGTCAACGACCTGAGCTTCACCGTCGACGCGGGAGCCATCGTCGCGATGATCGGCCCGAACGGCGCGGGAAAATCGACCGCATTCAACCTCGTCACGGGCATCTACAAGCCGTCGGCCGGCGCGATCACCTTTGACGGACGCGACATCACGGGCATGGAGACGAACCGCATCGCCGCGCTCGGAGTTGCGCGGACGTTTCAGAACATCCGGTTGTTCGCCTTCATGTCGGCGCTCGAGAACGTGATGACGGGCGAGCACGCGCGCATGAAAGCGACGCTGTTCGACTCGCTGGTGCACCCGCCGGCACAGCGGCGAGAGGAGAAGACCGTCCGCGAGAAAGCGCGCGAGCTGCTCGCGTTTGCGGGCGTGGAGAAATGGGCGAACAGTTACGCGCGCAACCTTGCATACGGCTTGCAGCGCCGGCTTGAGATCGCGCGCGCGCTCGCCGGCGAACCGAAACTGCTGCTGCTCGACGAGCCGGCGGCCGGGATGAATCCGCGCGAGAAACAGGACCTGATCGCGCTCATTCGCCGTATTCGCGAGCGCGGCGTCACCGTGTTTCTCATCGAGCACGATATGAACGTCGTCATGCAGATCAGCGAGCGGGTCACGGTGCTCGATCACGGCGAAAAAATCGCCGAAGGGCTTCCGAACGACGTTCGCAACGATCCGGCGGTGATCGAAGCGTATCTCGGAAAGCCGGCCTGAGTGCCGCGGCTCGAAGTCGAGGGACTCGTCGCGCGCTATGGCCGAATCACCGCGCTCGACGGCGTCAGTCTTACCGTCGATGAGGGCGAGATCGTGGCGCTGATCGGCGCGAACGGGGCGGGCAAATCCACGTTGCTGCGCGCGGTCAGCGGGTTGCTGCGGCCCGCGGCTGGGCGCATTCAATTCGACGGGCGAGACATCACCAACGTCAGCCCGGACGCCATCGTGAAGCTCGGTATCGGACATTCGCCCGAAGGGCGGCGCGTGTTTCCACGCATGACGGTGCGCGAGAATATCGAGCTCGGCGCCTTTACGCGATCGTCGAAGCGCGAGATCGCAGAGGACACCGAGCGGATCCTCACCACGTTTCCGCGGCTCAAGGAACGGCTCGACCAAAAAGCCGGCACGATGTCGGGCGGCGAGCAGCAAATGCTCGCGATCGGCCGCGCGTTGATGTCGCGCCCGTCGCTGTTGCTCTTGGACGAGCCGTCGCTTGGACTCTCGCCGCTGCTCGTCCAGACGATCTTCAGCGTCATCACGGAGATCAACGCGCGCGGGACAACGATTTTCTTGATCGAGCAGAATGCGCGCCAAGCGCTGCAGATCGCCGCCCGCGGTTACGTGCTGGAGGTCGGCAAGCTCGTGCACGACGACACGAGCGCGAACCTGCTCGCGAGCGCCGCGGTGCAGGCGGCATACTTGGGCGGGGCCGCGTAAGCCGGCTATCGGCGCCTACGTCGCGCCACGAAGGCCGGCGACAGAATACATTCGAAGCCATTGATCCGGAAAGAACCCACCTACGGTCGCACGGCCATCAACGCCGCGGCGAGCGCCGGCAGCGCGGTCAGCGTTCCAACTTGGAGGAATCGCAGCGGCGAAATGGCGTGTCCGCTTCGGCGCAAGATCGCTAGCCAGAGAATCGTCGCGAGCGAACCGTTCGTCGTGAGGTTCGGGCCGAGATTAATCCCGACGAGCGCCGCATTGGCGAGGTGTTCCGAAGGACGAGCGGCGCTGAACGTTTCGCCGACGTTGAGTGCCACGGGCAAATTGTTGACCACGTTGGAGGCGACCGCGAGGGCGCCGCCCGTTGACAGCGTCGCCAGTGGGGCTCCGAGGTGCCCGCACCACATGATGAGGCGCTGCGTTGCGGCGAGCGCCCCGGCGTTGTCGATCGCACCGACAACCACGAACAACGCGGCCGTCAGCGGGACGATGGGCCAGGCGATGCCGCGCACGATCAGAGCCGCGCGCCGCTTGTCGCGCGCCGTCGTGACGAAGAAGGCCAACGTTCCGAGAGCCAGCGTTGCGATGCCTAGCGGTCCGCCGAGCGACGACGTCAGCACGAGCGCGCACGCCGCGAGCGTCAGCGTAAGCACGGCTGTTGCGGCGGGCGCGCCCGGCGCGACAGCGTCGCGCGCTTCGACAAGGCCTCGCAATGCACGCCGGAACACGACCGCGAGCGCCGCGAATGTTACGGCAATCGACACGACGGACGGTACCAGCAACCCGTGCAGCCACGAAGCCAGCGGCGGCATGTGGCCGTCGAAGACGAGAAGATTCGACGGGTTGGAGATCGGCAGCACGAAACTGGCGGCATTTGCGACCATCGCGCAGGCGAACAAGTACGGCTCGCTGCGCACATCGGTGCGTGCGAGCGCGGCGATGACGGCGGGCGTCAGCACAACGATCGTAGCGTCGTTCGAAAGCAACGCGGTCGTCAGAACGCCGACCGCGTAGACGAGCCAGAACAACCGAAAGCGCGAGCCGGCGGCTGCCCTCAGCGCGATGCCGGCAAGCCACGCAAAAACGCCTTCGACGTTGGCGAATTCCGCCAGCGCCATCATGCCGATCAGGAAACAGTAGACGTCGAAGCCGCGTGCCAGCGCGGCGCCGGCGTCGCCGAAGCCGATGGCGCGCGTCGCAAGCAGCGTGACGGCGCCCGCGACGGCCCACACAGCTTCGTTGACGCGGAAGGGACGCGCGACAACCGCCGCGAGCGTAAGCGCCGCGATGAGCCATGCCACCCGCGCGGTTTACCCGATGCGCACGAAGTTATGCGCGGGCGCGCGAAGGCCGATAGAGATGCGCCGAGCCGTACACCGGGATGCCGCCGACCATCGTCGCGAGCACTTGGTAATCGTCGTTCCAGATGGAAAGGTCGGCGCGCTTGCCGGGTTCGATGGTGCCCAGTTCGCGTTCAAGGCCGAGCAAACGCGCCGGCGTGCGCGTCGCGTTGACGATGGCCGTCTGGAAAGGAATGTCGGCGTAGATCATGAGATTGCGGACGGCTTGATCGATGTGCAGCGCGCTGCCCGCAATCGTGCCGTCCTCGGCGCGCACCACGCCGCCTTCGATGCGGTAGCCGCCGCCCGCCGGCGGCATGTTGTCCGTCGTCAGCACGAGGCGCTCGCGCAGCGTGCGGTACAGCAGATCCACCATCGGCGGCGACACGTGAAAGCCGTCGGCGATGAGTTGAACGGTGGTGCGGGTTTCCTGCATGAATGCGGCGAGAATAGACGGATCGCGATGGTCGAGCGGCGGCATCGCGTTGAACGCATGGGTGAGCGTACGGAAGCCCAGGCCGATCGCGAGCATGCCTTCGCGGTAGTGCGCCGCGGTGTGTCCTGCGGAGCACACGATGCCTTGATCGAAGAATAATCGCGCGACGTCGTCGACGCCGTCCGCTTCCGGCGCCATCGTGACCATCACGAGCGCGCCGCGGCACACTTCGATCATTTCTTTCGCGCGCTCGTGTGTCGCGGGCAGAATCCACTCCGCCCGGTGCACGCGGCGGAACTTCGGATTGAGAAACGGGCCCTCGAAGTGAATGCCGAGGCAACGCGCGCCGATGCGCTCGGCGGATTCTTCGAGTTGGTTGGCGGCCTCGGATGCTTCGGCTGCGGCGTGCAGCATCGATTCCCACGGCGCCGTCATGATCGCGGCGACGAAACCCGTGGCGCCCATGCGCGCGTACGCTCGCGAAGCAACTTCGACGGCGTTGCCTTGATCGCGGTTGAAGAGAAATTCGTCCGCACCATTCGTGTGAACGTCGATCAAACCCGGAGCGACGAGCGCGCCGTCAGGCAAACCGAAATCCGTCGGACCTTCTTCGGGCAGGATGCGTGCGATTTTCCCGCGCTCTACCGCAAGCCGTCCGTATGCGATGGATCCGTCGCCGATTGCGAGGCGACCCGGACCCAAGATATAGGTATCGGACACGTCCACTGTGATTCGGGCCCTCAAACCCCGTAACCTCGAATCAACGCCGTCCGAACAACCGGCGAATGAACGTCGGCGCGCCCCCCGCTGGGCCATTCGTGATGCGCGCCGCAGTTTGCGCAAGCCGGTCCTGCTCCGCTCGCTCGCGCTCGTGACGCGCAAGGCGGCCCATGTGCTCTTCGGCATGCGCTTCGAGCGTACTCACGAGCGCCGGAATCTCGTTCCAGCCCGCGGCCGCACGCTGCTCGGTGAGCGCCTCTCGATATTCGTAGGTCGATACGGTAAAGAGGCGCTGCGGCACGATCGCGCGCTCGCGCAGGTAACGGTCGGCGAGCATCACGACGTTGCGCCGCTCGGCGGGTTCTTCATGGTCCGCAATGGTATGGACGAACGTCATCGGCTTCCCCAGCTCGTTTACGCGACCGTACAAGTCTAGTTCGCGATCGGAGAGCTGTCGAGAGAATAAAGCCAGGATTTCGCTGGCACTTGTGGCCGCCGCGAGTACGATTTGTTCTGCCAGCGGAAACCCAGAATCAAACGCCGGTGTGTGCACGAGCACGAGTTGTCGTGGTAACTTCCACGGCGTTTCCACGAGCACGGGCGTGCGCGTCGCGGCCTCCAGCGCGCCGTCGAGGGCGATCGGATCCCACGCGGCGTCGTCGCCGAGCGAATAGGCCTTCACCTCGGGACCAAAACGGACGTGCACCGGAAAGCGCATTTCCACGTCGCTGCCCTCGTCGCGCACCACGCGCTCGCCCGCGATAGCGTTGATCAGGCTGGACTTTCCGCGCTTGAACGCGCCGAGGATGACGACGCGCCACCGCTGCGGATTCAAACCGTGCTCGTAGGTGTCGGGGTCGAAGCGCGCGCCTTGGGCGGGATCGACGCGCCGGCGTCCGGCGGTTTCGTCGAGCGGAACGCCGGGGTCGGCATGTTCGGCGCGCGCGGCACGCGATTCGCGCGCGAAACTTTCGCTGAGCGTTTCGACACGCGTCGCGATCGCGCCGATCGCTTGCGCGCGTTCCCTGGCTCGTGCGGTGAGCACCGCACGATCTTCGCCGCTCGCGTGCGCCGCCAGGGCGCGGTCGATCGCGCCCAGCGCTTCCGCGCGCACGCGCGGTGCGAGCGCCGACACGCGGGCCGCGAGCAGTTGCGCGACCGCTGCAACGCGCTCGGCGTTTACGCCGACGTAGGCGGCGATATCCGCATCGAAGTTCGGGAAGAGCGTCGCGCCCAAATCGGCAAGCAGTTCACGCTTCATGTACGCGCCGTGCGGCGCGGCCGCGAACCGCTGCGCGATGGCGCTGACCAGGGCGACCGCCGGACCGCCGAGCGCGCCGAGCACGATAGTGCCGCGCAGACCGCTCTCGAGGTCAGTGCTCCACGCGCCGCTGCCCGCGTCGGCGCCGAACGCGTGCGCGGCGTCTTCCGTTACCGGCAGGCGCTCCGCGGCGAGCGCGGCGAGAATGGGCGCCAAATGTCCCGAGGTATCCGCTGTCCGCGCTGCGCCGACGACCTCGCTTGCGGCAGCTTTCGCATCCGTGCGCAAGCGCTGCGCGACGACTTCCGCCACGTCGCCGGCGAACCGGCCGATTGCGGTGGCGAGCGTGTCGTCGATGATGATGTGCAGTTTCGCGCGGTCGCGCAACCGCGCGATGTCGGCGGTATCGAACGCGCGCGCCAGCGTGCGCTGCAGGTTCGAGCGCATTTCGGCGCCCTTCGCGATGATGCTGTCGTGCAGCGCGGTGCCGGCGGCCCTCAGCGTAGCGTGCGCAGCCGCTGCGGCGGCATCGAACGCATCGAGCGCCGGCGCAAGCTCGGCGCGCCGTGCCCGGAGCTGCGGCTCGCCGGTCTCGAGCGCCGTCGCGTCAAGCGCCAGCGCGTCGGCGGCGCGTGTCGCGAGGCGACGGGCCTCCGCCGCCGCGCGCCGCAACCGGGAACGGCCGGTCGTGGCCACCAGCGAGGCATCGAGGGCGGCGAGAAATTCCCGGAACCGGCTTTGGTCGATGAGATCGTCGTCGCCTGTGAGCAGGCCTTCCGCATAATCGCGCGCGGAAAGCGGAAACACGGGCGTGCTCGGCGCGTGAACCGCAGCTTGCGCTACGATGCGCGCTGAGGCGTTCTGCCACGCTTCCCGCTCGCCGTCGCGCATGCGCCAGAGATCGATCTTCGTCTGCACGATGAAGATGCTCTCGATGTACCGCCGCACGATGCCGAGAAAGGACGCATCGCCGTCGGTGAACGGCTGCTGCGTATCGATGAGGTACAGCACCGCGTCGGCGCCCGGCAGATACGACAGCGTGGCGCGCCGATGGGCCGGATTGATAGAAGCGAGCCCGGGCGTGTCCGCGACGACGAAGCCGTTCTTGAGAAACGCCGAATCGAGGCCGACGCGCACGAGCGCCGGCGCGCCGCTTTCATCGCCGGTCGCGTCGTGCAGTTTGCCTTCGTCGCCGACGGCGACGAAACGCGAGAGGCGCCCGAGCGGCACGCGCTCCTCGCGTCCGTTCGCATACAGCGCCGTCGCGCTTTCTTCGGCCGCGTACGCCAGTTCGGTGATGGTTGCCGTCGAGGGGTTGATGTCGGTGGCGAGCAGGCCGACGATGCGCTTTGCGCCGAGGCGGTCTTCGTGCTCGACTTTGCCCAGCAGCGCGTTGAGCAGAAACGATTTGCCGCTCGAAAACTCGCCGACCACGGCGAGCACAAAACGTCCGTCGCGCAAGCGCGCGATGCTGCACTGCAGCGCTTCACGATCGGTTTGCGCGTCGTGCCACAGCGCGGCTCCGGCGAGCTGTGCTTCGAGAT
>JBHEMQ010000051.1:22431-22696 GCA_046262475.1 Candidatus Velthaea sp.
CGCTGCGGCAACGCGCGGAACGACGCAACGGCCGTGCAGGCCCGGATGATCACGTACCGGTGCAGAGCGCGAACGCTCGACCGACGATCACGAACGAATCAGCGCGAGGGCCTCGTCCCGGTGCCGCTCCATCAGTTCTTTCGTGTCGCCCTCGACGTTCATCCGCAACAGCGGTTCGGTGTTCGAGGGACGGATGTTCATCCACCAGTTCGGATACTGGATGGTGACGCCGTCGAGGTGGTCGATCTGCGCGTCTTTGTAGTGC